>JAWODN010000042.1:0-20554 GCA_046483285.1 Candidatus Aminicenantota bacterium | reverse complement strand
GATTTAAGAAACTCCTTGCGAAGGGATTGGCCTTCAAAAGTGAAATAATCCCATTTTTCCGTGTCGGGATATCTGTAACGGAAAGCCTGGAATGACCGGCCCCTGTTTGTGAATTCAGCGGCCAGGATGCGGCCGTAAGCCGTGAATTCGTTTTCCAGGTATTTTTTTTCAAAGATGATTTTAAAAGAATCTCCCGGCCGGATATCAGCATAGAAATCAACATCCCAGGCGAATATATCAGCCAGATTGATGGCGAGCTGGTCTTTTTCTCCCAGCTTATTTACGGCGGATATGAGATTGTTTTCGATGACACCCCACAAAAGTTTATTTTGGATATCTATGGGGAACCGCCTGATTTCGGCCTGGTAAGATTGGTGCTGCTTTTCAATATGCAGATATGTTTCCTGATCGATATCATATTCCAGACAAACCGTCCGGCCGTCCGAGTGGCAATAGAAACGAATGGCATGTCCGGCTTTGATTTTTGCCAGGTCATAAACGGTCTTGGTTTCTTCTCTGAGTTGATGGATGTCGCGGGGTTCAAAGTCATACTTAGGAAGAATATCCGATAGCGTCTCTCCACGCTGTATGGTTTCCCTGTGCTCCTTCAGCGGAGGTTCGGCTGGTTTCTTGACCGGAAGAACAGCGGGGCTGTCCCTTTCCTCGGCCGGCGGGCTGTCCGTTTCTCCCTTGGGTATCATATGGAGGGTGAGATAAATAATGAATACGGCCAGGCAGAATAACAGAAAGGAGAGCCGGCGCGGTTTGCCCGGCGAAGATTGAACCCGTATTTTAACTTTCAAACCAGTTTTTCCTTTTTCATCTGTCCTGACCTATACCTTAGAAAATGACAGCTCCGCTGTCATCCTGAGGCCTGCGAAGCAGGCCGTGAGGATCTTATTCGGTTTGGTCTGATGAGTCGGTTCCGACTCTTCAGACGAGGCACTCTAAGATTCCCGTCGCTCCGCTCTCCGGGACGACATTGAATTAAAGAATTGTCGTCGTCTGCGGCAATCTTGACCCGTTCATCATTCAGGTTATACATGATGAATTCATATGAAAACATAAAGAATTTTTTAAATTAAGTCAATTTGCCCCGCATAAAATTTCGCTGCACGGGTTTTTGCATAAGGCAAGCGTCTTCTTGACCCTGTCCTGGAATAGGGATGCTTCCTTAATTGCGTATTTGAAGCGGTTTTATTAGAATTTAAAGATGGAAAATAAAGCGTGGGTTCTTCTTTTTTGTAATATTGTTCTTATCGCCACGGGATGGATTCTTGCTTTTTATGCCTATCCCCGGCTTCCTGAAACGATACCCCTTTGGCTGAGTTTTTTATCAGCGCCTTTGATGCTGATGCCCAAGTCTCCTCTTTTTTTTATTTACCCGGCGGCTCAGACCCTTTTTGCGCTGGTGTTTCTCTTTCTCCCCCAAATTAAAGCCGTCCGGGATTCTCAGGACTGGGGAAAAAACCGGTTGAGAGAATTCGTCTATCTGGTTTTGATATTTTTTCAGGTTCTGTTTATCCACATTCAGAGAAGCATGATCCTGTCGGCCCATGATATGCAGCAGGGGGTTGATCCGCTGTACTTCATGTTCCTCATTCTGATTATTCTGCTGCTTATTCCTTTTTTTCGTCTCCGGGAAAAAATCCTGGGCCGGTTAAAAAAATAATATTTTGAGATCCGGATGGGGAATATTTCGTACAATATGTTAACCTGAATTTTAGATATCTTCGATTCAGGTTAAGGAAAAGGAGAAAAAAATGAAAGAAAAAGCGTTGCTGATTTTGATTCCGGCTGCCCTCTTGATTTTTTCCCTACCGGCTTCGGGCGATACCGGCATTACCGGTGTTTGGGAAGGAGAAACCTATGTTCCTGATTACGGGCAAAACAAACTCACCTTGGAGATCACTCAGGAAGACGGTAAATATACCGCTGTGATCACGGATTCCGCCGGATACGCGGTGTCAACGCCTTGCGATGACTTTGAATATAAAGAGGGAAAAATCACCTTTAATTTCCCCGCGGGAGGCGGACAATACGTTTATATTTATTTATCGGTGGAAGGTGATACCCTGGAGGGCTTCTGGGAAGTGGACTATGGCTCCGGCGACATCACCATGAAAAAAAAGAAATAAGCATAACGAAAGAACGAACGGGCCGGAGCTGCCGCAGATGCGCCGCTCTGATTTTTGGGATGACAGGCTTGCACAAAGAGAAGAATGAACTGGCTTCATAATATCATTCTGCTGACAATCAGCTTTCTTATCTCCCGCCTGCTGGTTGATTCAAGGCTTCACCATGTGTTTATTCAGAAGATGGCCGGCTGGTCCAGCAACACTGTTTTCGCCATGGTCAATGGAATTCTGTTCATCTCCTATGCCCTGTCCTTGTTTTTCTCCAATACGGTGGTGGCCATCACCATGGTTCCGGTTATCAGCGGACTGACAGCAGGAATCCGGGACACGTCCCTTCGCAACCGGACAGCCACTCATTTTATTCTGGCTTTAATTTACGGAGCCAATATCGGGGGGATGGGGTCTTTGACCGGGACCTACTTAAATATTGTTTCGGTAAGCTATATGGAAATTCTGGGAATCGCGGACAGCCGTTATGTCACTTATTTTTCATGGCTGATCGTGGGCATTCCCGTCAGTCTGCTTTTACTGGCGGCGGCGCGCCTGGTGCTGCTTTTTGGGGAGAAAAAACTAATCCCTGCGGGCGAGTTTCTTTTATTGGAAAAGTCTGTTCCCATTCAGCCGCTGAAAAGATATTCCGGAGTTTTTCTCATAAATCTGGTTTTGTTTATTGTGTTGACCGCTCTGCAGTTTTTTCTCCGGCCCGATCCGGTATGGAAGCGGTTCAATATCATCGACATCATCTTTATCATTTACTTGGCGCTTTTTATTTTTTTCGCTTTCCTGTATCCCCGGGGAGGTTTCAGTTTTCCCGTTTTCAGGAAAAATGTGGTGTTTTTTCTGTTTTTTATATTATTTTCCCCGGTTATTTTTATCAATGAAACTCTCAAGGAAGCGGGCAGGCGGTTTCATCTCCGGGGCCTGTCCTTTGTGGACAAAATCGATAGCAGCATGATAAAGCTGTTTAATGGCATCTGGTTTTGTTTGTTCCGCGAAAAATGGGAAAGTTTACGCTCGAACAACCGGAATGCCCATATTTCCGCCAATCGAATAATCTTTGATTTGCCTTTTTGGGGAATGACGTTTATGGGGCTGGTCTTGATATTCCTGCTCTTTTTGATCAACCTGGGCAATGACCCCGCCACCCCCCAGATCGATGGCTATGTTTTTCAATTTCTGGAAAGGCTGACATCGGGTCTGTTCATTTTCAGCGATCATCTGTTTATTTTGTTTTTCATGATTATTTTGATGTCGATATTGCTGACCGAAATTGTCAGCAACACCTCGGTGGTTTTGGTCACTTTCCCACTAATCGCCGGGCTTTCCGTCAGCGGCGGATTCAACCCATTTTTTCTGATGCTGGCTGTGGCCGTTGCTTCCAATGGAGCCTTTATGTCGCCTATAGCCACATCGGTTAATGCTGTTTCTTATGCCGGTCTTCCGGGTATTTCCCTGAAAAAAATGCTCAAACGCGGCCTCATCCTCAATTTATGCACGGCCGCCTATTTTTCATTGGTGTTTTTTCTCTTCAATCGAATTTTTTAATTTCTCAGACTTTCGCCGGATGCGGCCGGTTCAAGCGAATCACCGGTCAGCCCAGGAATATCCGGCGATAAAGGCAAGCCGGGCGATATCGGCCATGATGTCCGGGTTGATCCGGCAGATGGTATCGCCGGATCTGTGGTAAGCGAGATGGGGTCTGCTTTTGGCTGTGTTCTTGCCTTACTTCTCTTATTCTGGTATTTTGATTTTTCCGTGTCTGACCTGAAAGATGAACGGGCCGGGATGGCCGCAAGCCGGCGGATGCGGTGAGATTCGGCCTGCCCGAACCATCCGCGTGACGGCGATTCATTGCCCGCTTTCATGGCTGCAAGGAATCGATTTTCTCAGATAGGGGTCAGGCTAATGTATAAGTCCGGCGACAATTATTTTGAAGGAGGAGTCATGTTTAAACACATCTTAACGGTATTGGCCATGACGTTTTTTCTTTTTTCCGCCGTCAATACGGGGTGGACCCAGGAAGAAACCATTGACGTTGTCATGAAGACCACCAAAGGCGAGATGACCATTGAATTATATCCAGACAAGGCCCCCAAAACCGTGGAAAACTTTCTTTCTTATGTGGATGATAATTTTTATGCAGGGACTGTTTTTCACCGGGTGATCGAGGGATTCATGATTCAGGGTGGGGGTTTAACTCCTGATTTGAATGAAAAACCGGCCGGCCCTCCCATCCAAAATGAAGCGGACAATGGCTTGAACAATAAAAAATACACCATTGCCATGGCAAGAACCATGGATCCTCACAGTGCGACTTCACAGTTTTTTATCAACCACGCCGACAATTCGTTTCTGAACCACACCGGTAAGACAGCCGACGGCTGGGGATATTGCGTCTTCGGGAAAGTTATCGAGGGACAGGACGTGGTCGAGGCTATTGCCGGGGTCAAAACCATGACCAAAAGCGGTATGCGTGATGTCCCCCGGGAAACCATCGAAATCATTTCTGTGGAAAGAAAATAACCCGGATGATGGACGGGCCGGATTGATCAAAAGGACATGTGGGACTGGATATTTGCGTTCCTTCATTTTTTTCTTATCTTGGGCTGGATCGGATATGCAGTTTATTCACTAATACTCGGGAACACACCAAGATTTTTTGTTTTGACGGGAGGATTGTTTTTTTACTATTTGCTGGTGCTGCATAAAGGAGTCCGCCGCGAAATAAAGCGCCGGCGCGCTGACAAACAGCAAAGGAAAACATAAGCACCGTGGGGGGGTTGGTCCGTTCCATCGCCGATATCGTCTGGGGGCCCCAGACGCTTATTGTTATCCTGGGAGCCGGGCTCTTCCTCTCCCTCCGGCTCCGTTTCATCCAGGTCCGCCGCTTGGGTTTATCCTTCCGCCTCCTCGGGAAAAAGGGTTACGGCGAAGGAGACATTCCAGGCACAGGAGATATCTCTCCCTTTCAGGCTTTCACCACATCTCTGGCCTCTGTTATCGGAAACGGAAATATCGCCGGAGTCTGCACCGCCATCGCAATGGGAGGGCCGGGTGCTGTTTTCTGGATGTGGCTTTCCGCTTTCCTGGGAATGGGGATCAAAATGGTGGAAACGGTTTTAGGGCAGAAATTCCGTAAAATCATGCCGGACGGCACTGTCGCCGGAGGTCCGATGTATTACATCAGCGAAGGATTGGGCCTTCCCGCCATTGCCGCCGCCTTCGCTTTTTTCATGGGATGCAAAGCCTTGTTCTCCATCCCTATTGTTCAGTCCAATTCCATCACCCTGGTCCTGGATTCTCAATTCGGATTCCCCTCCTGGGCTTCAGGATTGGGATTGGCTTTTCTCACCTGGCTTGTGATTATCGGAGGAATAAAAACGATCGGCCGGGTGACGGAATTTCTCAGTCCTTTCATGGTTTTTGTTTATATTTTCGGCGCGTTATTCACTATTATCGCATTCGCAGACCGGTTGCCCCATGCCCTTTCCATGATTTTTGTGGGGGCCTTTAATCCGTCCGCGGTGACCGGAGGCGCGGCGGGGGCAACCCTCGCCCGGGCTGTTCGCTATGGAATGGCCCGGGGAACCTATTCCAATGAAGCCGGGACAGGAACCGCCGCCGTCCTGCATGCATCCGCCCGAACCAGCGAGCCGGCCCGGCAGGGATTTCTCGGTTCTTTGGATGTGTTCGTTGATACTATCGTTGTCTGCAGCCTCACCGCTTTGGCTGTTATTTGCTCCGGCGCCTGGACTCACAGCACCAGCACCGCCATGACCGCGGCGGCCTTCAACTCCTCCCTTCCGCAAGCGGGGGGCTTGATTGTCGCGGCCAGCTCTTTTTTGTTCGGATATTCCAGCCTGATTTCAGTCAGTTATTACGGAAAGATCGCTTTTAAATATTTGCTGGGGAACTGGATAAACCGCCCATATGACTGGATTTTTTGCATCTTTATATATATCGGGGCCGTTCTGCAGGTGGAAGTCGCCTGGTCCGTCGGGGATATGGTTAATGGATTGATGATTATCACCAATTTGGTAGGGGTTCTCGGACTTTCCGCCCTGGCTGTAACGGCAGTGAGGAGTTATGTGGGTAAAGTTGGGCCGGGGCAAAAATGGGGCAACTGATTGACCTGGATTGTTATAAAAAAATATAATAAAGGGAAAACAATGGGAGGGACTCTATGAAATATAAAATTCTTGTTTTTATAATTCCTTTCGCGCTGATGATGTGGCAGCCCGCCTTTCCTCAAGCGCAGGCTGAGGAGCTCACCACGGAGCAGAAGCTGCTCCAGGTTATGCATTCTATAAGCAGCCTCACTCTGTATCAATATGTGGAGGAATTGGCTTCTGAGAAATACGGGGGCCGTTTGACCGGGACGGAAGGTTTTTATAAAAGCGCACAGTGGGTCAGCCGTCACTTCGAAAAATGGGGATTGATTCCTGCGGGGGATAACAACACCTATCTGCAGGCGTTTCCAAATCCATATACCCTGGTGTTTAAAGACTGTTATCTGCACATGCATATTCCTGTTCAAGGAGATGCCGTGATCAAAGATTATCGCTATGAAGAGGAATTCATTCCCGGTTCGACTTCCGGTTCAGGAAAGGTGACGGCGGAAGTGGTTTATGTGGGTTACGGCATTTCCGCACCGGAGCTGGGATTTGATGAATATGCCGGGGTGGACGTCAAGGGGAAAATCGTACTGATGGAACCCGAGGCTCCGGTCAATCCATACCAGGATCCGGAAGTGTTTATGGATTGGAGGCCTTATTCGTTTCATCAGTATAAACTCAAAAACGCGGCCGCTCACGGTGCCAAAGGGATGCTTTACAATTACCATATCACCAACCCCAACAACGCGTATATTGAGGATTTCATTTATACCCATATCGGCGAAGCCGTTGTCCGGGATATTTTTGCGGGAACGGGAAAAGAGCAAAAAGACGTGGTGAAATCTATCCGGAGTTCCCTGAAACCTCAGTCTTTCCCCACCGGAAAGATTTTTACCATTAAAAATACCACCGAGCACCATCTCGAAGGTATCGGTTACAACGTGCTGGCGGCCATACCGGGTTCCGACAGGGAAATGAAGAATGAGGTGATTTTGATTGGAGGCCACTTGGACCATTTGGGCTGGTGTTATGAGATGATGCCGGGGGCCAATGATAATGCTTCCGGCGTGGCGGTTATGATGGGCCTGGCGGAAGCTTTGATGAAAAGCCCGGTCCGGCCGAAACGAACCATTCTTTTCAACTGCTTCGGAGCGGAAGAACAAGGGGTGGCGGGATCGGACTATTATGTGAAAAACCCTGTTTATCCCTTGGAAAACACATTATGCCTGATCAATATGGATGGAGTCGGCGCCGGGGACAAGCTGCGTGTTTTGGCGGCTGAAAACTATCCGGATTTGTGGAACTTTCTCAAGTCGGCCAATGACAAATACGTTCACCGCTTAATGATTCCCCGCTATTTTTTGAACACCGCCAGGCCGCGCCTGGATGCGGCCCGTTTTCTCTGGGCAGGAGTGCCTTCCGTTTCCATAAGCGCTTTCGGGACCCCTTCATATTACCATGTCACCAAAGACAATTTGGACATCATCACACCGGACATTATGAAGGACCTGGCCGGGATTCTTTTTTTCTCGGTTTTGGAAATGGCCAACCAGAAAAATCTCAGCTTTGGTGAAGGAGAACAAAACCAATGAAATATCATTTACCTACCCGGATTGTTTTCGAAGCGGGGTCGGTGTCCAGCCTCCCCGAATTGATCAAGGAGGTGTGCCCTCAGGGAAAGGCCTATCTGATAACAGATGCCGGTGTGCGGCAGGCCGGCATCACGGATTCCGTGACGTCCGTTCTCCCGGGGGTCGAAATTTTTGACCAGGTGGAAGCCAATCCGCGCCATACCACCGTCAACCGGGCGGCAAAACGGGTCCATGAGCTCAAACCGGATTTGATTATCGGAGTCGGAGGGGGAAGCGTATTGGATGCGGCCAAAGCCGTGGCTTTGCTGGCGAGCAATCCCGGCGGCATCGAAAACTATGAGGGGAAATACCGTTATAAATATCCCCCTATCCCTATGGTGGCGGTTCCGACGACCTGCGGGACCGGAAGCGAGGTGACTTGGAGCTCAGTCATCACTCATATTGAACGGCGGTTTAAGATGACCATCAAGGGCCCTCATACGTATCCTTATTTGGCTGTGCTGGATCCGGATCTCCTGGTCACTCTGCCGGCGGCTTTGACGGCGGCGACCGGAATGGACGCCCTGGTGCACGCGGTTGAGGCATACACGGTCAAACCGGCCACACTGATCACCGATATGTTCGCCCTCAAGGCCTCTGATTTGATTTTCCGTTATATTGAACGGGCCTATCGGGATATGAGAGGTGATGCCGAAGCCAGGGAAAACATGTTGAAAGCAAGCATGCTGGCCGGTATGGCCTTCAGCAACAGTGATGTGGGAGCGGTCCACTGCATATCCGAAGCGATCGGAGCCTTGTATGATATTCCCCACGGAGTGGGCAACGCGGCTTTTCTGCCTTATGTCATGGAATTCAATCTTCCCGTGGTTGAGGACAGATACGCGGATATCGCCCGCCGGGCTGGGATAGAAGACGAGGACAGCGGTAAAGCCGCCCTCAGGTTGATTTCATTGATTAAGGACATGTCGCGGAAGTTGAAGATTCCCTCGGTAATAAATCTCGGTATTCAGGAAGGACAGTTTCTTGAAATCGCCCGCAAGGCGTATCAGAATAATTCCAATCCCTCCAACCCCCGGGAGGCGGGAATCGATGATTATTTGCATATCCTTTCCCGGGCCCTGGCCCCTGATGAGGAATCGAAAGGCTAATCCTGCTCCAGGGATTCGACCAGAATCTGCAGAATCTCCAGCTCGTCGGCGTCAAACCAGGTATGGGCGCAGGATAAGCATTTATCCACCGGGATGAGAAAGTGATAAGTAAAGGGGCGGGGAAGCATCCGGGTTCCACAGTTCGGACAGAAGGCGGCCGGTTCTTCGGCCGAGTTGATTTTCCGGGCCCTGACCGGATTGTTAAAGTAGCTTTGTTTGAATTCTCTGGCTTTTTGTTTGAGATTTTCAGAAAAATCCATCTCACGCCGGGACAAAATCCGCTCGACGGCTCTGCTGGGAATTAATTTGCCGCCGCAGCCGGAACATGTTTTCACGCCGACCCCTTCATAAAAAGTATCCCTTAAAGGTTTGCCGCATCTGGGACATGCGTTTTGGTATTTGGGATTGATGAATTTATTTTTGTAAGACCTCAACATGGCCGTCCGGATTGGAGGGAAATCAGAAGCCGGTCCGGCCAGGTCTTCCTGAACGTCTTTAACCTGGATCCGTGAAGTGAAAAAATTGACAGCAAGGAGATCCTCTAACCGGTGCGGCCCCTGCCACCGTCCCTTGGGATGACGGATCATCCAAATGCGGTCCACTTCCTTTTCTATTTCAGGCTGAGAAACCGGTTTTTCCGGGAACAATTCTTTATATGAGTCGACCATAATACGGGCGGCCTGTCTTTTCCGGCGGGCTTCCCAGACGGATTCCACGATCCATTCTGGAGTGGCGGGAACCATCCGGGACAAACGCTGTATCCGTTTCATAAGCGGCGGATGAGAATTGAACAGTCTGGCGACAAAATTATCTTTATCCCCCCGGGATTCCGGCGGGACCAGAAACAGAGGGCTGTAAGTGAGATGGAAGTCCCCAACGAAGGAATTTTTGACATGGGCTTTGTAAACCGCCCTGGCCAGGGCGGCGGGGTGACGGTTCAATTCCACAGCGGCGGAATCCGCCAAATATTCCCTTTCCCGGCTGACCAGGGTGCTGAAAAGGTGCATGGCCAGAGTGGTAATGGTTACGGCCAGATAGAATAACGGCGGAGCCTCGCCTTCTGATGTCCGCTGGAAATACGGGGAGGGAACAGGGTTGATTTCCGGCTCGGAGGCTTGTTTCAACCGTTCGAACACATTGGCGAGGGAGCAGATCAGGGTCAGATAAAAGCTGTCGCCCCGCTTGATATGTCCGAGTTCATGGGCGATAACCGCTTGGAGCTCATCCCGGCTGAAATCCGCAAGCAGTCCCTCTGTCACCAGGACGCAGGGTGTGTTGTCCGCCTCCGTCAAGGCCATGGAGTTGACCGCGGATAACGGAATAATAAAGGTATTGACTTGAGGGATTCCGGCGGCGATTCGCATTTCTTCAACCGTGTTGGCAAAACGTTTGTGGTACCGGTCAAAATGATCCGGCGGCTGGGCTTCCAGCCGGCGGAGGATAAAACGGGCCCCGTTCTTGCGGGCGTCAGTGAAGTGAAACACAGCTGATATCAGGGCCACGGCCGCCGTCATCCATAAAAAATTGGTGGTCACTGTCCCCGTCAGGCTGAATCCAGGCAAAAAAAGCCCCAGGCTCAAAAGCAAGGCGAATATCAAAAAACCCACCGCCAGGAAATAAAACATGGCGAGAAAAAGAAAGATCACCCAGCTTCTGCGCTGTTGGCGCCGCTGGATTTCATAATAGTGGCCTGAGAAATGACGTTTCATGATGCTCATATTTTCACCCATCCTGGATGAACAGCAGCCCGGAGCAGCCGCACCATCAGCCATTGTCACAGCAGCCCCGGACGGAAAATCAATCATAGATCAATTGAAAATTATATTCAAAATTCACGCCAAGGACGCGGCAGATGGAGGCGCCTTCGCCTGAAAAAAACATAAAATTTATTGCCAATCCCTTTGCGGCTGTTATATACTTTTCAGTCAATGGGAAAACAAATTTTCCGCCGGCTGTTTGGATCTGGCATGGGAGGGAGTATTATGCAAATCAAAAGACTTTTTATTTTGGGCTTGATTCTGGTTTTGGCGGCTGAGGGCGCCGCCCTGAATGCGGAAAAAAGGCCGCTCGAATACACGGATATCATGAAATTCCGGGAAATCCGGGGCGCTGTTATTTCTGAAAACGGACAATGGGCGGCTTTCGCGGCTGAGCCCGGCAGAGGAGATGGAGAAGCCGTTATCAGGCATATCCCCAGTGAGCGCCGTTTCAGGATAGAGCGGGGAAGCCGTCCGGTGTTCGCGAAAAATTCCTCATGGCTGGCCGCTGAAGTCAAACCGCCTGCTGCGGAGCTGGAAGCCGGAGAAAAATTAAAGCCGGGAATGGCGTTGCTGAATTTAGAGAGCGGCGATATTACGGAATTCGGCCAGGTTATGCATTTTGCTTTTTCGGATGATTCCCAGTGGCTGGCGTTCAGAAAATATAAAGAGGAAGACCAAGAGAAAAAAGTAGAAAATGATAAGAAAGGGAAAACAGATGCCGAGCCCGGAACCAATTTGATCCTGATTAATCTGGAATCCGGTGAGGAAATTCAAATCCCGTTTGTCAAAGAGTTCAGTTTCGATGCCTCATCCCGCTTTATGGCTTATGCCGTCGCCACTCCGGACGGCGGGGATAACGGCCTTAATTATGTGGAATTGAGCGGACAAGGATGGGCCAGGAAGACCATTGAAAGAAAGGAAAACGCCGTTTATTCTCAATTGAGCTGGACGGAAAACGTGAGCCTCCTGGCTTTCGTCACGTCGGTAAAATCCGGAGGAACGGATTCAATCCCCCGGGTCTCGATCCGGATATGGGACGGGGATAAAGACCGGCTTCAGGATGCGGTGACCGCCGGCCTGGCTCCGGAAGGCTGGGTGCTTCCTGAAAAAAATTCATTGAAATGGAGCCGGGACGGAGAGCGTCTCTTTTTCGGATTTCAGCCGGAGGAAATCGCGGAAGCCGGCCGGGAAAAGCCTGAAGAGAAAACGGATGAAAAAAAGGCTGCCGGTTTATTCGATGTGGATGATACTTTGAAAAAAAGAGGAGTCGATGTTTGGCATTGGGATGATCCTTTCATCGTTCCCCATCAAAAAGAAATGTGGCCGCGTTTAAAGGAGCAGACGTATTCCGCGGTCTTTCATGCCAAATCCGGCCGGGTGGTTCCATTAGCGGACCGTGATATGCCCCGGGTTGTGAGCCGGGAGGATGCGGATCAGGTTCTGGGCTACAAAGATGCCCCTTACCGCAAGCTGGTCACCTGGTACGGCCGGTTGAGCGATGTGCTCCTAATCGATATGAAGGACGGCTCGCGCGTCAATGTGGTCAGCCGGCTGGAGCATGAGGCGTCTCTGTCTCCCGGAGGACGGTATGTGGTGTATTTTAAAGACAAACACTGGCATCTTTTTGACAGCCGCTCGGAGAAAACAGTCAACCTGACTCAATCCCTTCCGGTGCCTTTTTATAATGAAGATCATGATTATCCCAGCCCGGTTCCAGGTTATGGAACGGCCGGATGGCTTGAAAATGACGAAGCGGTGCTGATTTATGATAAATATGACATTTGGAAATTTCCGCTCCGGCGCGGAGCTCCGGTTTGTTTGACGGAAGGATTGGGAAGGGAAAATCTATATACGTTCCGAATTCAGCCGCTGGATCCGGATCAAGAGGCCTTCTTATCCTCCCAGAAACTGCTGCTGAGCGCTTATCATAATCACAACAAAAACTGGGGTTTTTATGCCGCCCGAACGGACAGGGAAGGCGTGGAGCTTTTGCTGGAAGAGCCTAAAAAGTTTAATTTTCTGGCTAAAGCCGAAGCGGCGGATGTTCTGCTATATACCAGGGAGAGCTATCAGGAATTTCCGGACTTGTGGGTCAGCGATTCAGATTTCACCGAACCTGAAAAAATATCACATGTCAATCCTCAGATTGAAGAGTTCGCCTGGGGGACCGCGGAGCTGGTGGAGTGGAAGAGTGTGGACGGCATTCCCGTGCAGGGGGTTTTGATTAAACCCGGAAACTATGAGGAAGGAAAACGCTACCCTGTGGTGGTGTATTACTACCGTTTCTTTTCCCAGCGTCTCCATGAATTCAACCAGGTTGTGATCAACCACCGTCCCTGTTTCCCGTTTTATGCCAGCCACGGTTATGCCGTCTTTCTGCCCGATATCCGGTTTGATGTCGGTCTTCCCGGTTATTCAGCGACCAAATGTCTGATTCCCGGGGTGCAGAAAATCATCGATATGGGTGTCGCCGACCCGGATGCTGTGGGCCTTCACGGCCATTCCTGGAGCGGTTATCAGACCGCTCATGTGATCACTCAAACCGATATTTTTGCCTGCGCTGTGGCCGGGGCGCCCGTTTCCAACATGACGTCCGCATACAGCGGCATCCGCTGGGGCTCGGGGTTGGCCCGGCAGTTTCAATATGAACAGAGCCAAAGCCGAATCGGGGGAAGTTTATGGGAGAAGCGGGAGCTTTACATTGAAAACTCTCCGGTGTTTTTCGCGGACAGGATTCAAACCCCGCTGCTGATTATTTTCGGAGACGCGGACGGGGCGGTTCCGTGGTACCAGGGGATCGAATTATACCTGGCCATGCGCCGGCTGCAGAAAGACTGTGTGTTTCTTCAGTACCGCGACGAGCCCCATCACCCCCAAAAATTTCCCAACAAACTGGACTGGTTCAAAAAAATGAAAGAATATTTCGACCATTATCTTAAAGATCAGCCCGGCCCCGGATGGATAACCGAAGGAATGCCGTACCGGGGAAAGTAATTCAGCCTGATCTATCTGCGGCAATCTCGGCCCGTTCATCATTCAGTTTAGGAGGTTAAATTGAAACGTATTCGTGTTATTGGGATTCCAATTCTGTTGGTTTTTATTGTGTCCTCGGCCTGGAGCCGGATTCCGCCTCCGGAAGAATTTCTTGGGTTTCCGGTGGGAGCGGAAAAGAAACTGGCGGATATGAATCAGATCCTGGAGTATTTTCAGATTCTGGGGAAGGAAAGCCCCCGTGTGCTGGTCAAGGAAATCGGCCGGACCACTATGGATAATCCTTTCATCGTGGCGGTCATAACCTCGCCGGAGAATCAGGCCAAGTTGGACCGCTTGAGTGAAATCCAGCAAAAGCTGGCGGATCCCCGCCGGACCCCTCCCGAAGAGGCGGAAAAATTATTTTCCGAAGGCAAGGCGGTGGTCATGATCAATTGCTCCCTCCATGCCACGGAGATCGGGGCCAGCCAGATGTCCATGCAGCTTGCTTATGATCTCGCGGTGGACGGGGATCCTGTCACCCGGGAGATACTCGATAATGTGGTTCTGCTTTTAACGCCCATGCACAATCCCGACGGGATTAAAATGGTGGTGGATTGGTACCGCCGGTATTTGGGAACCGAGTATGAAGGCGGCCGCATGCCCTGGCTTTATCATAAATATGTGGGCCATGACAACAACCGGGACTGGTTCATGTTCACTCAAAAAGAGACTCAATTGACCATTGAAGTCCATAACGCCTGGCATCCCCATGTGATTGTGGATATGCATCAGATGGGAAGCACGGGGCCGCGCTTATTCGTGCCGCCTTTTGTCGATCCCTATGAACCGAATATCGATCCCATTCTTCGGCAGGAAGTGGCCATGATGGGCACGTTCATCGCCGCTCAATTGACGGCTGAGGGCAAGGCCGGAGTTATGCACAGCATAGGTTTCGACGCCTGGACTCCCGCAAGGGCATATCATCACTATCACGGCGGGGTCCGTATTTTAACGGAAGCGGCCAGTGTCAAAATCGCAACGCCCATTGAAGTCGAACCCGAGGATATGCGGGACATGGTCAAGCGGGAATCCGCAAATATGCCGTTACCCTGGGAAGGCGGCAGCTGGACCTTGAAGGACATTGTCGAATACGATTATTCCGCCGCCCGGGCCGCCTTGGTCAATGCCGCACGACTGCGGGAAAACTGGATGCGTAATTATTACAGGATTTTCAGCAATGAAATCAGCCGGGAAAAGCCTTTTGCCTACCTGGTTCCCAAGGAACAGAGGGACATGGCCACAGCCGTCAAGATGCTCGAGGTGCTGCATATGGGGGACGTGGAAATCCACCAGGCCGAAGCGGAGTTTTCCGCCGGGGGTCATTCCTGGCCGGCCGGGACCCACATCGTGCACATGGCGCAGCCTTTCGGCGGATTCGCGAAAACCCTGCTGGAAACTCAGGAGTATCCGGAATTCAGGGAATATCCGGGAGGGCCTTTAAAAACCCCTTATGATGTGGTGGGACACACTTTGCCGCTGTTAATGGGTGTGGAAGCGATCAAAATCGAGGAGCCTTTTCAGGTGAAGGCCTCCCGCTTGGAGGAAATCGTCAAACCTTCCGGACGTCTGACCGGTCAGGACGCCTCTTATGGATTCGCCTGGGGATATACTTCCAATGATGACATGGTTGCTTTGAACCGTCTGTTGGGTAAGGGTTACCGGGTCTATTGGGCGGCGGAAGAATTCCGTTCCGGGGACCGGAAATATCCCTGCGGAACGATGATAGTGGTAAACCAGGCGGGGCTGAGAGATGATCTGAGCGCGATCACCCGGGACCTGCTGGTGGAGTTCAGGGGATTGAACTCCGAACCGGAAGGCCGGAGATACCAGCTGCAAAACACCCGGTTGGGTCTATATCAGAGCTGGACGGCGTCCATGGATGAAGGCTGGACGCGTTTTGTTCTGGAACAACATGAATTTCCTTATCAAACTCTTCATAATAAAGACATCCGGGCCGGGAATCTTAACGATCGGCTGGATGTCATTCTTCTCCCCAGCATGAATAACAGCACCATTGTGGAAGGTCTGTCCGAAGAGGCCCTTCCCCCAAAATATGCCGGAGGAATCGGCGAAGCAGGAGTGAGAAACATCCGTTCCTTCATTGAAGGCGGAGGCACCTTGATCACCTTGAATTCAGCAGCGGATTTTGTATTGCAGAGCCTGCATGTCGGAGTTGAAGATAAGACCGAGGGGCTGGAGAGGAAAGAATTTTTCATTCCCGGATCGCTGCTTAAAGTTTTAAATCAAACAAATCATCCAATTGCTTATGGATATGACCGGGATGCGGCGGTCTTTTTCCGGCGGAGCCCAGTTTTTGAGGTGAATGAGGGAATCAGTGTGGTCGATTACCCCCCCCACGCTTTACTGAGCGGCTGGGTGGAGGGTGAAGGCCACCTGACTCACCGGAGTGCTTTGGCGGAGGTGCCGTTCGGCCAAGGAAGGATCATTTTGATCGGATTTCCGGCGCAGTACCGTTCCCAGGCTCACGGGACGTTCCGCTACCTGTTCAACGCCGTTCACTACGGCGCTGCCTCTCTTTTGGAGTAGATATTGACTTTCCGGGCCGCCCGGTGAAGCAGAGCCCCGGCGGGGAGGCCCGCCGCGATCATCTCTTCCGGAAGCACCGGGTCCCGTTGTAAATAAAAAAACAAAAGTGATAAAATAACCGGCGATGGTTTCAACCCGGCCGGCTGGAGTTCGTTTCCTTTGTTTTTTGGGGGTCCTGTGCTGTCTTTTGATATTGAACAGCGGGGCTTTCCCGGACAACCGGGTTGTCATCCGGGAAGATCCGGCACCCGGATGCCGGTTTATCCGCATCACGGATTCTTCCCGGGATCTGGCCGTTTTTATTTTTAAGGCGGATCTGCAGCATCCCGGTATTCAAGTCCGGGCGGCCCTGGCCGGAGACATCATTCCGGGTATGGCCCCGGTGGAATCCATTGCCCGCAGTCATGAAAATGAAAACTATCAAATCGCTGTGGCTGTCAATGGAGGTTTTTTTATTAATTCTCAGCCTCTCGGCCTTATGGTCATAGACGGCCGTCTGGTCAAGATGGGAGGCGGCTCCAGCATCGTATTCTCCCATGACAATTCTCCCCTTATTGATGTTTTTTCCTGCCGGTTGAGTATGCGGCTTCCCGGCGGCGAGGTTATCCCTGTGAACGGACTCAACACCTTCCCGCGAAGCCGGAATGTGATTTTATATACTCCCGCATACGGGAGAAAGATCAGGATCGACAGTCCCGGCCGTTCGTATATTCTGGATCCTATGGAAAAAGAACTTCCGGCTTCCGGCGTTGTGGATGTCCGGGTTGAAAAGAGATTCGATCTTCGCCGGGACCATGAAGTTCCTGAAGGCCGCTGGATTTTGTGGTTCGGAGGAAGTCAGGCGCATCTCGCTTCCCGCTTAAAGCCTGGAAATAACTATCGGATACAGGTCAGGACGACTCCGGGCGAAATGGATATATATCAGGCCGTCAGCGGCGGGCCCCGGCTGCTCAGAAAGGGGAAAGTCTCTGTGGAACGAGAGGCGGAGGGACAGCGCGAGGGGTTCGATATTGAAAAGCATCCCCGCACAGCCGTGGGTTATTCACGCGACCGGCGCACTTTGATTCTGGCGGTTGCGGACGGCCGCCGGCCCGGCTACAGCCTGGGAATGGACCTTTATGGATTAGCCCGGCTGATGCTGGAACAGGGCGCGTATGAAGCCATGAATCTGGATGGGGGAGGATCAGCCACGATGGTGGTCAACGGCGAAGTGGCCAACCGGCCTTCTGATATCACCGGCCCGAGGCCGGTCGCCGGCGCGTTGCTGATCGGCATTCGAAGGCCGGACCGCACTGCGGCTTTCTTATATCCTGCTGTGCCGGTTGTCAGCCGCCGCTGGTTGAATCACGGCCGGAACCCGGCGAACCTGGCCATGCCGGCAAGGATTTGGAAATGAACAGCCGCATTCTCCTGGGAATGGTGGTAATTGCGGTGGTCATGATTTTTGTTGCCGCGGCCACCAATGTTTTTTGGTTGGGGAGAGCCGCCGGGGCCTTTCCCCCTTCTTTCGATATTCCGCCGCATATATATTCCGCTTTTGGATTACCGGATTTGGTGCTGTCTTTATTTTTATATGTGGGAGCCGCCGGCTTGTTGAAACGAAAACCTTGGGGGCTTTATATATCCCTGGTGGGATTAGGCATGTGGATGTTTGATTCCTTGCTGGTTTTGGGGATAACCGGAACGGAGCGGATAGGTATTGTCGGACCCAGCCTGGCCTTTAATCTTTTCGCGGTCTCTTTTTTGATCATCAATTCCAGTTTTTTTATTTCGGAGTAAATCCGTTCCAGCTTTTTTTTGTCTTGGACGTGTGATATATATATACTTGAACTTGGCCTTTCATTTAGCCTGGATGATGAACGGCACGGGATGGCCGCAGACGGCGACAATTCCCTAATTCATTGTCGTCCTAAGGAGCGCAGCGCCAAAGGATCCCTGGCGGCCTCGTCTTGGCGGTTGGCCCCGCTTTCACGAGGCAGAAAGGGATTGCCACGGCTTGCTGACGCAAGCCTCGCAATGACAAGGGGCATGTCATCCGAAGGGAAAAAACTGCGCGGCTGGTCTCTTCACTCCGTCTGGTTTTCTTCTTCAGATTTGATGTCCTCTTCGCCGGATGGCTGACTCCTGCGGCCGCCGCGTGCGATTAAGCCGAAGGCAAAAAGCACTAGTCCGCAGACAGACGCCACTCCGGCCACCATCATCACCGGAGAAAAAAGCTTATCCATAACCATCATGGGAATCCATCTGGTTTTTTCCAGAATCAATCCTTGCAGGTCGGAAGTCCAATAATCCGGCTGGGTGAGCGGGGCCAGGCCGATTCCCAGCATGGCGAAATTCTTAACGAAGAAGGCCAGACCCAAAGCAATCAACCCGCCTGCAAGAACGGACAGCCCGGTCCAGCGCAAAAAAGTGCCGAAAGAATCCGCGGCCACAGCGGCTCCGCCCAATATGAATAAAGCCGGTACAAAAAAGAAAAAGTAGGACAGCATGGTGATAAAGCGAACAGCTCCGAACGGCACATAGCGGATCCCGGAAAACACCTCCACCTCATCCGGCATCTCTCTGACAACTTCGTCTCTCTTATACTGGAGGACAATCCTGACTGTGTTCATATCCGGCCGGCATGCGGGCGCTTCAATCCAGTCGCCGCCCTCCGCAACGGCCTGCCATTTCTTTAAACCATACTCGTCACAGGGAGGAAAATTCTGAAATAATTGAAGTGTATATTCTTCCAGCAGCGGATGATAAAGCGCTTTTTTGAAGGGACGCAAATCGAACTGAACCGGACGGATTCTTTTTTTCCCTCTCATCACATCTCCGATATCCTGCAATGACTGGGAGATTTCATTCTGCATCCAGTCAAGCAAGCCGATTTCATCCAAAAGCCCTGTGGGCGATATATCCGCTTGCGAAGCCGCCCGGAACCAATTCCGAATATTTTCATCCCTGATCGCATCTTCATCCTGAGCCTCTTCGAAAATCTCCTCCACCAGATGCGGCACCTCCCGGATTATCTCTTGAGGCATATCCGATAAAAAGGCGGGGGACACGGAAGCCCTGGTCATCCCCACCGTCCAAATGACGCCTATCAATGAAGGCAGTCCGAATAAAATTATGATAATAAGACCGATCACTTTACGCATGGTTCTCATGACACTCCTCCCGGGTAAAAATTACCCTATCCCCTTATACTTGGGTGATGAGCTCCCCGAAGCGGCTGCAGATGCAAGGCGGCTTCCCTTCGGGCTGAACGGGTCTCCCCCATTCCGCCGGGTTACGGCTCGTCATGGCGGCATGACGGCCTTTTATCAAATCAATGTCATCCTGGTCGGAGCGAAGGATCTGTTGCTGCGTTGTCATTGCCGCCCGGTACCGTTCTGCTGATACGAAGTACAATGAGATCCTTTGCCGCTGCGCTCCGCTGAACGACACTTCCCTTGTCATTGCGAGGCTTGCGTCAGCAAGCCGCGGCAATCCCTTTCTGCCTCGTGAAAGCGGGGCCAACCGCTAAGACGAGGCCGCCAGGGATCCTTCATCGCTGCGCTCCTCAGGACGACAATGAATCAGGGAATTGTCGCCGTCTGCGGCCATCCCGGGCCGTTCATCATCCAGGCTAAATGAAAGGCCAAGTTCAAGTATATATATATCACACGTCCAAGACAAAAAAAAGCTGGAACGGATCTACTCCGAAATAAAAAAACGGGAATTGATGATCAAAAAAGAGACCGCGAAAAGATTAAAGGCCAGGCTGGGTCCGACAATGCCTATCCGCTCCGTTCCGGTTATCCCCAAAACCAGCAAGGAATCAAACAGCCACATGCCTAATCCCACCAGGGATATATAAAGCCCCCAGGGTTTTCGTTTCAACAGGCCGGCGGCTCCCACATATAAAAATAAAGACAGCACCAAATCCGGCAAGCCAAAAGCGGAATATATATGCGGCGGAATATCGAATGAAGGGGGAAAGGCCCCGGCGGCTCTCCCCAACCAAAAAACATTGGTGGCCGCGGCAACAAAAATCATGACCACCGCAATCACCACCATTCCCAGGAGAATGCGGCTGTTCATTTCCAAATCCTTGCCGGCATGGCCAGGTTCGCCGGATTCCGGCCGTAATCCAACCAGCGGCGGGTGACAACCGGCACAGCAGGATATAAGAAAGCCTCAGTGGGGGCCGGCCTTGGAACGCCGATCAGCAACGCGCCGGCGACCGGCCTCGGG
>JAWODN010000103.1:0-19509 GCA_046483285.1 Candidatus Aminicenantota bacterium | reverse complement strand
TGTGGGAAAGATTTCAGATAAACCATCGCCTAGTTCGGACCTTATTTTTTTTGGTGCACTTTCGCCCCTGCACGGTATCGATGTTGTGCTGAAGGCTTTCGGGTTACTCAAAGGTCGAGACAGAAGCCTCACGATTGTCGGTGACGGGCAGTCTGGCCATCGGGTCGCTGAATACATGGCCGCGCATTCTGATGCATGCATTCGCTGGATTCGGGAATGGCAATCTTTGGAAAGTCTATCCGAAATTATTGCCGGCTCCAAGATCGCTCTCGGTGTTTTCGGGGGTTGCGGCAAAGCCTCGACGGTCCTTCCACTGAAGGCCTATATTAGTCTCTGTCTCGGCAAGCCTTTCGTGACGCAAAAGCAATTTTCGGTCCCTGGAGAAGCTCCTGCACCCCCTTTTGTTTTTTCATCGTTCGTGGTGTGTTATACACATGATAAATTCATAGAAAAAGGCTTCATGCCCCCTGCCCCGCATCAGCGGCAACCCCTCTTCTTCCCCCGGCCGGGTTAACCCCGGCGGCAGCTGTCCCCTTGGGAGCATGGCGGGGTGTCGCAGCGGCTGTCCCGCCCGCAGCATGTTTGGCCGCTTTCCCAAGAGGCTGCTGAGCTCAATCCGGCAGGAATGGAAAACTTCTTCTCAAGGTCTTGGCTTCCGCATTCAGCACAAGCCGGTTTTTCTTGTTTTGAAGCAGAGCGAACAAAGAATTCAAATTCTGATTGGCAGTTCCGGCATTTGTATTCATATATCGGCATGGGGTCACCTGGCCATTTTGGCGCCGCATTTAGGGCAGGTCATTTCCATACAGGGAACGCCCCGCTGGTGAGGGGCTTTGTGCCCGCAGGCGGGGCATACACATTCACCGCCGGGACCCATTGCGCGGCCGCCCCCGCGTCCGCGGCCTCCGGTTCCCTGACCTCCTCCCCGGCCTTGATTTTGTCCTCTCATGATTGTCTCCTTTCAATAATCCAACCTGACCTATTCATAAAAAAATGGCGATGTTTTCATAATTTCTTTTTTTCCTTATATGGGCATGATTTTTTTGAGAATTCAATCTTGAACGTTTTTCATTATCCATATTTTCAATTTATTCGCCATTTTTTTACCCTTCGGGCGGGCCGGATCTCACCGCATCTGCCGGGTTGCGGCTCGTCGCAGTGGAGTGCCACGGCTTCCTCGCCGCAATTCCGACATCTGCGGCAATCCCGGCCCGTGAATAATCCAGGCCAAACAAATTGCCGGATCAATTGTAATCTTTCATAACCGGCCGGTCTTCTTGCATCAGGTCTCCGGCCAGCTCTTCCATCCCGGTTTGCTCCCAAAAGGGAAGTTTTTGGTGGACCTCTAAATATTTCAATGGGATGGGGTGTGTTCCGATGACCACGGGCACTTGGTACCGTTCTTCGATGAATTTTTTAAAATGGCGGATCCGGGGACAGGGAGGATACCCCACCACCAGCCCGGTGGCGAGATGAATAACCTCCGCTCCGTTTTTTATCATTTCTTCCGGGACGTATTCAATATTGCCTCCCGGGCATCCGCCGCAGAAGGAATATCCCACCAGTTCCACATCTTCGTCTTTGGGATAACGGGCGAAACCTCCTGTTCTTTCCCGGAGGGCGCGCAGGCATTTGCCTCCCCCGCAGGCTTGGTATCTCCCGCAAATAATAATACCGACTTTTTTCATTTTCCTTTCCTTTTTTAATTTAATCCGGCCTGTCTCCTCAGAAAATAAAGAAATATGTCACCCTTTGCCGCAAAACGCTCCTGCGGCAAGAGGTGTTTGCCGTAAAATGCTTTGTCCGGGATAACATGATCGTCTTATTCTGAAGGCTCTGATTTCATAATGTTGTCCACAATTTTTTTAAAGGCCCGGCTGGCTTCGGAGTCAGGATGGGCGTTCAGAAAAGATTGGCCTTCATCCCCCAGAGTGACGATCCGGGGATCCAGCGGAATTTCTCCTAAAAAAGGAACGCCCGTTTCCTGGGCGGCTTTTTCGCCGCCCCCTGCTTTAAAGAGGTCGATTTTTTTGCCGCAGTGCGGACAAACCATGCCGCTCATATTTTCAATGATACCGTAGATATTGAGATTCAATTTTCTGGCGAAACCCACCGCTTTGCGGGAATCCATGACGGAGACTTCCTGGGGAGTGGTGACGACCACCGCTCCGGTGGCCGGAATCAATTGAGCTACGGAAAGGGGTTCATCTCCGGTTCCCGGCGGGGAGTCGATCACCAGCCAGTCCAAATCGCCCCATTCGACGTCGCCGATG
This sequence comes from Candidatus Aminicenantota bacterium, assembly GCA_046483285.1. Taxonomy (GTDB): domain Bacteria; phylum Acidobacteriota; class Aminicenantia; order Aminicenantales; family Aminicenantaceae; genus CAYRTV01. The sequence continues at coordinate 17,236 of JAWODN010000103.1, read as the reverse complement.
AGCTGCTGGATGGCTTTCATCTTCATGGGGCCCCGCCAAATGACAGGCATATCCGGGTCCTGAAGAAGAAAAGACATGGAAATGAGAGTTAAATTTTCACGAACCTGGACCGGTTTGATGCCGTCCGGGCCGGCTTCGAGCCGCTTTTTTTCCACCCCCATCATTTTGGCCAGATTGGGGCCATGAATGTCCACGTCCAGAAGGCCCACTTTTTGGTTTTTGCTCGCAAAAGCCAGGGCCAGGTTGGCGGCGACGGTGCTTTTCCCCACTCCTCCCTTTCCGCTGAATACCAATAAACGGTTTTTGATTTTCTTAAGAGCTTTTTCCACTTTAATTTTAGCTTCGTCTTGAGACATGGAGGCTATCCTTTCACAATGGAATTGACGGCGTCTCCGGCATTCCCCTGCAGCCCGGTGATGATGCTGATTCCGGCGGATTGCAGGACTTTTTCCGCATTGGGGCCGACGCGGCCGGTTAGAAGGACATCGATTTTATGATCAGCGAAAAAGCGGGCGGACTGAATTCCGGCACCCTGAGCGGCATCCCGGTTGGGATTTTCAAATGAATCCAATTGGCTGGATTCAGGCTTATAAATCAAAAAATACCGAGCCCGCCCGAAATTGGGGTCGATTTCCGATTCCAGGCTGGGTCCGGAAGCGGTCAAGCCGATGACGGTGATTTGATTTGATGTCCGGGACGGGGGATGGGAAGGCCGGTTTTCTCCGCATTCATGACCTTCTCCGTGGGCATGATCACAGAGATCCTCCCCCGGCTTCAATTCGCCGCGTAAATAGGCGCTGATAACGTCATTCACAGGACCCTGAATTCCGGTAAGGGATTGGATGTTATACTGGCGGAACAGGTTTTGGGCGCGGGGGCCCATCCCTCCGGTGATCACAACATCAACGCCTTTTTCTGAGAGGAATTTGGGCAGAAACCCCGGCTGGTGTCCCGGATTTTCGATTTCCTCTTTCTGAATAATTTGTCCGTCTTTGATTTCATATAAAGTATAAGAGGGACATCGGCCGAAATGGGCGGCCACGTTTCCAGCTTCGGTTGAAACGGCTATTTTCATATGACTTTCTCCTTGGCTTAGGGAGCAATGGTTCTTATTCCTGAACTATTCATAAAAAAATTGCGATGTTTTTACAATCTCTTTTTTATCAGCGATTAACATGCCCTGCGCCTCGCGTCTGCGGCAATCTCGCCCCGTTCATCATTCAGGTAATTCTAATTGTATGGTTTTTATTTCAACTCTTCAATTCTTTTTGTCACCTCGTCGAGCTGACGGCGCAGCTGTTCGGCCTGCTGTTTCAAAATTTCTATTTCATCTTTTGATGACATTTCCGGGGGGGGAGGGAAGACACTCCCCCGTCCGCCTCCCATTCCCATTCCGCGGCTCATTCCGCCTCCGCGGCCGCCACCCATTCCGGGCCCTTGTCCCATTCCAAAATGAGAGGGGACATTGGGCTGTTGTGAGGGCTGATACCGGCCCGAAGAAAAAGATTTGACGGCGTCTTCGACGGTTCCCGATACATTGGTGACCACGTTGACGCCCGCAGCCCGGAGGGTTTGGAAGGCATTGGGGCCGCAGCTTCCGGTGAGCAGAACCTCAGCCTTTTTTTCGGCGATCATTTGAGCGGATTGGATACCGGCTCCGCTCGACGCGCCCAAATTGGGGTTTTTTTCAGCTTGCAATTCCATGGTTTCTGAATCCACTATTAGGAAATAAGGGGCTCTGCCGAAGCGCGGATCGACAGGGCTGTTCAGTTGAGTGCCGGAGGATGTAACGGCAATTTTCATGATTTTTCTCCTTTAAGTTCTTGGATACGCGTTTCGATTCCGGATAATTCATCTTCCAGCCATTCTGCCTGAGAGTGCAGCCAATGCAGCTCCTGTTCCGGGGTGAGAGAAGCCGCTCCCCATGGATCATAGGGGGTCGGCATTCCCGGAAGGGGAAAACCGTCATATCCGTAATAAGGGACCGTTCCTTGCCGCCAGGCGGATGCCATTTGCGGAGTGGGCCAGGTTCCGGTCATCAAGTACTGGGCGGCCGGTCCCAGGCCGGAGGGACTGCGGCCGGCCCAGCCCGGCGAATAGCCGAGGCGCATCCAACCGGGAATCCCGGTCATTTGATATATCCAGCGGTGTCTGTTTCTCATGCCGTCCTCCTTATTTATTCGGCTTGCTGTCTCGATTTCCCGGTTGTTCCCGCTCCTGTCCGGAAAATCCGGAGTGTGGAGAGTATCCGGGATAAGTTCCCGGCTGGTAAGCATAAAAATCCGGGTGCGGCATGGTGAAGTAAGGAGCGAAGCAGCGGAATCCGCGGCCGCGTCCTCTTCCGAAACCTCGTCCCGCAGCGTAAAACCGTCCCCGCCCCATACCGGCTCCGAAACCCGGCTGCATAAAGCCGGGACGGTCATAGCCGCTGCAGTATCCCATTCCGCGTCCTGTTCGGGGGCCTTGCCCCCAAGGTCCTGTGCGATCTCCTCCTGGCATTTCATTCACCTCCTTTTCGGCATTGTTCACAAATGCCGTAAAATTCAATATTGTGATCATTTATGACGAAATTATGCTTTTTTGAAAGCGTTTCTTCGGTTTTTGTGATTAATTGCAATTCTTCATCCACGAAATCATCATAATCAATGATTTTGCCGCAGCCTGTGCAGATGAGATGGTGGTGATGGGAATTGTTTTTATTATGGATAAGTTCATATTTGCTCTCGCCTCCGGCCAGGGAAAGCTTTTTCAGCAGCTTCATTTTTTCCAATAAGTCCAGGGTGCGGTATATGGTGGTCAGGCCGATTCCGGGATAGATCCGGATCAAGGCATTATAGATATCTTTGGCGCTCATATGCTGTTTGGTTTGACTTAACAGATCAACCACGGCTTCCCGGGGAGCCGTCCACCTGGATCCATGCCCCCGCATCCGTCTCTGCCATTTTTTAGGTCCGGGCATTTCGGTCACCTCGCTTATTGATAATGAAAATCATTTTCATTTAAATAATACGCCTTCAGCCGCCGCGTGTCAAGCCTTTTCATCTGCGCCGCCCTTGACGCGGATTTTGAATATGGATTACACTTGAGCTATGATTTTTTTTAAGGTACAGGCCGGGCTGAGTGTAAGCCGGCATGACGAGTGAAAGGAGTTCGGCATGGCTAATAAATACAAAAAGGAAGCGTCCGCCGGGTTGGATGCCGTTTTCCCGGAGATTGAGACCTTTCCCAGCCAATTCTCCGGATATGAAATCACCATTGACATTCCGGAATTCACTTCGGTTTGTCCGGTCACAGGGCTGCCGGACTTCGGGTCCATCACCATCAGCTATGAACCGAGGAAGTCCTGTTTGGAATTGAAATCATTAAAAATGTACATATTGGCATACCGGGATTTGGGGATTTTTTATGAGAATGCGGTCAATCGCATTCTGGGCGATGTGGTGGCCGCCTGCAAGCCGGTTTGGGCGGTGGTGCGGGGGGAGTTCCGTCCCCGGGGAGGGATAAAGTCTGTAGTGGAGGCCCGGTACCCCCGTTCAAAGGAGAGGCCGGCATGACACTATGGTTTCTGTTTAAAGCCGCCCGTCCCCATCAGTGGACCAAAAATTTAATCATATTCGCCCCCCTTATTTTTTCCCTAAACATGTTCAATATTCCTCTGATGTTAAAAGCAGCCGCGACATTTTTGGTTTTCTGTTTATTATCCGGGGCGTTGTATGTTTATAATGATATCCGCGACGTGGAGGAGGACCGCCGCCATCCTTTGAAATCCAAACGTCCGCTGGCCTCCGGCCGCATCACGCCGGGGCAAGCCTGGGCGGAATCGGTGATGCTTTTGGCCGTGAGCTTGACCGGAGCTTTTTTCCTGGGGAGAAGCATTTTCTTGATGGCGTTTTTTTACTTGGTTTTGCAAATTTCTTATACCAGCTATTTAAAACATGTTGTTATTCTGGATGTGTTTGTGATTGCGGCGGGATTTATTCTGCGGGTGGCCGCCGGCGGACTGGCGATCGCCGTGTCTATTTCCCCCTGGCTGCTCATCTGCACCCTGCTGCTGGCCCTTTTCCTGGCCATGAGCAAACGCCGCCACGAATTGATTTTACTGGAAGGAGACGCCTCCCGGCACCGGCCTATTCTGCAGGAATATTCACCCTATCTTCTTGACCAAATGATAGCGGTGATGACGGCGTCAACCGTGATCGCCTACTGCCTTTACACCATTTCCCCGGAAACCGTGGACAAATTCGGAACTTCTGAACTGATCTATACAGTGCCTTTCGTTATCTATGGGATTCTCCGGTATTTGTACCTGGTGCATCGGAAATCCGGAGGCGGCACCCCTGAATACCTTATTCTCAGAGACCGCCCCTTGATGCTGGATATTGTGTTTTGGATTGTTTCGGCGTCTTTGATCATTTATTTGGGAGCCTGATCTATTCATAAAAAATTGCGATGTTTTTGCAATCTCTTTTTTATCAGCGATAAGCATGGTTTTTAATGAAAGATAAAATGGAATGTTTTTAATTTTTATCTTAATCGCATTTTTTTTACCCTTTGGGCGGGGTCCTGAGGAGCGAAGCGACGTGAGGAACTTAGACGGCTTTGTTCTTTTCAATCTATCCGTCTCAGGTTGCCACGGCGTGCTCCGCAGGCCTTGCAATAAAACTTTGTTGCAGGGCATTCGCGGTGAAGGACCACAGCGTCATGCCCTGCGCCTCGCATCTGAGGCAATCCCGGCCCGTGAATAATTCAGGGGAGGTTAACTGATGGCAAAAACAGCAAAAGTGGCGGTCTTAAAAACATCTCCGGAACGTGTGCTTGATGATTACCGCAGATTGATGCACGCGGCTGATTATCAAAAAACCATTCCCCGGAACAGCGAAACACTGATCAAGCTGAATCTGTCCTGGACAAAGTATTTTCCCGCCTGCTCCAGCCAGCCCTGGCAGGTGGAGGGTGTGTTCAAGACCCTGATTGCGGACGGGCACAACCAGGAGAGCCTGTATCCGGTGGAAAATAAAACCGTTGTCACCCATCCGGTCAAAGGCGCCCGCAATAATAAATGGGCGGCTCTGTTCGAGCGGTATGGATTGACGTTCACCCCTCTCCCTGAGGTGGAATGGACTGCGTATTCATTCAAAACCCCTCTTTTGAAGCTGAATGACATTTTTCCGGAAGGCATCATGATTCCGAAAATGTTTATCGGAAAAAACATCATCCATCTCCCCACCGTCAAAACACACGGGCATTCCGTCACCACCGGAGCGGTGAAAAATTCTTTCGGCGGCCTGTTGAAAGAAGTCCGGCACTACGCGCATAAATATATTCATGAGGTGCTGGTGGACCTCATGATCATGCAGAAGGAACTTCATCCCGGCATTTTTGCGGTTATGGATGGAACGGTCTGCGGGGACGGAGCCGGACCGCGCACCATGGAGCCCAAAGCCAAAAACTTCATTTTGGCCTCGGCGGATTCTGTGGCGGTGGACGCGGTGGCGGCCAAAATGATGGGGTTTGAGCCCATGCAGATTCCTTATATCCGCATGTGCCATGAACGGGGACTGGGGACCGGGGATTTGACTCAAATCGATGTCATGGGTGAGGATATTTCCACCGTCGATTTCGGGTTTGAGAGCAAGCGGAGTTTCGTCATATGGGGGGACCAGATGCTCCGGAAAGGATTTTTGCGGCCGTTTGAAAAACTTCTGCTGCATTCGCCTCTTATTGTCTGGGCGCCGTTCGCCAGCAATGTTTATCATGATTTTTTCTGGTATCCCACCGCCGGCCGGAAAAAGATCAAAAAATTCGCCCGCACGGATTGGGGGCGTCTCTGGGACTCTTATTTGTGAATAGGCCGGGTCAGGGGATGTTCAGGATTTTATGAAGCTGGAGGGAAATCTTGAGATTGGGCAGGCCGGAGCGGGAGCCGAACCGCAATAAATCCAAGGCTTTTTTTTGGAATTCCGTTAGATTTGATTCCGGCTGCAGCAAGAGGGGGATATGGGCGCTGAATTCCCGCCGCAGGGCGGTCAGGGTGTTTTCCGTCACCTCACGGGTCACGATCAGCTTCACCTCCCGTGCCCGGTTTTTTATCTCTTTCCGGCATGAATATTCCGGCGGCTTGGGGGAAACACTCCACCAGTCGAATGGAAGCTCCTGGAATAAAGTTCCGTTGGTTTCAACCTGAATATGGAACCCTTTGGATTTAAGAGAAAAAACCAGCCCCCGGCATTCCTGCAAAAGAGGTTCTCCTCCGGTCAGGCAGACCCAGCCCGCCGGCATGTCTTTTCTGACGCGCTCCACAGCATCAAGAATTTCCGGGACGGTCATATCCAGGCCTTCTTCCCGGGCGTACGGCGTATCACAAAAAATGCACCGGAGGTTGCATCCGGTCAAGCGTATGAAAATGGTGGGCTCGCCCTGCCGGAGGCCTTCCCCCTGGACGGACGTGAAGATCTCATTGATCTTCAAAGTAGGTTGCGGAGGCATCATCAGATTCCCATACGGTCACCCGGATGACGGGATACCGGCTTTTCAATTCCTGAAAAAACCGGCGGGCCAGGTTTTCCGCCGACGGATTAAAGGGATATATATCATTCAGCAGGCTGTGATCCGGCAGAATTTGGGACAGAGTTTTTTTGATCTTTGTGAAATCAATGCCGATACCGGATTTATCCAGCTGCTTGACCAGGATTTCAACTTCCACCTTAAAGGTATGTCCGTGGATTCTCTCGCATTTCCCTTGATATCCTTTCAGAAAATGAGCTGCCTGGAATTTGTCTCTGACTTTAAGGATCCAACTCATATTTTCCCTTCCTTTTCCAGCCGGACGATTAAGTGATCCCGCTTTCCCGCTTCTTTCCACGCTTTCTCCCGCAGCCGGCAGGAGGAGCATTTTCCACAGGGAATTTCCCGGCCGGCGTAACAGGAGATGGAATAGGAGTAGTCCGCACCCAAATTCAAGCCTTGGCGGATGATGCCGGATTTTTTGTGCCGGATAAACGGCGCTGAAATGCGGAAAAGTTCTCCGGTGACGGAAGCGCCGGTTCCCCGGTTTATGGCTGTTTCCATGACTTCCGCGAATTCGGGCCGGGTGTCCGGATATTCAGGGGAATCAATCACGTTGAATCCGGCCACCAGGTGACGGATATGCCGGGGTTCAGCCCAGGCCGCAGCCAGGGACAGAAAAATCCCGTTGCGGAAAGGGACATAAGTGGAAGGAGGTGCCGCCTGATGGACGGCTGTATCCTGAAACTCAGGCAGCGGCATTCCGGGGTCGGTGAGGGAAGACCCTCCGATGGAGGAAAAGTCAAGGGGAATCACAACCTGCGGGGCGGCAAGCCGCTGTGCGATGATCCGGGAAAACTCGATTTCGATGCTGTGGCGCTGTCCGTATTGAAAGCTGAGGGCATGGATTTCGTCATAATGATGTTTGGCCCAGACCAAAGCGGTGGTGGAATCCAGTCCGCCGGAAAACAAAACCACGCATTTTTTCATTTGCTCTGATAATAGAACAGGGCCCCTGAGATTGCAAGAATTCCCGCTTTACTTCCCCGGACGTTTTTGACATACTGTTTTTTTTAGGAAAACGATTATGCCTGAAACCAAGAAACATGCCGGCCGGGCGGCGGAACCGGCCGAAGCCGGGACCGCGGCTCCCCGGTCTCAGGAAGACATTCAGCGCCAGTACGATTTGCTGGATGAGGCCGTCCGGTGCAATGAATTAACAGTGCGGGATGACCAATATGACTTTTCTCTGCTTTTGGATGCCGTGAGAAGATCGGCGCAAAAAGGGGGCCGTTTCCGGCTGATTGATTCCGGCGCCCTGGAGCTGCCGCAATTGGAATGGCTGTTGGACGCCGGCGCCGATTTCTATACTTCTGATGACATTAAGAGGGATGTCCGGGAATTGGAACTCCTGTCTTTGATATGCCGCCGCAGCCGGGCCCGGCTGGCCTGCTTTATTCACCGCCTGGAGCCGGAAAAACCTCCGGAATGCTCTGAGACAGAAGAAGAGGAAGAGGAAACCCCTGTTGAGACTCCGGATTATCACGGATTGGCCTTGACCGGGGCTTATCTCTATTTCAGCAACCGGAACCGGGAATGGGATTTCAGTGAACTTGTCCGGCTGGCCGAATCTTGCCGGAGTGGCGGCGCCCGGCTGGTCTATTATCACCGGGGGGAATTTCCGCCGGAAGGGTCCGGGCTAGCGGAGGCGGGGGCCTGGATACATATCAATCAAGCGGCGTTGAATGAAGAATCCCGGATTGTTCTTGCGGATTGCGCGGCGGCGGCTCATAAGAACGGGGGGGGCTTGATCATTCATCTGCAGAAGAAACCCGATGTCCTGGTGCTGGAAGATGTGTTCCGCGCGGGGGGGTATGTCCGCTTTGAATACAAGCACATCGACTTTCGCTCTCCGCTTAAGCCTTTTGAAAGGGCGGCGGAAAAACAGCGCTTTTCCCCTTATGCGTATTATCTGCATCCGGATTTTCTCTACTAACCCGGCGTATTCATAAAAAAATTGCAACATTTTTGCCATTTCTTTTTCATTAAGAAAAGACATTGATTTTGTTTTAAAGAACAGCTGATACTTTTTTCTCTGCCGGTATTTCATCTTAATTGCAATTTTTTTACCCTTCGGGCGGGCCAGATCTCACCGCATCTGCCGGGTTGCGGCTCGTCGCAGTGGAGTGACGACCTTTCATTAATTTAATGTCATCCTGAGCGGAGCGAAGGATCCCGGACTGCTTCGAATTGGCAACCCCTTGTCCATACGGCCTGGCGAAAGCACTCACAGATCCCTCGTCGCTTCGCTCTCCGGGAGGACATGCCACTTTGTCATTGCGAGGCTTGCGCCAGCAAGCCGTGGCAATCCCTTCCTGCAACGTGAAAGCGGAACCCACCGCTAAGACGAAGCAGTAAGGGATCCCTCGGTGCTTCGCACCGCGGGATGACACACTCAAAGGCACGGCGTGCCCCGGAATGACAGACTCAAAAGTGCTCCGGTCCGGGAATGACATTGGGATCATTTTCATGGTTCGCGGTGTGTTATACTCATGATGAATTCATAAAAAAATTGCGGCGATCCATCTCCCGCTCCCATGGCCGCCGTTCAGAAGTGACATTCATCCCGGCCCCATTCCTTCTTCTTCCGTGCCTGGATTTTTCTCTCAAGCTTCACCATGATCAAGGAAAAAGCGAGGGAACCCGGGTTGAAGAAAGTCTTTATTTTAGGTCTTAAGACATATTATAATAACAATTCACAATTCGCAGGAATTAAAGGCTGCTTATGAATAAAACCGCCAACCATAGCCATCCGCTTCAGGCGCTCAAAGAGATAAAGAGCGCCGAAGACCGGGCTCGCAGTGTCATGCAGGAAGCCCGGGAAAAAACTTCAAGAAAAATCATAGAAGACGCTCATGAGGACGCCCGGAAAATCAGGGATTCCGTCCTGACGGAGGCGCGCAAAAAGGCTGAAAATAAACGGAACGAAATCATTCATGACGCTGAAAAGCAGGCCGTTGAGACCCGGCAGCAGGCTCAATCTGAAATGAGTTCCCTTAAAAAGAAAATTCAAGCGCATAGACAAACGGCAGTTAAAAAGGCCGCTGAGACAATCCGGAAACGTTTTTCCAGTGGAGAGGAGTGATTTATGGCGGTTTCCGACGTCAAAAAAGTCCAAATTCTGGCTCCGCTGGGCCTCAAGCGGGACGTGATGTCGCTGCTTCAGCACCAGGGATGGGTTCAAATCGTGAGGACTGAAGCGGAAGAGGTCGATTTGATCTTTCCGCCTCCTGAAAAAAGCGACTTGGACCACCGTTTGTTCCGTCTCTCCCGGGCGGTTGAATTCCTTGGGCGCTGGGATGAACCCGGGATAGTTCAAAAGCTGCTGCGGGAAAAGCCCAGGCTTGACAAACAGGAACGGGCCCGCATTCCGGGCCTGGATTGTGAAAGCGTCCTGGACCGGGTCGAGCGGCTGGAAAAAGAAGAAACTGAAAAGGAATCTCATGTTAATTACCTGAGAAAAGAAATATCTTTTTTGCAGGGATTGACTTCTTTAACTGTGCCTCTGCGTTCGATTCAAAACACCGAAAGCTCGGAAGTTCTTTTCGGCACCCTTCCTGTCGAGGAATGGAACCGGCTGCAGGATAAAGCGGAAGAAACGGAGCTGTGTGTATGCGAGCTGGACCGAACCAAGCGGGATGTCCTGATTTTTCTGGTTTACCACCTTTCCCGGAAAGATGAGATGGAAGAATGGCTCCAGGAACATTCTTTTTCCCTTTTTTATTTCACGGATGCCGTCATGAACAGAGCGGAAGAGGGAGACCTGGTAACGGATATTATAGAGAAAATGCAGGAAGAGATCCGGAACACACAAAAACAGGTGAGGGAACTGGACCGGCAAGGAAGAAAACTCTTCCGTCACCGTGAAGAATTGATGAAAGCGCATGATGTGCTGCTCAACGAGCGCAGTAAAATTCAATCCCTGGAAAATTTAGGGGAAACCGAAACGGTTTTTTCCCTGGAGGGGTGGATAAGAGCTGAAGATACGGCGAAGCTTGAGAAAAGCCTGGAAGAAATCTCAGATGCCACGGCTTGTTTTTTCCGCTCCGCGGATCCGGGAGAAGAATCGCCGGTGGCGTTGGAAAATCCCCCCGTTGTCCGTCCTTTTGAGCTGGTCACGAAGTTGTATGGCCTTCCCCACCGGAATTCCCTGGACCCCACTTTATACCTGGCTCCGTTTTTTTTCCTTTTTCTGGGGTTGACGGTGAGTGAAGCCGGGTACGGACTTTTAGTGGCGGTGCTGGGCTTGCTTTATATCCGGGTGGCCCGGCCCAGGGGCGGTCTTCTGCAGTTCCTTAAGCTGCTGGCTATTGTGGGACTCGCCAATATTTTTATCGGGACCATGATCGGGGGGTGGTTCGGATTTACTATCCCCAGCCTGATGGTTATCGATCCGTTGGCTGACCCCCTTCCCTTTCTGCTTTTGTCATTGGCGTTGGGATTTATTCAAGTCTGGTTCGGTACGCTTTTGAAACTGATTTCCATGTGGAAAGAAGGGGATATCCTCAAAGCCGTATTTGCGCAGGGCGGCTGGCTGGTGCTGCTTCCCGCCTTGGTTTTGTATCTAACCACCGGGCAATCCCAATGGGGGATTGTGACCCTGGCTGGAGCGTCCGGGATTGTCTTGTTTTCAGTGCCTTCCCGAAACCCCCTGGCACGGTTTTTTGGAGGGCTTTACAGTTTGTACGGCATTTCCCGCTACCTGTCGGATGTGCTGTCCTATTCCCGCCTGCTGGCCTTGGGGCTTGCGACCAGTGTTATCGCTATAGTGGTCAACACTTTTTCCCAGACCGCTTGGAACATCCCCTGGATGGGGTGGCTTTTGGCGGCGTTGATTTTCATAGGCGGGCATCTTTTCAACCTGGGAATCAGCTTTTTAGGCGGATTCGTTCATTCCATGCGGCTTCAATATGTGGAGTTTTTTTCCAAGTTTTTTGAATCAGGAGGGAAGCCCTTCCGGCCTTTTGCGTGGATAAGCCGGTATACGGAATATTTTGAATAAATCAGGATATAAACTCCGACCGGCAGGCGGAAGAGCGGCGGTTTGAAATTTGAGGTAACAAGGAGGGTAAAAATGGCTTTAGGATTGACAATAGCGACTCTGGGCGGCGCTCTGGCCGTGGTGTTCGGAGGAATCGGATCCGCTGTGGGGATCGGGCTGGCAGGGCAGGCGTCGAGTGGAGTGATGAGCGAAGATCCGGAGAAATTCGGCATCCTGCTCATATTGGTGGCTTTGCCCGGCACTCAGGGGATTTATGGTTTTTTGAGCGCATTTCTGGTCCTTCTCAAGCTGGGATTTATCGGCGGAGAGCTGGCCGGGCCCACTGTGTACCAGGGATGGCAGATTCTGATTGCCTGCCTGCCCATTGCCTTCACCGGGCTTCTATCCGGAATCCATCAAGGAAAAGTTTGTGCGGCCGGAGCTTATATGGTGGCCAAGCAGCCAAAGGACCTGATGAAGCCCGTTATAATGGCGGCATTGGTGGAAACATATGCGGTTTTAGGGCTGCTGATCACCATTCTGCTTCTTAACGCTATCACCATCTAAACCGCATCGTTAACCATTATGAGCCTGGAAAATATTATTAAAACCATTGAAGATCAGGCCGGCCGGGAGGCCGGGCGGATCATCCGGGAAAGTAAAGATAAGGCCCGGGACATCCGGGAGCGTGCCCGCAGAGAAGCGGAAGCGGAAGCCCGCGCTTACCTGGAAGAGTCGGAACGCAAGGCCCGGCTGGAGGCCGGCCGTATTGTGTCCCAGGCCCGGTTGGATAAACGGCTGAAGATTCTGAGCCAAAAAAAAGAGATCATTGATGAAATTATCGAAGAAGCCTTTAAGCAGGAAGGATTGAGCCGGAAGGATTTAAAAAAAACTGTGGTGATGAAAGACGGCGAAAAGCTGGAATCTTTGGATGAACTCCGCCTGAGAGAAGAGCTGCGCCCGGAATTGGAAAAAGATATTCTGGATGTGTTGAAAATATGAAAAAAGATAATCCTCTCGATTATGCCTATGCGGTGGGCCGGGTTCGCGCTCTGGAAAGAAACCTGATACCGCGCAGTATTTTTCTGGGAGCCTGCGACGATGAAAATTTCTCTTCCGCCCTTAAGGAAGTGTTTGACGCGGGGGCCTTTATCCAGGAATTGAAAGAAATCCGGGACAGCCGGGAACTGGATCAATTTATCCGGAATGAAGAGGATGACTTAATCAAGGATGTGAGCATTCTTTTTTTGAACAGCGCCTTCACATCCGTTATCGATTCCCTGGGGGCTCCGTGGAAAGCCCTGGAGTCCGCCAGGCCGGCCGGAAACCGCTTCATCATCGATTATTTTCGCCATCTTATTGACCTGGGGAATCTCAAGCTTCTGGCCCGAACCAAGTATTTGACCTGGGAGGAAGAACAGCTCCGTCCTTTGCTTGCGGCGGGCGGGTTTTTGGATACAGGCCGGATTCTTTCGGGCCTTTCGATGTCTTTCGCCGATTTCAGTGATTCTATTCAGGCCACTTCTTATGGTGAACTCTGGGCGGACGGAGTGGACGCTTTGGAAAATGAAGAAACGTTTATTGACTTGGAAAGGGGCATGGAGGATTTTCGAATGCGGTTTCTGCGGCGGGCCAAACACATCACTTTCGGGCCGGAGCCGGTTTTCGCATACGCTCTGGCACGCAAACAGGAACTCGGCCTGCTGCGCATTTTGGGAGTGGGAAAATTAAACCGGGTTCCCCCGGAGACTTTAAAACGCCGGATGAGTGAAACTTATGTATAACCGGGTTGCCGTCATCGGAGACGAAGATATGATTTTTCCGCTGCGGGCGATGGGATTCCGTGTTTACGTTCCCGAAGACCTGGAAGATGCCCGCCGTATTTTTAAATCATTGGATAAAGAAAATATCGCGTTGTGTTTTTTGCATCAGCAGTATTTTGAACCGCTCAGGACGGAGCGGGAAGCGCTTCGGGATAAATTTTTCCCTGTGGTCGCCGGATTTTCCGATTTCCGTGATATTTCCGATTACCTGGCGGACACCTTAAAGGAAATGGCGGTTAAAGCCACGGGTTCTGATGCATTAGTCAAAGGGAAAGGAAAGCCATGAAACAAGGCAGAATCATACGGACTGCGGGTCCTTTGGTTGTGGCCTCCGATTGCCTGGGGGCCAAGATGTACGATATGGTCAAAATCGGTGAAAAAGGGCTGATCGGTGAAATCATCGAGCTAAGAGAAGACCGGGCCTTCATCCAGGTTTACGAGGACACCACCGGAGTGGGGCCCGGAGAGCCGGTTTTTCTCACCGGTAAGCCGTTGAGTGTGGAACTCGGGCCGGGATTGATCAGTTCGATTTACGACGGGATCCAGCGGCCTCTGGATATTATCCGTGAGCAGGAGGGGGATTATGTGCCCCGCGGGATCGAAGTGGAGGCGCTGGACCGGAAAGCCGAATGGGAATTTAAGCCTTTGATGAAAGAGGGGGCCGCCGCGGCGGCCGGAGATATTCTGGGTGAAGTCCAGGAAACCCCTTTGATCAGCCATAAAATTATGGTTCCGGCTGATTTGAATGGGACTCTTAAGACCATCAAACCCGGCAAATTCACTGTAGACCAAACCGCGGCTGTCATCGAAACGGAGTCAGGGGACCGTGAGGTCCGCATGTTTCAAACTTGGTCTGTCCGGCGGAACCGCAAGGTGAGCGGCCGTCTTATGCCGAAGGTGCCGCTGGTGACAGGCCAGCGGGTCCTGGATACTTTGTTTCCATTGGCGAAAGGCGGGACCGCGTGTGTGCCCGGACCTTTCGGCAGCGGGAAAACCGTGGTTCAGCATCAACTGTCCCGCTGGTCGGATGCTCAGATCATTGTTTTCGTGGCCTGCGGAGAACGGGGGAACGAAGTGGCGGACCTGCTGCTGAGCTTTCCCGAATTAAAGGATCCCCACTCCGGACGTCCCCTGATGGAGCGGACCATTATCATCGCCAACACCTCCAATATGCCGGTGGCGGCCCGGGAGGCCTCCATTTATACCGGGATGACCATTGCGGAATACTTCCGGGATATGGGATATTCGGTGGCTTTGATGGCGGATTCTTCCAGCCGGTGGGCGGAGGCCCTGCGGGAAATTTCCGGCCGGATGGAAGAAATGCCCGGGGATGAAGGGTATCCGGCCTATCTGGCCAGCCGCCTGGCCGAATTTTATGAGCGGGCCGGACGGGTGATTTGCCTGGGTTCGGATAAACGGGAAGGCGCGTTGAGTGTGATCGGTGCGGTGTCTCCCCCTGGAGGCGACCTTTCCGATCCGGTGGTCCAGTCCACTCTCAAAGTGGTCAAGGTGTTCTGGGCGCTGGACGACAAGCTGGCCAACATGCGCCATTTCCCCGCCATCAACTGGCTGAACAGTTATTCCCTTTATGAGGAAAACATCAAGGAATTCTGGGAGAAGGAGATCGCGGAGGAATTTTCCGGCCTGCGCCAGGAGGCCATGAAATTATTGGAAGAGGAATCGGAGCTTCAGGAAATCGCCCGGCTGGTGGGGGTCGAATCCTTGTCCAGCCAAGACCGCCTGATATTGGAGTCGGCCCGGGCCATCCGTGAGGATTTTCTCCATCAAAATGCTTTTCATGCCGAAGACACCTTCACTTCCCTGAGAAAGCAATACCTTATGCTCCGCTGCCTCATCCATTTCCATAATCAGGGTTTGAATGCCCTGAAAGAAGGAGTGGGGCTGAACAAAATCGCCGGATTGCCAATCAGGGAAGATATCGCTCAAATGAAATATTCCGCCCAGGACGATGATGTCCTGGAAGTGTATATGGGAATAGATAAAAGCTTTCAGAAATTACTGCAAAACCGGGAATAAGGACTCAAAATGCATAAAGAATATCTCACAGTTTCCAATATTGTCGGTCCTTTGGTGATCGTGGAAAAAATCAGGGATGTGAAATACGCGGAATTGGTGGAGATTGAAACAGCTGACGGAGAAATCCGCAGGGGTTCGGTTTTGGATGTGTCCACGGAGAGGGCGGTGGTGCAGGTGTTTGAAGGCACCACCGGACTGAATGTGAATGAGTCGCGGATCCGGTTCCTGGGCCGGTCACAGACTCTGGGAGTTTCCCCGGAGATCATCGGGCGCATACTGGATGGTTCCGGCAACCCCAAGGACGGAGGACCCCAGATTATCCCGGAGAAAAATTTGGATATCAACGGCAGCCCCATCAATCCGCAGGCCCGGGATTATCCTTCGGAATTTATCCAGACCGGTGTCTCGTCCATCGACGGAATGAATCCGCTGGTGAGGGGGCAGAAACTCCCCCTTTTTTCCGGGAGCGGGCTTCCCCACGCCCGGATCGCGGCCCAGATCGCCCGTCAGTCCAAGGTTCTGGGCAAAGAAGAAAAGTTTGCTGTGGTTTTCGGCGCCATGGGGATCACGTTCGAAGAAGCCAATTTTTTTATCGAGGACTTCCGCGATACCGGAGCTTTGGAGAGGGCGGTGCTGTTTTTGAACCTGGCCAATGAACCGCCAATTGAGAGGATATCCACCCCACGGTTGGCTTTAACCTGCGCCGAATACCTGGCCTTTGAGCGGGACATGCATGTGCTGGTGATTCTGACCGATTACACCTTCTATGCGGAGGCCTTGCGGGAGATTTCCGCAGCCCGCAAGGAAATCCCCGGCCGGCGCGGTTATCCCGGGTATTTATACACCGACCTGGCGTCCATGTACGAGCGGGCCGGCCGGATCAAGGACAAGTCCGGCTCCATCACTTTTATTCCCATCCTGACGATGCCCGAAGACGATAAAACCCACCCCATCGCAGATCTGACCGGATATATCACGGAGGGTCAGATTATGCTGGGGCGGGAGCTGCACCGGAAAGGAATCTATCCGCCCATCGATGTTCTCCCCAGCCTGTCCCGCCTCAAGGATAAGGGGATCGGAGCGGATAAAACCAGAGAGGACCATGCGGATGTTTTGAACCAGCTGTTTGCCGCTTATGCCCGGGGCAAAGAGGCCCGGGAACTGGCCTTGATCCTGGGGGAGGCCGCCCTTTCCGATCTGGATAAAGTCTATTTGAAATTCGCCGGCCGTTATGAAGAAGAATTCGTCCGGCAAGGTGAATTTGAGTCCCGCTCCATTGCGGAAACTCTGGATTTGGGCTGGGAGCTGCTCGGCCTGATACCCCGCGGCGAACTCAAACGGATCCGCCCGGAATTTCTCAAAAAATATTATTCTGAGTGATTCCTGAAATAAGTGCGATGGTTAAGACATGTCATCCTGAGCGAAGCGAAGGACCCATCACCATTTTTTTATGAATTCATCATGAGTATAATACATTACGAACAAAGACAATGATCTCAATATCATTCCCGGAGCGGAGCACTTTTGAGTCTGTCATTCCGAGGCACGCCATGCCTTTGAGTGTGTCATGTCTTATCTATGATTTTAAAATGGCGGGCTATCACCTATCCGGATCGTTCAAACAGCTTTTTGAGATGCTGGATAAACCGCTGATAGGTGAGTTCGACCTGACCGTTGAGAGGGACGGTGTCTACACCGTCGTGGACTGGAAGACGAGCGCCAGGAGATGGCCGAAGGACAGGGCCCGGACCGATCTGCAGCCCACCTGCTATCTCTGGGCTCACTTCCGGGGTGCCGGCGACAGCAGCGCCCGGTTCCGGTTCGATGTGGT
>JAWODN010000068.1:0-15231 GCA_046483285.1 Candidatus Aminicenantota bacterium | reverse complement strand
GCACCTATAACACTAATCTTTTTTTTCATTTTTCTCCTCCTTTTGATATTAGATAGCCTGAATTATTCATAAAAAAATTGCAATGTTTTTGCAATCCCTTTTTATCAGCAATTAACATGATTTTTATTGAAAGTTCAAATAGAAAGTTTTTCATTTTCATATTTTTATTTTAATCGCAATTTTTTTACCCTCCGGGCGGGCCGGATCTCACCGCATCTGCTTTGTTGCAGGGCATTCGCGGTGAAGGACCACAGCTTCATGCCCTGCGCCTCGCATCTGCGGCAATCCCGGCCCGTGAATAATTCAGGTAAGGATAGGAATTTCGTTTTTGTGTTTGCGGTGGATTATTCACACTTTTCCCCCTTTTTGTCAATTTCCTTGACTCTCTCGGCTTAGTAGAAATTCCTTTTTATGGCATCGTTGAGTGATATGCCAGATGTCTCCAGGCAGAAAATGCCGATGAGCTCTTGCCATTTTATATGATTTTTTATGGGTCGAGGCAGCGGCGTCACTCTTTTATTAGCACCCCGGATTCACTGAAAGCCTTTACTTTAAGGGGAAGGGACCTTTCCTGCAGGAGCCACATAGATCACAAATTCATCCTCCCCATCCACGCCAATGAGCTCATCCATCTCATCTTGAAAATAAGCGGCTATGGCACAGACTCCGGCTCCCACAGCTTCAGCCGCAAGGTAGAGATTTTGGCACACATGACCCACGTCAATGGCCAGGACCTTATGGGACAGAACACTGTATCTCCACTCACACCGGTATGGAATGGCGGTCCAGATAAAGGAGGCGGCTGCCATGGCCACAAATGGCTGGTCACAGCAGGCCGCAGCTGTTTTATTGAAAAGGTCAGGATCGTCCAAGGTCAAAGGAAGCAGCTTGTGCTCTACAGCCAGATATCTGTAAAGTCCGGGGTTGACCTCCTGTGTGTTTTTCACCACCACATAGGTCTCAAAAGCATGGCGGGCACCGGCTGAAGGCACGGTCCGTAGTGAAACATAACCGTCCTGCAGAACACGCTTCACTCCCTGGGTAGTCCACAACAAATAACTCAGCTCTTCCAAACTGAAAGCCTGGTCCGTAAATCTCCGGTGACTTCTCCGCTGGTTGATCACATCCAGTAAAGAAGCTTTACCCAGGTTGAATTCCTCGGGAGGTATAAGGTCTATAAGGTCAGCATCTTTAGGATAGTCCTTTTGTATGGGAGGAAACTCCATTCCTTTCATCTGATCCGACAGACCCCCAAACCGATCCCTCCGCCTGTTGGATCGAAGAAAATCACGGCCTTTCGCCATGGAATCTGACTTTTCCTGGTGATTCATATTCCCCTCCTTTTAAAAAAATGAACCGCCTCTGTTTTTTATTTGAGCTGCAGCTCTTTGGTATGGGTCCCGCTTTTGAGGCAGTCCAGTTCAACCGTGATGTTTCCTTCCCTTGGACCAGGAACTGATATTCCACTTCGGTTCTTCCCGGCCCTTTCCGCAGGAAAAAAAAAGAAATGAAGTGACGAGTATAGCCAACACAACGGTTTTTTCATGGATCTTGATATTTGTGACATCAATAAAAAACGATCTCAAAATTTCAGAATCTTATTTAAAATGCAAAAAAAACACCCGAATTTACTTTCTTTTTTTCTTGAGTCTATTTAAAAATTTTAAATCTTCTTTATCTTTTGCCCTGCCGGCGGCACGCTTCATTTTAATCATATCTTCAATCGATGGGAAAAAGACCTCGGTATTCCCGAACTTAGATTTGATCTTGTTTTCCCAGAGCTCTTTAAAGTCAACCCCTTTTACAAATGGATGAAAATCTGCTTCAACTGAATACTGTCGAATTAAAATTTTGCTTTTTATGAAATCTGTTGGGGTTAAATCAATGAGATCATAGCCAAACTGTTCAAGAGCATTCATGGTCCTTTTAGCATTTTGAAGATTGGGCTCTATAAAGATATCTATATCTAATGTTGCTCTGGCATAACCATAAGCAGGAAAAGCGGAAGCGCCGATGACGATAAAATTAACCTTATTTTCTTTTAATAACCGTAGGAGTCCTTCGGTGTCCATTTTTCTCCAAGTTAGTTTTTAATTCACGGCTTTTTTCAATCATCAGTGCGAAGCGTTCCTGGGTACTCAGTGTGGATAGATAATTAAGTTCGAATTCGATCTCTTCTTTTTCATTATCGCGATCAAGGACAAGAATACCTTTCTTTTTAAGCCGGTTTTTTTTCTCTTGCTGCATGCTCATATTTTATCAAATCCTTTTAACTATAGCCATGAAAATGAAGGACTAATTTCTTTGATTCCAATGGCTTCAAATGTGTAATAATCAAATATTTAAATTCATTACACCCGAATTCAAATAAGGACAGAAATCAACCATGGAATTTATTCATTCCAGGCATTTTCGGTTGAACCCCCTCTGTTGTCAATTGGCACCGCTTCGGGTGTTTGGATGCCGGACACATTTGCCGGCCGGGCATGCCTGGAAGGGAGAAGCCGTATGGGGTTAATGAACAGGCCGGGCTGGTTGATTTTGAGGGGGAGAATGCATATACTAAATAAATTCTATGTATATGATGTGGGCGGTTAGCTCAGCTGGGAGAGCGCAGCGTTCGCAACGCTGAGGCCGGGGGTTCGAATCCCCTACCGTCCACCATTGCCTTTTTTCGGGTTTGAATCAGATCCCATGAAATTCGCGGTTGACTGCATGCTGGGAAAGCTGGCCAAATGGCTGCGGATTTTTGGTTTCGACGCCGTGTTCTTCACCCGGATCGAGGACCGGGACCTTTTGAATCTGGCAGGAAAAGAAGAACGGGTGCTTCTGACCAAGGATACCGGCCTTTTGGAAATGGCGGATATTCCGTCTCTTTATATCGAGAGTGAAGACTGGGAGCACCAGATGATTCAGGTGCTGAGGCGGTTTCGTTTGAAGGATCAGGTTCGGCCTTATACCCGGTGCGTGGAGTGCAATGTCCCCCTTAAGCCTCTCCCCAAAGAAAAAGCCCGGAACCTGGTTTCGCCGTTTGTCTTTGAAAGGGCTTCGTCCTTTTCGCTTTGTCCTCAGTGCGGGCGGCTGTTTTGGCCCGGCACCCATCATCAGGATATGTGTGCTAAAGTTGAGGCTCTGCTGGAGCGGGTTTAACCTGAAAAGGGCTGGTTATCGGTCTTTATTCAGAGGATAGAGGCCGGCGGGGACATTCCGGTAGGGCAGGATAGAGAGATCGGCCGGGCCGAGGCCTGGAGCGTCCACTTCGATAATGGTCTCCGCAAAACCGTTTTCATGGTATCCTCTTCGGAAATGCACCCGGGATTTAAGCACGAAGATGTCGATGCTTTCCAAATCGATACCCAGCGGCTCATAAATAGATGTGGTGGTGACCTGGTGAAGATGGGGCGTCAGGATGACATGATTGTTGTTTCCGAAAGAAACCACGGCAGCCCGGTCGCGTCCGTACTCTCCGGAAAAAGTCACGGTTCCGTCTAAAAACACCGGGTTTCCCGCAAACCGGTCGGTGTGACCCCCGACTTCAATTTGAATGGGATCTCCGGTCCGGTAACCATCCGCAATGGCGGCGACAGCGTTTTCATCTCTCAGGGTGGCGATGCAGAAGTTTCCGGCATCCTGCCGGATAAGCTCCGCCAGGATATGGGTCGATCCTCCCGTCCGGTCTGAATGGTCGGCCAGAACCACCGGAGTTTTTCCCTGATTGACGGCAGTGAGAGCCATGGCCACACCTTCCCGGGTTTTAGGAAGGGTTTTTCCGGCGAAAACTTCCCGCATTCTCCAGATATAGTCGTTCATATCATCCGCGATCCGGCCGGCTAATTCAAGGTCACCGTCGGCCACCACCATAACCGTAGCGCCTGCATCCGGCACGTCGGCGTATGCAAAACCGAACGCCACGGAAACGTATGTGCCGGGATAACGGCATTCCCATCGCCGGGCGCGTTCCATGATTTCCATGGCCGGGGGGACCCCTGTGCCCTGAAAAACACTGGGAGTGATCACTCCGGGTTTACGCACAGCCATGACCGGACGGTAACGGCCCCGGAGGGTGTTGATCATGACCCGTGCCGCGCGTTCCCCGATAAGGGTGGTGTCGTAGTGGGGATAACGTTTGATGATCAGGACCGCGTCCGCGGCTTCGGCCAATTCATGGTCCACATTGGCATGCAGGTCCAGGGTCACCACAATGGGGGTTTCGCCGGTGGCCTTCCGGATGCGGCGGACCATTTCTGCTTCCGGTTTGGGGATTCCGGTGACCGCCATGGCTCCGTGGAGGGAGAGAAAAACACCGTCAAACGGGCCCCGCTCTTCCAGGTCCTGGATGATCAAGCCGGTGTATTTATCAAAAGCTTCCCGGGTGACCCAGCTTCCTGATGACCCTCCCCGCGCCCCCCGGGGGGACATGATTCCGGTCAGTTCGATATCCCCGAATTCCCGGCACATTTTCTGAAATCCCCCGATGTAACCCCTCTCTGAACCAAGGATGTCCCGGGTGGGAGGTCCGTAATATTCCCAATCCTCAATGGTGGTCGGGTCGGGGCAGAAAGTGCAGGTCTCGTGGAAGAATTGCGCCACTGCGATCCGGATAGACGGGGCGGAAGTCACACCGCATCCTGCAGCTCCTAGGATAAGGGATGAAACCAATGCACATAAAACCACATATTTTCTCATGACGCCTCCCTCGGATTTTTCTTTTATAACATATCAAATTCAGCCGGAACCGGAAAGCGATTGTTGATTGCGGTGCAAAAAAAAACGGCCCCGGATAATCCGGGGCCGCGGAATTTTTGCGAAGCTGAGTAACAATCAGCGCTTTTTCAGAACAATGTCGCCGCTGAAAGTCTTGAGTTCCAGCCGGGCGCCGCCGTCATTGACCACGCCTCTGATTTCCCGCTTGGAAATTTTGCCGCTTATGGTGATTTCAAAATCGCTGTCGATGCTGCCGCTGAACGTTTTGGCTTCAAGGTCAAACGCCGAATTGGACGGAATGGCCATGGTTATCTCCCCGCTGTGGGATTTGAGATAATACCGTCCGCGGGGGTGAACAGAGCCGGTGTAAGTGATTTCTCCGCTTACAGAACCGGCCTCCACATAGCGGGCATCCTGAATGCCGTCCAGATCGATATCTCCGCTCACAGTCTCGGCACCCACCTTCCCATCACGGAGAGTCATCAGATTGATGTCACCGGATACGGACTTCAATTTAGCGTCACCGGTGATATCCCGGATATCCAAGTCGCCGCTGACCGAACGGCAGTCTACGCCCTTGAATGCGTTCACCACCTTGATATCCCCGCTGACGGATTTGGCGCGCAGAAGCCCCGTCATGTTGGAAAGATCAACGTCACCGCTGACTGTTTCGGCATCGGCGTTGCCTCCGATCTCAACCATGATGATATCGCCGCTTACGGAACTGATGTCTGCGGCGGCGCGGCCGGGAATGGTCACCCAGAAGTCCACGGAAACGCTGGCGGAGCGGCTGCGGAATTTATTCTTGGGATATTCGGTTTTGATATGCACCGCGTTTCTTTCTTCTATGACCTCAATTTTCACCAGGCCGGCGTTTTCCCTGGCTTTTTCCATGGAGTCGGCCTTGGACACCTTTAAAGCTTTGATCAGGACTTCATTTTTATTCCAGGACGTCACTTCAATGTTTCCTGAAATATTGGACAGAGTCACCTGACCGTCTCCGGGAAGGGAGACGGTTTTTTCGAATTTTTCTTCGACTTTTTCTTTCGCCCATGCCGAGTCCGGCGAGAATCCAAAATACATCACCAACCCCGCCAGAATCAGGCTGCTTAAAATTTTTCTTTTCATTTTTTTCTCCTTTTTTATATCGTGGTTTTGGCTGTTTTACCGGATGACCGGTCTTGGTATGTGATCATCCGGAAGAGAAGATCCATTTTTTCCTGATATGCGGCCAAAAGAAAATCCCGGCTGTCAAAGTCTTCCGGGTCATTCAGAACAGCTCGCTTGCAGCTGGAAATGGAGCGGTTGATAATCTCCAGGTTTGTTTCGAAAACCATTTTAATATCCGGGTCCAGGCCCCCTTCCTGGGCTTCCGCCGCTTCTTTAAGGGATTGGATGGCCATTTGGTAATGATGCTCCGCTTCTTTCAGCTTGGCCAGGGCTGATTCCTGGCCTGAAATCCAGGAAACTCCCGCTGGAGAATGGAATAGGTTCCAGCTGATCACGGCCGCTGCTGCCACCATCAAAACGGCGGCAGCGGCCAGAGCCGGTTTGAAAATGGGGAAAAACCGTACCGGCGTGAATGAGCCTGAGCGCGCGGGCGTTTTGCTGTCCAGCCGCGCCCGGATATGTTCCCAGCCGGTGGACGGAACCGGCTCTTCCAGGTCAGCGGCGGTTTTTTTAATGGCGCGGAAGTCATTGAGCCATTCGCGGCATTGCCGGCATTTTTCGAGATGCTGTTCCAAAACCTTGCTCCGGGAAGAATCCAGTTCACCGTCAATATAATCACTGATCCATTCTTTGATTTGCGTGCATCTCATGCGTATGCTCCTAATATTTTTTCTTTCTGCAGAAATTTTCTGATTTTTTTCCGGGCTTTAAAAAGCTGGGACTTGCTGGTTCCGACGGAACAACCCATGATCTGGGCGATTTCATGATGCTTGAAACCTTGAACATCGTGCAAGATGAAGATACTTTTAAGTTTGGCGGTTAAATCACCCAGCGCTTTTTCCAGGGACATTTTTAAGAGATCTTCCCGGCCTTCCGCTTCCGAATCACCCAAGGAATAATTGACTTCATTCAAGGGCACGGATTTCCGGAGCAGCATTTTATTGCGGCGCACATGGCTGAGACCGGTATTGACGGCGATGCGGTAAGCCCATCCTATGAAAGCGTCATCGTTATGCAGATTGTCAAGATTGGTGAAAATCTTTATGAAAATGTCCTGAAGAATATCTTCGGCCGCGGCACGGTCCCGGGTGTATCGGAAAACCACGCCGAAAAAAGGAGACTTAAGCCGTTCATAGACTTGCTCCATGGCCAGATGCTCTCCTTCCCGGCATCGTTTAATCAAATCGCCGGGGATGGATATTGGGGTGTTGGAAATATTATTCATGGGCCGGCCTTTTTTATTTTCCTCTATTTTATCATAATCCGCACATGTCAAGTTCCAGGGGTGGGTTCTCAATGCTGCGGCCGAACTGTTTATTCTTATCATTGGTCTTCGCTGATAATGATGATAGAGAGAGACAAAAGGTTGCCGAAAAAGTGAATAACCTGACCTGTACCTAAGAAAATCGTTTCCTTATGGCAATGGATAAGGGCCGTATCCCGCCGTCACGCGTCTGTCCCCGGCGAGGACATCCGTGCCGGTTCCGGCCTGCCCCCCCTTTCCTGCTATACGAAAGCAAAGCCAACCGCCCAGACGAAGCAGCCAGGGATCCCTCGTCGCTTTGTGCCGCGGGATGACATACCCTTTGTTATATGCGAGCGGCCCCGGCCCGATCATCATCCAGGTGAGATTATAACTTATAAGTGATCCAGCCGTTTGTCACGCCCTCTTTTCCGTTTGTTTCTCTTTTTGGAGTCCCGCTGGAGACCGAAATCATAGTCGTCATAGTCTAATGAATACTTCAACTGGTCTTCCAATCGCTCGAGTTCCCTTTCCCAGACATCGATTTCTCTCTCCAAGCCTTCGGTGTCTTCGGAGTCGGGGTGGCGCTCAATCCGTCTCCGGTTCTGTTCAATACGTTTCCGCAGACTTTTGATTTTTTCTTGGAGGCGTTTTTGGTTCATGATCGTTCCCCGCACATGAATTGATATAATTCACCTGTCAATCATTATAAAGAAAAAAAACAGCCGCTGGGTTTTTGAGGCCATGGGATATTTCTTTTTTTTGTCTCATTCATCATTTTATATCCAATACACTTATAAATCAATTTGGCCGCGGCAAAGGGTGAATTGGGGTCGGATTTCCGGTATGAAAGCTCCACCACATCGCAGCCGATGATATTTTTTGTTAAAAAAATTGTCTGGAGGATGTCCAGAGCTTCATGCCACTGGAAGCCGCCGGGTTCGGGGGTGCCGGTGCTGAAAATCACGCTCCAATCGAACACATCCGCATCAATAGTCAGAAAAACCGGATCCGGTAATTTCAGGAGTTCGGCTTCCAAATCCCATTTTCCTCTTCGGTAATCTGCCATGGTTAAAAGAGGGATGGAGTTTTTTTCCGCCGTTTCCGCTTCTTCAGCGGAGAGGCTTCGAATGCCGAGGTGGAGTGTGTGCGCAGTCTGTTCCCGCATGCGGGCCATGACACTGGCGTGGCTGAAAGGGCTGCCTTGATAGCTTTCCAGCAAGTCGGCATGGGCGTCAAGCTGGATGACCGAAGCGGCTCCGGAGCGGTTTTTCAGGGCCTGGAAAACGCCGCTTGAGATGGAATGGTCTCCCCCCACAACTACCACCCATTTCCCCATGCCGGCAAGAGAATCCACCATGTCGCGCAGGGTTTCCAGCATGGATTCCGGGTTGTCCGGGACCGCCGGCGGAGCAAGGGTGACGATTCCGGCTTTATACGGCTCCTGTTTGAGCTGTTCGTCATAAAGCTCCAAGTAGTGGGAGGCCTCCAGAACAGCTTGAGGGGCCATAGCCGTTCCGGCGCCGTAGGATATTCCTCCCTCATAAGGCAGGGGGAGCACCGCCACAGCTGCGGATTGGAAATCGGAAAACGGGGGTTTTAGTCCCAAAAAGGGAGTCTGATGGCATTTCATGGGGCTGAATTCAATTGTTCGATTAAAGCGGGAAATTGTTCAATGAGATTGCGGGGAGATCTTTTGCCGCAGGTATCGATGACATAGGCGGTCAGAAGCGGAAAAACCAGGCTGTATTCCCCCCATATTTGAACCAGTTTGTCTTCTTGCGAGGATTTATACTTTCCCCAGGTCACCGCTTCTCCGAAAGTGCATCCGGAAAGACTGCCTTCGCGTTCGGAAGCGGTTCCGACTTGAAGGCCGCGGTCCGCTCCTTTGAAATCCAAACCTAAAAACTGACTGAGAGTGGGAGCGGTTTGCTGAATGAAATTTTTCGGACCTCCTCCTCCCAGTTCCACAAAACCGGTATGCCCGGCTGAATAGACCAGCGCGGCGGAATCAAAGATGTCTTTTTGGAGAGACATATCCAAAGGAAATCCTTCCTTCTCGCTTTGGGCGAAGTTCAAGGCGATGGAATGATTTGTGAAGGAATCCCAAAAGACCGGAACCCCCAGGCGGGCGGCTGTGATAACGAAACTGCGTTCAGGATGTAAGGCGTTTTCTCCGGCCCAAAGGCCGAGTTCATGATTGATTTCCCAGCTTGCCAGGCGGCGTCCGGATAAATCTTCATAAGTTTCTTGAACAAACCGGCGGATGATTTCGTCCTGAGCCTCCAGGGTTTCTTTTTCGCGTATGCCGATATCGTATATCCGGGTATCGCCGCATCGTCTGAGCTCATCGTCATTCCAGCGGGGAGGAACAGCTTTGACCGGCAGCCCGTAAGCAAAATGCAGATCATGATAGATCTGAGCTCCGGTGGAACAAATGACATCCACAAAACCGGATTCCAACAGGGAAATCACCATGCCTCCCATGCCGCCGGCAATACCGGCTCCGGCTATTCCCAGCCAGATGACGTCGTTTTCGTCGATCATTTGCTTAAACAAACGGGCACCCCGCGTCAGGTTGCGGGCTTCAAAAGAAGTTTTTCCCATGATATCCACCAGCTCCGGAATGGAAAGGCCGGTTTTTATCCGGGATGGAATGAGATCAGGATGAGAAGAAAAATATGATTTTGAAGTCATAACATGTCACTTTTATTGATCAGCATGACAGCGCACGCTAAGACAGTGGTCCAGAGGCCGTCTTTATGCCCCTGGGCGGACTGAGCCACGCTCCGGCTGGTGAATTTACGGTTCTGATCCGTGATATATAAATTTTTCCGTTCATCCCAGTCTGAATCCGGGTCGAGTTCGATCCCCATGGTGGAGGCCAGCATGGTTGCGGCCAGGTCTTCTGCGAAGTCTTTAGCCTTCTTCATGGTTTGACCGAATTCATGATGTTCACTGAGGTAGCCGTACTGTTTTCTATCGAAAGGCTGAGCCAGTCCGATGGAAGCGGCGATCAGGCGGTTGGGTTCATTGGTGGACTCCCTGGCCATCACCACAAAAATCACCTGGCCCGGCTGCAGCGTGTTGAGTCCCTGGGCTTTGGAAATGATTTTACAGTCTGGTGGAAATATGCTGGAGATGGTCACCAGGTTGAATTTTTCAATTCCGGCGCTGCGGAGAGCCACTTCGAAACTCTGTAGTTTATTGCGGTGGTGTCCCACGCCTTTGGTGAAAAACATTTTGTTCGGCAACAGGGTATTCGGCATCTTGCTCTCCTTTATATGGTATTTCAGCCTGAGTAATTCATAATACCGCGGCGTCTTCGCCGCAATCCGTTATCTGCGGCATTTCTGACCATTCATCATCCAGGCCAATAAATTTTCTTATAGCATAGTTTGACTTGCCGGACAACCCAAACCTGCACCCGGGTCTATGCCATGTGAAAATTTCCATTTTAAATAACAGGCAACCCAATTGACTCAAAATACGTATAAAGATATAGTGCAAATTGAAAAGTGACGTCATGAAATGTCCCCAATGTGACACCTTGAATCCTCCGGGCACCCGTTTCTGCGGGCAGTGCGGGACCCCTCTGCGCCCGAAAGACGATGCCGGCGAATCCGCCACCCGCACCATGATCGCCACCAGGAAGGACCTGACCATTGGAAGCACTTTGGCCGGCCGCTATCATATCATCGAAGAACTGGGTGAAGGCGGGATGGGGAAAGTTTTCAAAGCCGTCGACAAGCGGATCGGTGAAAAAGTGGCCATAAAGGTGCTGAAACCGGAATTGGCTTCGGATGAAAACAACATGGTTCGCTTTCGCAACGAGTTGAAGCTGACCCGGAAAATTTCTCACAGGCACATCTGCCGGCTGTATGATATTAGTGAAGACAACGGGATTCAGTATATTTCCATGGAATATGTTTCCGGAGAGGACTTGAAGTCCCTGATCAGAAGGATCGGAAAATTCATTGCGGGTAAAGCCGTATTTATCGCGCGTCAAACCGCAGAGGGCTTAGGTGAGGCTCACCGGCTGGGCATCATCCACCGGGACTTAAAGCCTCAGAATATTATGATCGATCGGGACGGTAACGCCAAAATCATGGATTTCGGTATTGCCCGTTCAGCCCGGGGCAAAGGTCTCACTGATGAAGGCAGTATTGCGGGTACGCCGGAATACATGGCTCCGGAACAGGTGGAGGGAAAAAAAATCGATTTCCGTGCGGACATTTATTCCCTGGGCATCATTATGTTTGAGATGCTGACCGGAAAAGTTCCGTTTGAGGGGGAAACCCCTTTATCCGTGGCGCTTAAGCAAAAAACCGAACGGCCGGTTGATCCCCGAAAGCTCAATATCCAGATTCCGGAAGAGGTCAGCCGGATTATTCTTAAATGCTTGCGAAAGGATCCGGAAGAACGTTATCAGAGTCCGGATCAGCTGCTGGCTGAACTCAAGGCGGTGGAGAAAAAAATTCCGGAAATCGACCGCATCCGGCCTGAGGGCCGGACGCCCCTGACTCGCGAGGTCTCGGTCAAATTCAAGTTGAACCGGCTGGTGTTTCCGGCGGCCTCCGTTCTTCTGGCGGCGGTACTGGGGTTTATCGCATGGAGTCTGTTTTTCTCCGGGCCCCCGGCTTATCCTGAATACGGGAAGCCCTCCTGCGCGGTTATGCATTTTGAAAACAACACCGGGGATTCCAATCTAGAGCATTGGCGGAAAGCCCTCTCCGACCTGCTGATTGTGGATTTAAGCCAGTCGAAATTTCTGAATGTGCTGAGCCCCGAGAGGCTGTATGACTTGATGGGCGAGATGAATTTACTGGAAGCGCCGTCCTATTCTTCCCGGGTGCTGCGGGATTTGGCGGAGCGCGCCGGAGTCAAATATGTGCTGGTGGGAAAGATGACCAAGGCGGGGGATGTCCTCAGATTGAACACCACCTTACAGGACGGATCAACCGGAGAAGTGATAGGGCGCCAGCAGGTGGAAGGGGAAGGCGAAGCCAGCCTTTTCGGTATGGTGGATGAGTTAACCCATCTGATTAAAGAGGGCTTTCAGTTGACCGAAAAAGAAATCGCAGCTGATTTTAACCGTTCCGTTGAACAGATCACCACCTCCTCCCCGGAGGCATTCCATTATTACCGGGAAGGGATGAAGTATCATAACCAGGGTGACTACGCTAAAAGTATCCCCTTGATGGAGCTGGCGGTCGCGGTTGACCCTGGATTCGCCATGGCCTACCGGTCCTTGTCTGCAGCCTATTTCAATCTGGGTCTGAATTCTGAAGCCTCAGAGAAGCTGGAAAAAGCATTTCAGTTGAGGGAGGGGGTGTCGGAGCGGGAAAGGCATTATATCAAAGCGGACTATTTCCGGCAGGTGGAAGGCGATTACGGAAAAGCCGTCCAGGCCTATCAAAAACTTCTGGAACTTTATCCGGACGATCAAATCGGCAACAACAACCTGGGGATGCTTCATCTTCTTCAAGAAGAGTGGGACCAGGCTATAGAGCGCCTTTCCGTCAATGTGCGCGGCCGGACGGAAAGCTATGCGTCGTACACCAATTTGTCAGAAGCGCACTTCGCCAAAGGGATGCCGGACAAGGCGCTGGAAGCGCTTGAATTTTACTTGGATGAGATCGGAGAAAATCCTCATATCCGTGATAAAAAGGCCTGGATTTATATCCGGGAGGGCCGGCTGGAGGAAGCCTTGGCAGAAGCGGACCGTATCGGTGCCGGCGAGATGGAAATGGTTTTGGCCATTCGGGCGGCGGTGTATCAGCTGCAAGGAAAATTCGAGCAGGCTGAACTGGAATCTCTCAAACTGATTGAATCCAAGAAACCCCGGTTTCATAATACCGGCCGAAAATTTTTGACCAATCTTTCTCTGATTGAAGGAAAATTCACTGAAGCCTCCCGGCAGAGCAGGCAAGGCTGGGACATGTCGGAAATATTGGATGCTGAAGACTGGCAGGCAGAATGGATCCACACCTCCGCTCTGGTTCAATTATATGCCGGAGAAGAAGAGAAGGCTCTGGAGGCCGGCAGGAAACTGCTGGAACTGGGCGTGGAATCCAATAATCCCGGCTTTAAACGAACGGCTCATTTTTTACAGGGATTGGCATATCTGGAAAAAAACGAATTGGACCGGGCGCGGGACAATGCCGCCCGGCTTATGAAGCTGGTGAAAACAGCGTCCAATACCAAAATGAGGAGGCTTCACCTTTTTCTTGACGGAATGATTGATTCCAAGGAAGGAAGGCATTCTGCAGCCGTGGAAAAGTTGCGACAGGCATCGGCCCTGCTGGCCTATAAAGATGCACACGCGGGGCAATTTTACACGGCCCTGGCGGATGCTCTCTATCAGGCCGGTGATGCGGACGCCGCCCTCGGGATCCACAAGCAAATCGCCGTCGATCCCTCGGTCATGGTAAATAATGGTTATTATTATGTGCTCAGCCTATACCGGCTCGGCCTGATTCAGGAAGAGAAAGGCCTCAAGCGGGAAGCCCGGGGGTTCTTCCGGCGTTTCCTCAAGCTATGGGAAAACGCCGATCCTGGAATACCTCAGGTGGAGGACGCCCGCCGCCGGCTTTCCGGCTTGTAGTTTCTTTTTTATTTATTTACCGCCATGTTCTCTTTGTCCTCCTATAGGCTTTAATGCGCCGAAAAGGAAAGCAAACAAAAACGTTTCAGCTGTTATTTTCAGAAAAACCTTGCATTTCTCTGAAAAAATGCTCATAAAAAGACCATCGCCATTTTTTTATGAATTCATCATGAGTATAATACACCCGGAACGATGACAATGATCCCAATGTCATTCCCGGAGCGGAGCACTTTTGAGTCTGTCATTCCGGGACACGCCGTGCCTTTGAGTGTGTCATCCCGCGGTGCGAAGCACTGAGGGATCCCTGACTGCCTCGTATGGGCGGCGGGTTACGCTTTCACGAGGCAGAAAGAGATTGCCGCGGCTTGCCGGCGCAAGCCTCGCAATGACAAAGGTGTATGTCGTCCCGGGGAGCGAAGCGGCGGGAATCTTAGAGTGCCTCGTCTGATGAGTCGGAACCGGCTCATCAGACGAAGCCGAATAAGATCCTCACGGCCTGCTTCGCAGGCCTCAGGATGACAGCGGAGCTGTCATTTTCTAAGGTATAGGCCAGGCTAAGGTATAGGTCAGGCTAAGGAGGAGAGACATGAAAAAACATTTCATTCTTATGATATCGGTTATGGTTTTGTTCTGCGGTGCCGGGGCGGCGGACTTGCCTTCTATCGCCGGGAAAACCGCCGGTATGGAAAAAATGCCCGGCTATTTCACTATGTACTGGGATCATGACGCCGGTAAATTATGGATGGAAATCGACAAATTTGATGCGGAATTCCTGTATGTCCATTCCCTGCCTGCCGGACTGGGCTCCAATCAAATCGGACTGGACCGCAATCAGTTAGGCGGAACACGCATTGTCAAATTTCTTCGCGCCGGTCCCAAGATTATGCTTATGCAGCCCAATTATGATTTCCGGGCTGAGGAGGGATCGCCGGCGGAGAAAAAGGCGGTGGAGGATGCCTTTGCGCGTTCGGTCATATGGAGTTTCCCTGTGGCCGCGGAGACAGACGGGCGGATTTTAATAGATGCCACTCCGTTCCTCCTCCATGACGCCCATCGGGCCGCTCAATCTTTGGAGAGGAGCAGTCAGGCCCGCTACCGGCTCGACCCGGCCCGATCTGCGGTCTATAAACCCAACACCAAAAATTTTCCCCAAAACACCGAAATGGAAAGTCTTTTGACTTTTGTTTCCGATAACCCATCGCGCCTGGTTTTCAGGGTGGCCCCTGATCCCGGAGCGGTCACTCTGCGCCAGCATCACTCCTTTATTCAGCTTCCCGAGCCCGGATACAAACCCAGGATATATGACCCCCGGTCTAATTTTTCCGCGTTCAGTTATATGGATTTCATGGTGCCGGTAGGAAAATCATTGACCCAGAGGTTTATCCGCCGTCACCGGCTGGCCAAAAAAGATCCGGCTGCAGAGGTCAGCGATCCGGTGGAGCCTATCGTGTATTATATTGATCCGGGATGCCCGGAACCGATCCTCACTGCTCTGCGGGAAGGCGGA
>JAWODN010000027.1:0-6723 GCA_046483285.1 Candidatus Aminicenantota bacterium | reverse complement strand
AGGGATCCCTCGGTGCTTCGCACCGCGGGATGACACACTCAAAGGCACTGCGTGCCTCGGAATGACAGACTCAAAAGTGCTCCGGTCCGGGAATGACATTGGGATCATTTTCATGGTTCGCGGTGTGTTATACTCATGATGAATTCATAAAAAAATTGCGATGTTTTTGCAATCTCTTTTTTATCAGCGATAAGCATGGTTTTTAGTGATGCGCCTCGCATCTGCGGCAATCCCGGCCCGCTCATTATTCAGGTTAGAATAACGGAAGGAACCGGGGTGCTGGGTTTCGGCGGGGCTTTCTCTTTCGTTTTCTTTACTTAAATCAACGCTTTAGCTTTATTTTGGAGAATTTCAGGGGGTCTTCTGAAACAACTTCGCTTTGGCGGCGGAGATGAATCCGCCTGAAAATTATGATAAAATCAAATTCCGAAGCCTGGATGATGAAGGAGCCGGAATTGCTGCAGAGGCACAGCGAGGGGAGATGTTTGATCAGGGGAAGCATGGGGAGAAAGGAGATAAGATGAAGGTTCTTACAGCTGGACAAATGAAAAATATCGACCGCAGGGCTATCGAGGAAATCGGCATCATCGGTCCTATTTTAATGGAAAACGCCGGGCGGGGAATCGCCGAGGCGGTTGAAAAAAGGTTTCCCCGGATTGAAGAGAAAAGCGTGTTAGTTGTGGCCGGCAAAGGCAATAATGGAGGCGACGGCTTTGTGGTGGCGCGGCATTTGGACAACAAAGGAGCGTTTGTCCGGGTCATATTATTGGCTGAAAAAAAGGATTTGGACGGGGACGCCGGTTTAAACTGCGGCATTGCGGATAAAATGGGGATTGACATCATTGAAGCGGCCACTGCCGAACAATGGCAGGCTCAGCAGGAAATAGTGGCGGAGGCTGATATTTTGATTGACGCCGTTTTCGGCACCGGACTCCAAAAGCCCGCCGGAGGGCGCTATGCCGATGTTATCGATGACATCAATAAAGCCAAGGCCTTTAAAGTCGCCGTGGATATTCCTTCCGGAATGGCCGCGGATCGATTTCAAATCATCGGCCCGACGGTCAAAGCGGATTTAACCGTCACCATGGCGGCGCCGAAAATCGCGCATGTTTTTCCTCCCGCAGAAGAATACGTGGGAGAGCTTATTGTCGCAGATATCAGCACCCCTCCATTTTTATTTGAGGAGGAATCGCCGTGTCTGACCATGGTGGAAGAAAACATGCTTTTGCCTTATTTCTCAAAGAGAGAAAAGAACACCCATAAAGGCACCTACGGTCATCTTTTTATTTTGTCCGGTTCGCTGGGGAAAACCGGTGCCGCGGCCATGTCCGGAAAAGCGGCTTTAAAAATGGGCGCCGGTCTGGTTACCGTGGGAACCCCGAAAAGCTGTGTTCCCATTGTCGCGCGCTCGATGGAGGAGCTGATGACGGAACCGCTCCCTGAGACATCTGAATGGACTTTATCTGAGGAAGGTCTGAATAAAATACTTTTCCTTTTGAAGGGGATGGACGCCGTCATGATCGGACCGGGGCTTTCCGTCCATGAATCAACCTCCCGTCTGATCAAGGAACTCCTTCCCAGGCTGGATATCCCCATGGTTTTGGATGCGGACGCGCTTAATATTATCGCGGATGACATTGAAATTCTGAAGGAATTACAGGCACCGGCGGTCCTGACCCCTCACCCCGGAGAATTCGCCCGCCTCATTCATTCCGATACCGGGGATGTGGTCAATAATAAGATTGAACGGGTTCCTGATTTCGCCCGCCGTTTCGGAGTCCATGTTGTTTTGAAAGGTTACAGAACGTTGATATCTGATCCGGATGGTCATGTCTTCATTAATCCCACCGGAAATCCCGGAATGGCTACAGGAGGCTCCGGGGATGTCCTGAGCGGAATGCTGGGGGCCATGATTATTCAAGAGGAGGAACTTCAGCCTGCTGTTACAGCCGGAGTTTACGTCCATGGCATGAGTGGTGATATCGCTGCGGAAAAATTAGGGGAAAAATCCCTGCTTGCCGGGGATATTATCAGCTTCTTGCCTGAGGCGGTGAAACGGCTGGGCCGCCGGTGAATGCCGTCCCGACCGGGTATGAGTAAAAAAGAATTCATCTCTCATTCCGAGGAACAAACCCTTCAAATCGCCCGCGATTTGGGGCGAAGCCTTAAAGGAGATGAAATCGTTTGTTTATATGGAGATTTAGGGGCCGGAAAGACGGTTTTCGCAAAGGGACTGGCGGCGGGTTTGGGCTTGAAGGATGTCAATCAGGTGTGCAGCCCTTCGTTCACTCTCATGAATGTTTATAAAGCCCGGGTCCCGGTTTATCATCTGGATTTTTACCGCCTGAAC
Organism: Candidatus Aminicenantota bacterium; assembly: GCA_046483285.1. GTDB lineage: Bacteria > Acidobacteriota > Aminicenantia > Aminicenantales > Aminicenantaceae > CAYRTV01. Next base: position 4,373 of record JAWODN010000027.1, on the reverse strand, counting down.
AGCCGCGAAGAAATCGAGGATCTGGGATGGGAGGATTTTATGGGGGAAGGGGTTATCATTATAGAGTGGGCTGAAAAATATGATTTCCAGGACAATGTTATCCGGGTCCGGATCTCTGTTTTAAAAAGCGAAAGGCGCCGGATAATGGTTCAGGTTTCTGAAAAAGCAGGCCGGTGAGGAAGAACCCGGACCAGTTTTCCGGTGGCTTCTTTGATATCCCCATGGCCCAATATTGCGGAAATCACCGCGATCCCATCGGCTCCGGCTTCAAATACTTGAGCGGCATTGTCCGGGCTGATGCCTCCGATGGCTAAAATGGGCAGGTCCACCGCATTTCTGATCGTGCGGAGGCCTTTCTGTCCAAGAACCGGATAAGAAGTTGATTTGCTCCGGGTCTGGAAAACAGGACCGGCCCCCAAATAGTCGGCTCCCGTTTGAGAGGCCCGCTTGGCCTCCTGCACGGTATTTATGGATATCCCGATAATGGATTTTTCCCCCAGAATCCGGCGGGCTTGGGGAACAGGAAGATCATTTTGCCCGAGATGAACCCCCTGGCAGCGGCAGGATGCCGCCACATCCACCCGGTCATTGATGAAAAGGGGTATTTTTTGGGGAAGAAGAATTTCAGCCAGGTTATTTGCAAGGGCCAGAAAAAGTCCGCCGTCAAGGTGTTTGGCCCGCAGTTGAACGCAGGTCACTCCGGCTTGGACCGCCTCCTCCACAACGGCGACAAGATTGCGGCCGCAGGCGGCATCCACATCCGCCACCAGACACAGCCTCCAATCGATGTTCATAACATTTCGATTATATCAATGCCCCCGGGCTTCGACAAGGAGGCTGCCCCGCATTGTGATAGCAAAGCAATAGTGTCCCCATCAACTGCTAAGCTAAAATGTCTCCTTCGACAAGGAGGCGGCCCCGCATAGCGCCGGTACGGCATTGCAATCCCCGTTTATATGCAGTATAAATTTATCCTGGACATGGCCGCCAGGACTCGATTATTCAACCCCGCTGATGAACGGGCAGGGGCCGCCGCAGATGCGGTGAGACCGGCCTGCCTTGACCCTTTTTTTGTGAATTTATCATGTGTATAATACGCCACGAACCATGAAAATGATCCCAATGTCATTCCCGGACCGGAGCACTTTTGAGTGTGTCATTCCGGGGCACGCCGTGCCTTTGAGTGTGTCATCCCGCGGTGCGAAGCACCGAGAGATCCCTTACTGCTTCGTCTTGGGGGTGGTTCCGCTTTCACGAGGCAGGAAGGGATTGCCACGGCTTGTTGACGCAAGCCTCGCAATGACAAGGGGGCAGGAAGGGATTGCCACGGCTTGCTGGCGCAAGCCTCGCAATGACAAGGGGAATGTCATTCCGGGGCACGCCGTGCCTTTGAGTGTGTCATCCCGCAGTGCGAAGCACCGAGGGATCCCTTACTGCTTCGTCTTGGGGGTGGTTCCGCTTTCACGAGGCAGGAAGGGATTGCCACGGCTTGCTGACGCAAGCCTCGCAATGACAAAGTGGCATGTCGCCCTGAGGAGCGGAGCGACGAGGGATCTATGAGTGCTTTCGCCGGCCCGCCCTGCACCATCACCATTTTTTTATGAATAGATCAGGCGGGAGGAACGGCAACATGCCTTGGTTTCACTTTTGACTTGATTATGTGTTACCATAATCAAAATCGAAACAACGGCAATTAAAGAAGGAGGTCATCATGGCCAATGATTACCCGAGTATGGACCTGAAGCTGCCCAAAATCAACCCAAAATTCATTAAAATCGGAATCGCGGTGGTCATCGTCGCGGTTTTATTATTCGGGTCCATCTATCAGATCGAACCCGAAGAAGTGGGCATCATTCTCAGACTCGGCAAGTTCGTCCGCACCACGGACCCGGGGCTGCATCTCAAACTTCCGCTGGGGATCGAAAAATTGACCAAAGTTCCGGTTCAGCGACAATTGAAAATGGAGTTCGGTTTCCGCACCACTCGCCCGGCGATAAGTTCCGAATTCCAAGTGACCCAGGATGCCCGCAAGGAATCCATCATCCTGACGGGGGATTTGAACGTTGCCGTGGTGGAGTGGATTGTTCAATACAGAGTTATCGATCCTTATAAATACCTGTTCAACGTCCGTGATATCAGCACCACTTTCCGCTATATGAACGAAGCGGTGGTCCGGCAGATTGTGGGCGACCATTCCGTGGATGAGGTCATCACCATAGGCCGGGCAAAGGTCGCTCTGGAAAGCAAGGAAAGACTGCAGGAACTCTGCGATCTATACGAGACCGGCATTCAGGTCAATCAGCTTATTTTCCAGGATGTCAACCCGCCCGATCCCGTCAAGCCCTCCTTCAACGAAGTCAATGAATCGCTGCAGGAAAAAGAACGTAAAATCAATGAGGCCTGGTCGGAATACAACCAGGCCGTCCCAAAGGCCCGCGGCGAAGCGGAGCAGACCATCCAGGCGGCGGAAGGCTTCGCCACCGCCCGGGTTAATAATGCGGAAGGGGACGCCCAGCGCTTCAAATCCATATACCGCGAATACAGAAGAGCCCCCTTGGTCACCAGAAAACGGCTTTACCTGGAGACTTTGAATGATGTCCTGCCCAACATCCAGAAAAAAATCATATTCGATGAAAAGCAGCAAAATATCCTGCCGCTGCTCAACTTGGGCGAGGAGGTGAAAAAGTGAAAAAAGAAACCAAATACGCTCTCATCGGAGTGGCTGTCTTTGTCGTTCTGATCCTGCTGTTTGACGCCATGTATATCGTTTCCGAAACCAACCAGGTGATCATAACGCAGTTCGGGGAACCCAAGGGGGGAACCGTATCCGACCCCGGACTGCATGTGAAAATTCCTTTCATTCAGAAAGCCAATTTTTTTGAAAAAAGATGGCTGGAGTGGGACGGGTCGGCCAACCAAATCCCGACCAGGGATAAGAAATTCATCTGGGTGGATATCTATGCCCGCTGGCGGATTGCCCAGCCTCTGGTTTTTTTCCAAAGAGTCCATGACGAACGGGGGGCCCAATCACGGCTGGACGATATCATCGACGGCGAAACCCGAAACATCGTGGCCAATTACGATCTGATTGAACTGGTAAGATCATCCAACCGGGATTTTCAGCTCTCCGAAGAAATAGCATTCATTGAGACCCGGGAGGAAATTCAGGAAATAGATATCGGCCGGGAAAAGCTCTCCCAAATTATCCTGGAAAACTCTTCAGAAATCACAAAAGAATACGGGGTGGAGCTTAAAGACGTCAGATTCAAGCGGATCAATTACGTGGATGAAGTCCAGCAGAAAGTCTTTGACCGGATGATTTCCGAACGGCAAAGAATCGCCGCCAAATACCGTTCTGAAGGAGACGGGTCAAGCGCGGAAATCCGGGGTCAAAAAGAACGGGAGCTGGATATCATCTCTTCGGGAGCCTACCGCCAGGCCCAAGAAATCAAGGGGGAAGCCGATGCCGAAGCGACAAAAATTTACGCGGAAGCCTACAATCTCGACCCCGAATTTTATCAATTCATGAAAACACTGGAAACTTACCAAAACACCCTGGCCGAACAAACCTGGCTGCTGCTGAGCACCGACTCGGAATTTTTTAAATACCTGAAGATAGATAACTATTTCAGGAAAGAAGATAGTGGAACTGTTGATATTTCAATCAAGTGTGATAATGAAAGCGAATGGCGTGATATAGGAAGTGTATCTCTTACAGGTGATGATGATGTTGTAGTGCCTTATATTACCCCTGATGAGCTTGGTAAACATTTCTTAATCAAGTTTTCAGGCAGTAATTTATTCGGATATATCGGGACAATCTTTCAATTCATAAAGCAGGGTGATAGATAATGGGTAGGCTACCAAAAAGTATCATAGGTTTACCTAACGATGCTGACATTGAAAATGAGGAATTAAAAGAAATAGTAAAAAACTACAATAAGATTATTCAAAATCTTGTCAATAATTTATATGGTGATTTAAAAGACCACGAGGACAGGATAAGTGATTTGGAATGAACCTAAAGCCTTTTACACTTTATTTAACCTACGAAGCTGATGATTTAAACAGAATATGTAAAAAACTTCTTGAATATGACGACACTGCTGATGGTGAAACTTTCTATCGTTATATGCGTTCAGGTTTACTCAACAGAAAAGTGTTTCCTTTTATTGCTTATGATACAGAAGGGAAAATGATGTGTACTTTTGTCATAAACATAACACAGGCTATTACACAAAAAGAAAGAAAGTTATTTATTCAGGGAGTATGGATTGACGCTCATTATCCAAAGTTCTGGCGCAAAGGAATGAAAATATTAGAAGAAGCGTGTAGAACTTTCGGTATTAAAAAAATGGTAGCTTATACCAGAA
>JAWODN010000014.1:0-22367 GCA_046483285.1 Candidatus Aminicenantota bacterium | reverse complement strand
AGCGTTCATTCTCATTACGGCCTGCATACTCGCCAAGTCGCCATGCGACCCTCTTCATCAGAGGCTTTGAAGATTTCGTCGCCTCCACCTTCACTCCGATTGCTTCCGGCTGGAGCGACCTTTGCCGGGTGGGGTTGTCTCCCACTGAAGGTTCGCGCCTTCTCACGGCGCACTGAATAATTCAGGTTAGATTATTCACAAGCCGTCATTGGTTGCAGATGATGGCCGTTTTTTTGTGAATTCATCATGAGCATCACACAAGGAGGTTATTATGAAAAGATATGCGATACCCCGTGTAGCCCATTGTTCCGAAGGCTGCCTAAGATGATCCTGAGCACGATATAAAACGGCTCTTAAAACACAAAAGCCCGCAGTCATCTATTGAGACTTTACTGCGGGCTTTTTTTTCACTTCTGACTGATCTCCCGGATCTTCTGAATAATTTCGGTAGTCGAACGTCCCGGCAGATAGGGTATGATCACCACTTTTCCGCCGGCGGCCTCCACCTCGTCTTTGCCCACCACCTCTTCCGGCCGCCAATCCCCTCCTTTAACCAGAATATCCGGCTGTATCCTTTCGATCAGACACCTGGGCGTGTCCTGTGAGAATGGAACCAGATAGTCGATGTCTTCCAAAGCGGAGAGCACTTCCAACCGTTCCCTCAGGGGAAAAACCGGCCGGCCGGATCCCTTAAGCCTCCGAACGGACTCATCGTCATTGACCGCCGCCACCAGGACATCCCCCAACCGTTTGGCGCGGCGAAAAAGGTGGATATGTCCGCGGTGAATGATGTCGAAACAGCCGTTGGTGAACACGATTTTCCGGCTCTTCAACTGAAGATTTCCCCTGACCCGGATCAGCATGTCCAGGGACTGCACTTTCACCTGCCTGGACATTTTAGGCCTCTTCCTTTCGGGATTCTTCTTTTTCCACCGGCGGTCCCATATCAATTCCCGGTGTAAATTCCCAGGAATGGTCCGGCCGGAAAATGCCGCTGTCCTTAAACCGGGAGGAGATCAAAAACGAATACAGGCTCCGGTGATAATCATAAGGATACCCATCCCGCTTATGCACGGCGATATCCAGATAGTAGGTGCCGTTGACAAGATGAAGCTTTTTCAGACGGCAGATCACCTTTTGCCGGCCTTCCATAGACCGGGGCTTATAATCCTCCAACAGCGTATTGGTTCCGTAACAGCATATCCCCTGAGAATTAAAAATTCCGATTCCGAAAACAAAATCCTTTCGTCTGGAATAAGCCTCCACATCCATTTCGATGATCATGTTCTCATCCGGATGAAAAACATGCTGGGGCCGGCCGTCATTTCCCAATATCCGGACTTTTTTTATTTCAATCTCTCTTTTTCCCCACCGGTTTTCACGCCTTTCTTCTTCATAATCCGGCTGGTCCGTGACTTCCTCCTGCCGCTTTTTAAAATCACCCTCCTTTTTATCCGCCACATCCTGAAGATACGCATCAATGACCCGGCGGGCTTCGCCGATGGTCTGAACCTGACCGTTTTTCAACCAGGCCACCTGGTCGCATATTTTTTCCACTGTGCTTAAATCATGGCTCACAAACAAAATGGTTTTTTTTCTTCTCCGGAAATCATCAATCCGGTCCAGACATTTGGGAACAAATGAGGCGTCCCCCACCGCCAGGACTTCATCCACCAGCAGCACATCCGGATTCACATTGATGGCGATTGAAAAGCCAAGGCGCATATACATACCTGAAGAATAAGTTTTCACCGGAGCATCAATGAAATCCTCCAACTCTGCGAATTTCACAATATCCTCAAATTTCCGGTCGATCTCTTTTCGGGATAATCCCAGCATGATTCCGTTTATATAGATATTTTCCCGGCCCGTTATCTCCGGATGAAATCCGGCACCCAGCTCTATCAAGGCGGAGACCTTCCCCTCAACCTTGACCTCTCCAGAAGTCGGCTTATTAATGCCGGTGATCACTTTCAATAAGGTGCTCTTCCCGGAGCCGTTTTCACCGATAACTCCGAAGGTGGTTCCTTTTCCCACGTCAAGAGTGACGTTATCCAGAGCCTTGACCATCTCATCGGGCCTCAAGGACCGGAATAAATCCCCTTTCAGCAGAGCGCTTTTGAACGTCTTGAACCGGTGCTGGGCGGAATACTTCTGGTAGATCCGGGTCAGGTTCTTAATTTGAATCGCCGGAGACATTCACACCTCCTCCGGAAAAGAATCACGCAGCCTGTCGAATATATAATAACCGATAAACAAAAGGAGCAAAGAAAAAAGAAAAGTGACTCCAAGGCGTTTCCAGCGGATCATTTCCCCCCAAAAAACACAGTTTTGGTATCCCCACATGATATGCGTCATGGGATTTAAATTTAAAAAAATCTGCAAAATGGAATGTTCCTGAACCGTGCGGAACGTCATGGGATAGATGATGGGAGAAGCGAAAAACCAAAAAGTGAGCAGGTTATTGAGGATGTCTTTGATATCACGAAAGTGGACGGTCAAGGCTGAAATCAAAAAGCAAAAACCCAGCGTGAAAACATACTGCACCACCATGACAAAAGGAAGAAACAACAAATACGGGGTGTAGGTCCTCCCCAGAATAGGGACAAACAGGAGAAGAATAGGCAAGCCGAACAAAAAATGAACAAAATTACTGGTCACCACCACAACCGGAAGAATCTCGGTGGGAAAAAGCATTTTTTTGATCAGATTCCCCTGGACGATCAGAACATTGGCGGATTCCATGGAAGACGCCGCAAACCAAACCTGCCAGGGCAGCACCCCGCAAAATAAAAACAAAGCGTACAGCCAGGGGGACTGGTCAAAAGCCGGATCCCGGGGCATGATGATAAATCCGAAAACCACGGTGTAAACCACCAGAAGCAGCAGCGGGTTCACGAAAGACCAAAAAAAACCCAGCACCGTTCCCCGGTAGCGGGCTTTCAGTTCCCGGCTGATCAGGCTTTGAATCAGAACCCTGTACTTATACAGGCCTGCCAGTTTACGAATCAGTCTCAACATAATTCTTTCCTTTGAATATATCCTCCGCCTCTTGGCTGTATTTCCCATCCGGACGATGAAGAATAAAAGGCGTCAGCCGTCTCTCGCGGACAGCTGTAAAATCAGTCTCGCATAAAAATAAATTCGGCTTAGAGCCCGGGCGGGGAATGATATCCCGCCGGCATTTGATTCTCAGTCCAAAGCGCCTGAGAGCCTCAATAAAATAACCTTGCTGCCGGTATGGATAGATAAAATAGGCCCGGCCGTTTGACTTCAAATTATTCGACACGGCTTTCATGATATCAAAAATGTCGCAAGCCAATTCATGTTTGGCTATCGCCCTTTCCCGGGAAGAGCTGATATGGCCGGCGCCTTTTTTATGATAAGGCGGATTGGAAAAAATTTTATCAAATTTCCGGCCGGAAGAAAACAAACGCAGATCCGCTTCCACAACCTTAATCCGGTCCTGGAGGTGATTGAAACTGATATTGCGGCGCGCCAGGTCCGCCAGGGAAGGCTGCAGCTCCACCGCCGTGATATGGGAAAAGGCTTTAACGCTTAACAGCAAAGAAATGATCCCCGAACCGGCCCCTAATTCTAAAAGCTCATCCTTTTTTTGAGGCTGAATGAAATCGGCTAAGAGGGAAGCATCCACAGAAAAACGGTATCCCTTTTTCTTCTGCAAAACATGAATCCGGCCGTCATAAAACGCATCCAGGGTTTCATCTTCATCCTTCATCCGGAGAATATTCATCTTCTTCACTTTCGGCTGTAAAAACCAGCACGTCTTCCGGTGATATCTCCGCATATCCTCCTTCAACAAGGTGCGTCTTCTCACGTCCGGAAATTCGATAGGAAAAGCGCCCTTTTCCCAAAGCCAAAACCATGGGGCGGTGACCGGGGAAAATTCCAAAATACCCATCCAGCCCGGGAATGGTGACCTCCTGGACATGATCATCCACCATCACCCGCTGAAAAGAATAGACCCTCAGCTTCAAACTGGAAGGGATTTCGCCGCTCATGCTGATTTCAGTTCCTCGGCCGCTTGAATAACATCCTCAATTCCACCCGCCATGTAAAAAGCCTGTTCCGGTTTATCATCATGTTCTCCGGCCACGATCTGTTTAAAGCCCTTTATGGTTTCATCGACCGGCACATACTTTCCTTCTCTTCCGGTAAATTCCTCAGCCACATGAAAAGGCTGCGATAAAAATCTTTCGATTTTCCGGGCCCGGTTGACGGTCAGTTTATCTTCTTCGGATAACTCTTCCATTCCCAGAATGGTGATAATATCCTGAAGGTCCTTGTACCTCTGCAGAATTTCTTTCACATCCCTGGCGACTTGATAATGTTCTTCGCCGATGATCCGCGGATCCAGAATACGGGAATACGAAGACAAGGGATCCACCGCCGGATAAATGCCTTTTTCCGTCAAGGCCCGGGAAAGATTGGTGGTGGCGTCCAGATGGGAAAAGGTCGTCGCCGGGGCCGGGTCGGTGAAATCATCCGCGGGCACATAAATCGCCTGCACAGAGGTGATGGAACCTTTCTTGGTGGAAGTGATGCGCTCTTCCAGTTCGCCCAGCTCGGTTGCCAGGTTGGGCTGGTACCCCACAGCCGACGGCATCCGCCCCAGAAGGGCCGAGACTTCCGAACCTGCCTGCACAAACCGGAAAATGTTGTCGATGAACAAAAGAATATCCTGATTCATTTCATCCCGGAAATATTCGGCGACTGATAATGCGGTCAATCCCACCCGCAGCCTGGCACCAGGCGGTTCGGTCATTTGCCCGTACACCAGGGCGGTTTTATCAATAACCCCGGATTCCTTCATCTCCAGCCAAAGGTCATTCCCTTCCCTGGTTCGCTCTCCGATTCCGGCGAAGACGGAATAGCCCCCGTGTTTCTGAGCCACATTATGAATCAGCTCCATAATGATGACTGTTTTCCCGACTCCGGCACCGCCGAATAATCCGATCTTCCCCCCTCGCAAAAACGGCTGAATCAAATCGATAACCTTAATTCCGGTTTCAAACATTTCCATTTCGGTGCTCTGCTGATCCAAAGTGGGAGCTTGCCGGTGGATGGGATAACTGGTATCCGATTTTATCGGACCCTTGTGATCGACCGGTTCCCCGATGACATTGATCAGCCGCCCCAGGGTGGCCTCTCCAACGGGAACCATAATGGGGGAACCCAAATCAATCGCTTTCATTCCGCGCGCCAACCCTTCAGTCGGATGCATGGAAATACAGCGCACCCGGTTTTCCCCCAAATGCTGCTCCGCCTCCACAATAATGTCAATCGGTGAAGGGGTATCAATTCCTTCGTTGGTGATTCGAATGGCATTATATATTTCCGGAAGCTTTTCTTCTTCAAACTCAACTTCCACAATAGGTCCGAGCACTTGAACCACCCGCCCGATTTTTTGAGTCTTTTTGGTCTGTTTAGTCGGTTTAGTCTGTTTCGTCTTTTGGGTCTTTTTAGTCTGTTTGGCCGGTTTAGTCTTTTTAGTTTGCTTGGTCTGTTTGGTCTTTTTGCTTTTGACTTTTTTTTCGTCCGCTTTAGCCATGATTGATTCTCCCATTACCGAATTAACGGTCTTTTTTCAAAGCATCGACAGCTGACATAATCTCTAAAAGTTCCGTAGTGATAGAGGCCTGCCTGATTTTATTCATCACCAGGGTCAAATCTTTGATGAGATCCTGGGCGTTTTTAGTGGCGTTATCCATAGCCATCATCCGGGCCGCTTGTTCAGCCGCAATGGATTCGTGGTAGAAATGCTTGATTTGATCTTTGATATAAAAGGGCAGAATTGTTTTGAAGAATAATTCCGATTCCGGTATCCAATCCCGCTCCGCTTTAACGGCTTCTTGTTTTTCCGGTGGTTCCACTGGAAGAATTTTCGCCTTGGTGATACGGGGACGCAGAATGGATTTGAATTCATTGTAGATAAAATAAACAGCATCGCTTTTCTGATGCGTATAATCCCGGATCACATCGCCGGCGATCCGGTTTAAATCGCTTTCTCCAAGCTTATGAATATCATCCGGGACCCTCTCAATAACCGGATAATTCTGTCTTTTAAAAAACTGGCAGGCTTTCTTCCCGATCAAAATCAAGCGGATATCGGCATGTTCGGATTTTTCCTTTAAAAACTGCCGGGTTTCTCCCAATAAATTGGCATTAAAAGCGCCACAGAGTCCTTTGTCGGAAGTCATGACCAGCACCAAAATACGTTTCTCTTTCCGTTTTGCCAGCAGGGGATGACAGCTCCGGTCCGCCGAAGTTATGATTTGCTGGAGTAAAAAAGGAATATTATGCCAGTAGGGCCGTCCCGACAAAACATTCCGCTGTGCCTGCTTAAACTTGGCTGTGGCCACGGTTTTCATGGCCCGGGTGATCTGCTGGGTGTTGCGGACACTTTTAATCCGCCTCCGCAGGTCAATCAATGCCGGCATCGCGTCATCCTTCTCTTTCGGCGGTCTCTTCCTGGAAAAACTTATTGAAACCGGTCAAGGCCTCATTCATGGTTTCATCCAGTTCCGCTGAAATTTCCTTTTTTTTCATAATTTTTTTCAGCAGGTCTGGATGCTCCTTTTTTAAATACTCAAAGAGCTTTTCTTCGTATTCACGTGTGCGGCTGACGGGAATATCATCCAGAAATCCGCGGTTTCCTGCGTAAATAATAGCGATTTGAAGCTCAACCGGAAGCGGTTTATACTGATCCTGTTTTAATATTTCGGTCAACCTCTCGCCCCGGTCCAGTTGAGCCTGGCTGGTTTTATCCAACTCGGTTCCGAACTGGGCGAAAGTCAGCAATTCACGGTACTGCGCCAGGTCCAAACGGAGTTTTCCGGCCACCTGTTTCATGGCTTTGATCTGGGCACTGCCCCCCACCCTGGATACGGAAATTCCGACATTGATAGCCGGACGAACACCGGCATTAAACAATTCCGGCTCCAAATAAATCTGGCCGTCAGTGATGGAAATCACATTGGTGGGAATATACCCGGATACGTCTCCAGCTTGGGTCTCGATAATCGGGAGAGCGGTCAAAGAACCTCCGCCTTTTTCATCGGAATACTTGGCAGCCCTTTCCAGCAGCCGGGAATGGAGGTAAAACACATCCCCGGGATACGCTTCGCGTCCTGGAGGCCGGTGTAAAAGAAGCGATATTTCCCGGTAGGCCGCAGCATGTTTGGACAGATCGTCATAAATAACCAGAGCGTGTTTTCCCTTGTCCATGAAATATTCGCCGATGGCGCAGCCGCTGTACGGGGCCAGAAATTGAAGGGGAGAAGGATCGCTGGCGGAAGAAGCCACCACTACGGAATAATCCATAGCCCCATGTTCATTCAGCATTTTTACGATTTGAGCGACCGTGGAATTTTTCTGCCCGATCGCGACATATATGCAAATCACGTCTTTATTTTTTTGATTGATAATGGTGTCCACGACAATAGCGGTTTTTCCAGTTTGGCGGTCTCCGATGATCAATTCCCGCTGTCCCCGGCCGATGGGAATCATGCTGTCAATGGCCTTCAGGCCGGTTTGAAGCGGTTCTTTCACCGGCATTCGGTCCACCACCCCCGGCGCCAGTCTTTCCACCACCATGTGATCCTTGGTTTTAACCGGGCCCTTATCATCCAGCGGTTCTCCCAGCGGATTAACCACCCTTCCGATCATGGCATCCCCTGAAGGGACCTGCATAATCCGGTGAGTTCTCTTGACCATATCACCTTCTTTAATGAGATGGCTCTCGCTTAAAAGCACAACACCCACACTGTCTTCTTCCAGGTTCATGGCTAATCCGTAAACATCACGCGGAAATTCCAGCAGTTCATTCGCCATGACTTGTTCCAAGCCGTAAACCCGAGCGATATCATCGCCCACTGATGTCACGGTTCCGACTTCTTTGATGTCGATTTCGGTATCATATCCTTCGATCTGACGTTGAATAATCTTGCTTATTTCATCCGCTTTGATTTCCATGTTGCTTTATCCTTCACTTATTTTCTCTTTCATCCGGTTCAAATTGCCGCGGATCGATAAATCATAGATGATGTTATCTTTATTTAAGGAAATTCCCCCGATCAAATCAGGAGCCGTCTTGAATTTTAAAAACACCGGCGCTGATTCCATCTTCTCCAGTTTTTTTTGCAGGGCCTGTTTTTGTTCTTTTGTCAGAGAAATCACTGAGGCCACTTCAAAAGACACCACTCCCCGGCTCTCATTCCATAGATCCGGAAGCGCTTTGACCAAACCCGGAAGAATAGACATCCGCTCATTTTCAACTAAAAGAATTATGAACCTGGCGACTTTAGCATTAAATCCGGATTTTTTGAGAATTTCTTTGATCAGCTTGACCTTTTGCGAAGCGGGAACAAAAGGCCGTGAAAAAATATGCTCATATTTTTTGCGTGAAAAAATGAATTTTTCAAATTCCTGCAGCTCTTTATAAAGACGGGAAAATTCTTCCTCCCCGTCTAGGGACCGCAAGAATCCCCGCGCATAGCGATTAATGAGAACTTGGCTTCTCATGAAATTGACTCAACTTTTCTATGGACTGGTCGATCAGGAACCGGTGTTCACGGTCTCCGATTTTTTTCTTTAATCTTTCCTGTGCCTTCCGAACAGCCAATTCCGCCACATAGGCCCGGATTTCCTCCATACCGGCCTGAGAAAGCATATCTATTTCATTTTTGGCGAACTTTTTCAGCTTATCGGCTTCCTCCCTTGCTTCGAAAAGAATATCCTTCTTGCGTTTATTGCCATCGGCTTCCGAATCCTGCGCGATTTTTTTTACTTCTTCCGCCATACGCTCCATCCGGCCCTTCGCTTCCTTCAGCTTTTTTTGGGACCCGCTGCACAGCTCTTCCGCCTCTTTAATCGAGGTGGAGATATCCTGACCGCGGTTTTCAAAATAGTTTCTCACCGGCCGGTAGAGCAAAAACCCCAGGCCGCCGAACAAAATAAGAAAATTAACTGTTTTCCCCAGAAATTCCGATATATCCCCGCTGTGATGTTCTTCTCCGGCCATAAACAGCCAAAGCGGAATCAGGCAAAGGACAACAGCCAGTATTTTTTTTTCATTCATTTTGACAACAGTTTCTTCTCAATTTGATCGGCAAAGGCATCGCTGTCTTTTTCCAATTTTTTCTGCAGTATTTTGACCTGCTGGTCCAATTCAGCTTTAGCCTCCTGTATCTGAGAACGGCATTCCTGGGAAACTTCAGAAAGGATTTTATCTTTTTCCTTTAGGGCTTCACGCTCAAAGCTCTCTTTGGTGGCAAAAGAAGAAGCACGGGCCGCTTTGATTTCATCTTCAATCTGCTGAATGACTTGTTCGTACTGCTTTTGAGCTTTTTCTCCTTTTCCCCGGTCTCTCGCGATACGCTTCTCGCGCTGGCTGATCACCCGGTTCACAGGATTAAAAAAAATCCGGTTCAGGACAAACAACAAGGCCCAGACAATGATGAAGATTACGATGAGCCCTAAATCAACTGAAAGCATGATCAATCATTTTCCAGAAAATATTAAAGAAAAAAGTTAACATGTTTGTGGCAAAAAAGCAAGAAAAGCACGCCGGGGGCAAAACGGCTTCCTGACGCCTCCGCCCCCCTGCACCTGCGGCATCCCGGAGGCCGCTCCTCATCCAGGCTGACACCGGTGTCAGCAGGCTTTGCCGGCGGCCTGAAGCCGGCGGAAAATATTCTTTATGGCCCCGATCAAATACAGAGACCCCGCCGCCACCACCACCCCTTGTTTCCCGGCTGCCGCCAAAGCCGTTTGCACGGCTTTTCCAGGATGAGGTTCGCATTCCGCCCGGCCGCGGAAAGCGGGGAGGGCTTGGAGAATGTCTTCCGGAGAAGCGGCCCGGTGATAGTTGAATGTGGTTAAAATAATCCTTTCGGCTGAAGGGAATAGAATTTCCCCCACCCGGCTGATGTTTTTATCTTTCATAACCGCAAACACCATAACAACAGGATCCGCAAAATTTTCCTTTATATAATCCCTGAGGGCCGAAGCCCCCTCTTCATTATGGGCTCCATCCAGGATGACAGTGGGATGACGCCGGATAATTTCCAAGCGGCCTTCCCAGCAAGTGGTTTCCACTCCCCGGATAATGCTGTCCCGGCTCAACGGCTCGCGCCTGCGGCCCATTTCCAGAGCTGCGGCCACCGCAACCGCCGCATTCCGCCCCTGATGACGCCCTGGAAGGGAAGGCGTGAAAAGAAAAAACTGTCCGTTCCATTGAAAAGAATAAGAGGGCGGGTTGTCATTATAAGATCGAAACCGGCTTTCCGGAGCAAACACATCCATGAAAGGGGCGGCGTCTTCGCCGGCCCGCTTCCTGATGATTTCCCGGGCTTCCTCATTCAGCACTCCGGAAACAACCGGCGTCCCTGTTTTGATAACAGCTGCTTTTTCCGCGGCAATCAGGGCGGAAGTGTCTCCCAAATATTTCTCGTGCTCAAGGGAAATGGTGGTGATGACGGTCACCTCAGGATCCACAACGGAGGTAGCATCAAACCTCCCCCCCATTCCCACTTCCAGAACGGCGGCGTCGACCCTCCTGCGTTTGAAATACAGCAAGGCCCCCAGGGTCATCATCTCGAAATAAGTTGGAGGGTGCTCAAGAACTCCTCTTTCAACCATATCATCGACGGTGTTCCTGAGTTCGGTCATAATCATGCAGAAATCTTCAGTGGAAACAGGGTCACCGTTTATCCGGATCCGTTCCTGCACGTGCATCAGGTGAGGAGAGGTGAACAATCCACAGCGCCAGCCGTTAAGAGTGAAAATCCGGCTCAACATGGCTGAAACCGACCCTTTACCGTTAGAGCCGGCCACCTGAATAAAAGGAACGCCGTGATGAGGATTATGGAGTTCCTGCAAAACAGCACGGACGTTATTCAGCCCGAACTTCATCCCCTGTCTTTGGATTTGTTCAAGGTAGCGCAGACACTCTCTGTAATTCATTTCAACCTGACCTATTCATAAAAAAATGGCGATCTTTTGATCAATCTTTCCGTAACTGCGTTATTCATCATTTTTATAAAAAGAACAAACATTCCGTTTTTCCTTGCCGGTGTTTTAATGTAATCGCCATTTTTTTACCCTTCGGGCGGGCCGGAACCCACCGCCCAAACGAGGCAGTCAGAGATCCCTCGTCGCTCCGCTCCTCGGGATGACACACCCAAAGGCACTGCCGTGCCCCGGGACGACATACCCCTTTGTCATTGCGAGGCTTGCGCCAGCAAGCCGTGGCAATCCCTTTCTGCCTCGTGAAAGCGGAACCCACCGCCCAAACGAGGCAGTCAGAGATCCCTCGGTGCTTCGCACCGCGGGATGACACACCCAAAGGCACGGCGTGCCCCGGGACGACATACCCCTTTGTCATTGCGAGGCTTGCGCCAGCAAGCCGTGGCAATCCCTTTCTGCCTCGTGAAAACGGAGCCAACCACCCAAACGAAGCAGGCAGGGATCCCTCGGTGCTTCGCACCGCGGGATGACACACCCAAAGGCACGGCGTGCCCCGGGACGACATACCCCTTTGTCATTGCGAGGCTTGCGCCAGCAAGCCGTGGCAATCCCTTCCTGCCTCGTGAAAACGGAACCCACCGCCCATACGAAGCAGTCAGGGATTCCGAGGCACTGCGTGCCTCGGAATGACACCCCCAAAAGTCCTCCGCTCCGGGAATGACATTGGGATCATTCTCATCGTTCCTGGTGTATTATACTCATGGTGAATTCATAAAAAAATGGCGATATTTTGGTCAAACCCGGTCCGCTTTTCATTCGGATTGAAAGGAGTTGATTTGATCAGGATGGGTTGAGAAATAATTTCAAAGCCCGAATAAGATATGAACGAAGGTGTTTGCGTTCAACAACCTCATCCAGCATTCCATGTTCCAGCAAAAACTCCGATTTCTGAAATCCCTTGGGAAGTTTCTCGCGAATTGTCTGTTCAATCACACGCGGACCGGCGAATCCGATGAGGGCATTGGGCTCGGCGATATTGATATCTCCCAGCATGGCGAAACTGGCGGTGGTTCCCCCGGTGGTGGGATCCGTAAGTACGGAAATATACGGAATGCCGTTTTTCTCCAACTTGGCGACCGCCGCGCTGGTTTTCATGAGCTGCATTAAAGACAGCACGCCTTCCTGCATCCGGGCACCACCGGAACAGGACACCACAATAACAGGAAGTTTTTCTCTCTCCGCCCTCTCAAAGGCACGGGTTATTTTTTCGCCGACCACCGAACCCATGCTGCCTCCCATAAAAGAAAAATTCATAGCGGAAACCAGGACATCCATCCCCCCCATTTTCCCGAGGGCGTTCAGCACGGCATCAGGATGAGACGTTTTTTCCGCATATATTTTCAAACGGTCGGCATATTTTTTGCTGTCCTTAAAACCAAGAGGGTCCATAGGATATATTTCTTCATCATACAACTCATATGCGCCGTTGTCGTAAAGAAACTGAAGTCTTTTCTCCGCCGACAGCCTGAAATGAAAATTGCAGGCCGGGCAGACAAATAAATTATCCAGAATATCCTCTTGGTAAAGAATCCTCCGGCAATTATTGCATCGCGTCCATAAATTCGCCATTATTTTTTTCCTGTCAACAAACCCGATGGACCGGGATTCGGTGTCACTTTTTCGAAATATCTTATCGAATTTCCTCTTTTTTGGCAACCGCACGGTTTTCCCCGGCTTTTGAGGAAATGCCGGACAAACCGGGAAAATCAGGAGGACTCTTTCCGCATTTGTTTTTCAATATCTTTCAGTATGGCCGCCACCTCTTTGGGCAAGGGAATTTCTTCTTCGATTTCGATTTCGTCATGCAAAAGATTGAGGACGAAATTGAGGAGCTTCTCGTCGTTGACTGGTTTTTCAAAATAACCGGAAGCTCCGAATGTCCGAAGGGCTTCGTTTTTATATTGCGGCCCTTTATACAAAGCCGTGACAATCACAACCGGAACACTCCCGCTCGTTTCTCTGTGAATTTTTTGTGTCAAATCAAATCCGTGCAGCTTGGGAAGCATCGCTTCCAGTACAATGAGATCCGGCTTTATTTTTGTATAAACCTCGTACGCCTCCTGGCCGTCGGAAGCCGTCACCACCTCCATGTTCTGAGCGCAGAACAGGTCCTTCATCCGCTCCAGGCTGTTTTGATCGTAATCGACGACAAGCACTTTTTTTTCGGACATATGTGTTTTGTTTAATTTTCAATAATTTCCATAAATTTGTCAAATGAAACGGACCTATTTTCCCGTGAATCATCACTGCGAAGAACCTCCGGCTTCGCCGGCGTTTCTCAAAATTTCAGCCAGAATTTTCTTGTACCGGAAAAACGAATAACGTTCTGCAGCCATAGCCGCGGCTTTTTCCGCCCGGTGTTTTGCCTCCGGATGAAAACAAGCGAATGTTACGGCCGCAGCCATTTTCTCCGGCACGGGCTTTCCCAGCACCGCGATGTTCTCATCCAAAACCTGAGTGTGGGTCCACAGATCGGAGGCCACCGTCGGTTTTCCCGATTTGAGAAAAGAGTATATCTTCAAAGGGGTGTTGGTTCCCTCCGTCCGGGGGGAAACCAAAACATCCGCGATTTCGATATAATGGGGAACCCGGGAAGGAGGAACCTGCCCGGTGAAATGCACCCGGCCGGCTATTCCCAAATCCCCGGCCATCCGGCTTTTCTCGCGGACTTCCTCCGGGGTGCCTCCCACAAGCAGAAATATCACCCGGAGATCCCTGACTCCGGCTGCGGCCCGCAGAAAAAGATCAATTCCCTGATAAGACTCAAAATTGCCGGTATACAGCACCAGCTTTTGGCCGGACGCGGCAAACCGGCTGCGCAAGCGCGTTTTTTCGCTTTGGGATAAAGGCCGGCAGTCGAATTCACAAAAATTTTCCAAGAGAAAACTCTTTCCGGAAAACCCCATTCTTTCGACCTGTTTATATAGATCCGGACATATCACAATGACGGAAGCTGAATTTTTGAGAACAAACTTTTCCAGGAAACGAAAAACCCCTTTTATGAAATCGGACCTGGTGAATTTGAAATTATCCAGCTGTTGCGGAAGGCTGGAATGCATGTCATAGACATGAGGCACCCGCCGGCATTTGGCAAAAAACGCTCCGAAAAAAGCGGCCTCTTCGTGGGAAAAGACCAGATCATAGCGGATCCAAGCCAGACGGGCCAGGGTCAGCGCCGCCATCATTAAATCCAAAGGGATTTTGACGAAAGAAGGGCCGATCTTAATGCGGCGAAGTCCGGGGAGGCGAGGCACCCGGATAATTTTGAGGCCGGGGAACAACTTGTTTCTTCCCAGAGGGTAGGTGATCAGATCAACCTTGTGCCCGATAGCGGAAAGAGCTTTGAGCCGAAAGTAAACGCTGATGGGCGTGCCCCGCGGCTGGAAAAAAGGCTCCGGGGCGAGCATGAGGATCTTCATGATGGCTCAGCGGTTTTCCTGATCTGATTCGTCCTCCATGATTTCCTTTATAAAATATGTTTTTTTCTTCAAGGACTCATGATAGGCCCGCACCATGATCTCCGCCAGCAAGCCCAGGGTGATGAATTGAAACCCAATCATCAGCAGCAGAACCGCCAGCAGCAGCAAGGGACGGTCGGCGATGCTCTTCTGAAGAAAGAGCCGCTGGTAAGACATCATTACGGCTATCCCTCCTCCCATCAATCCGCTGACCAGCCCGAATAAGCCGAATATCTGCAGGGGACGGGTGGAGTAACTCAGTAAAAATTTAACCGTTAACAGGTCCAGAATAACCTTAATAAAACGCATAATGGAGTACTTGGATTTTCCGTGCTTGCGCGGACGGTGATGGACTTTGATTTCAGCGATATCCACACCCATGGTGCTGGCGATGGCGGGAATGAAGCGGTGCATCTCTCCATATAAATCGATATTCTTGATCACATCCCGGCGAAATGCCTTCAAGGTGCATCCATAATCATGGAGCTTCACCCCGGTGATGAAAGAGATAAGCCGGTTGGCCAATGCGGAAGGCAATTTCCGCCTCAAAAAATTATCCTTGCGCTTGATTCTCCACCCGCTGACAATATCAAAGCCTTCTTCCATTTTCTCAAGAAGAAGAGGGATGTCCCGGGGGTCATTCTGCAGGTCCGCGTCCATGGTGACCACAATCTCGCCCCGCGAATGGTGGAAACCTGCGGACAGGGCTGCCGTTTGACCGAAATTCCGGCGGAACCGGATCACACGCACCCGTTTGTCGGATTTATAGATATCCCTGAGAATATTTCCGGACTCATCCGTGCTGCCGTCATCGACAAACAAGACCTCGAAAGACTTCCCCAAGCCTTCACAAGAATCAATAATCTCGCGGTATAACACAGGGAGATTTTTTTCTTCGTTATACACCGGAAGAATCAGGGACAGTTCCAGCCGGCTGTTCTTTTTCATCGGCGTCAATATATCATAACCCTGTAAAAATGACCAACCCTGTTCAGACTGAGGTGAAAGTTGCAGGATTCAACGATTTGTTTTAAAGTGGAAACCACGGTTCAGGACAGCATTTCCCTGAGCTAAGAGACAGAACCGGGAGAGATTGAATGGATAAAGAACGCGTGGGCCATTTTTACGATGTGGTTTGGACCGAATACCTGCCGGAATATCAGGAAAGCGAAAATCACTGGAGATTGTTTTATTTCCCTGAGGAGATCCGCGGAAAAAAAGTACTGGACGCCGGATGCGGAACCGGAATATTCAGCATCATTTTCGCCCGTTTGGGAGCGTCCCGGGTGACAGGTATCGACATCAGTGAAGGCAGCTTGTCCACGGGACGGGCCTTGAAGCAAAAATTCCATTTGGATAACCTGCACTTCCGCCAGGAAGATATGCTGAACCTCCCTTTTACACCTGACAGTTTTGATATCGTGTGGGCCTGGGGAACAGTCCATCACACCACCGACCCCATGGGCGCGATTTCCGAATTGGACCGGGTCCTGAAACCGGGCGGGTCCCTGCTGCTGGCCGTCTACACCCGGACCCGCTTGACTTTTCTCCATGAAGTCATCCGGAAAACCCTGGTGCGGACCCCCAAGAAAAGCTGGACGGTTCTTTCGAAAATTCTCTCGTTTTTTCTGGCGCCGGTGGTTTTTCTTTTTAAAAAGCGGGAAAAATCCCGGAAAGGGGAAAAGCTGGAAGAGCTGATTCTGGACTGGTATTTCGTCCCCATCCGCTATTATTATAAACCGGAGGAGATCCGGGAGTTCCTGGAAGGAAAAGGCTATACCGCTGAAAAATACCTTCCCGCTTCGGGGCGCTTCAACAGCACCTCCAATTTTATATACAAATTCCGAAAAACAGGTTCCCCCGGAAACAAGACAAGGAGTGGGAGAAACTATGAAAACAAATCAAATTAAAGACAAAAAGCCGAAGCCGGCCGGATATTTTTGCCTGATTCTCTTGCTGTTCGCGGTCTCTTTTTGCAAAGAAAGCCCGCCTCCCCCGGTTCCGCCCGGCGAAAAATCTCTTCAGCCCAGGCAGGCGGTAACAGGCCGGATTGTGTTCCATTCCAATTTCGACGGCAGCAATGAGATCTGCATGATTTCGGGCTCCAAAATGACCAGGCTCACCGATAACAACTGGGATGATGAATACCCGGTTTGGTCTCCGGACGGCCGCGCCATCGCCTTTTCATCCAACCGGGAAGGAAACTTCAACATCTATCTTTTGCGGATTAAAGACTCCCAAATCACTCAACTGACATTTTCAGAGGAGGATGAAACGGAGCCGGCCTGGTATCCCGACGGCCGCCATGTGGCATTCACCCGTGATATGGGGGGATTCCTGCGTAATAAACTGGGGCTTTTTAAAATCAACATTTCCACCGGCGCGGTGGAAAAAATCATTCCTGATTACGGCTCCACTCACGGCATCGCAGCTGTTTCCCCTGCAGAACCTCTCCTGACTTTCACCGGAAAACGCCGCTTAGGCTGGGATGTGGCCATGTTTCACATGAACACCCAAAACGTGGAATTTCTGGAAGAGGGCGGGAAAACCTGCCGGGCCAGGTTTTCTCATGACGGAAAATGGCTGGCCTATGTTTCCTCCATAGACAGCGAGCGTGCCGACATCTGGAAAATGCGGCCGGATGGAAGCGAAAAAACCCGACTCACTTACCGGGTCGACACTCATGATTATTTTCCGGCCTGGTCCCCGGATGACAAAACCATTGTGTTCAACTCCTCCACCCAGCATTCCCATGACGGCGACTGGCAGCTTTATCTTTTAGATGTGGAAAGCGGAAAAACCTCGCTCCTGTTTGATTCAAAGGGAAATGACATTTTCCCGGACTGGCACCGGTGAAGTCAATCCCTGTCAATCCGTTGACAAAAATGGGACAGGGTGTTATTTTACCCATCCTTTCGATAATAACAATAAGGAGAACGGCATGAAAAAGAGTGGAAGCATTATCTCGGTTTTTGTTATGGTTTTCCTGTGTGTTTCCCTGAGTTTCGGCTCCGAAGTCACCAAAATTCACCACAGCCAGGGACAAGCTGAAATGCCTTTCATCCGGGTTCTGGACAACGGAGACCTGCTGGTGGTATTCAGTGAAGGGCATCATTTCAACATGAACGCGGAATTGAAATACACCGTTTATCACAACGGTTCCTGGTCTCCGGTAAAGCGGGCCTTGAAAAAAACCTATTCCAGTTGTTTCGTCCAACTGGTCAAAGACGAAACCGGGCATGTTCACGCCGCTTTGATGGATGGAAACGCCTCCACCAACCGGGATATTTTCTATGCTTCTTATAACCCTGATAGTGATAAATGGTTCGGGAAATACAAAGCATACAGCAGTGCGGGAGTTAATTCCACCTGGCCGCGGCTTAAGCTCCATAACGATAAAATTTTTATCGTCTGGACCCATAATTACGACCCCCAAATCGGATTGACCGACGTGGTCATGATCGAAAATTCCATGGATGGAGACTGGCCGGTTGCAGATAAAGAACGGATAACCATATCGAACACCGGCCAATCCGTTTCCGTCCACAACTTTTTTGACGTTTGGGAAAATCAAATGCATTGCATTTGGATGGATGACGATCATAAGCCAGGCAATTGGAGCATGTATTATACTGAGGGGAGTTATAATCCTAAAACCGGACAGTGGAGCATCCAGGAAGCGGAACAAATTTTCCCCTCAGCGGTAAATCAATACTACCCGGCCCTGGCAACCGATGAAAACGGCACCGTTCATGTTGTGTTCTCTAACAGAACCGGGCCCTTCTGGTATGCCCAGAAACCCCAAGGGGGGAAATGGACCAAGCCGGTGGAAATCAGCACGAGTCGAGCTCAATTCACCTTGGTCCCGTATATGGAATACGCCAAAGGTTTGCTTCATCTCGTTTGGCCCCAAACCACTTCCAACGGAGAAGGCCTCTTCTACGGGCGGGCGCTTCCCGACGGAACCTGGGCCGACCCCATCATGATCGCCGACGGCATGGAGTGGCCGGGTTATCCCTCATTTGATGTGGACCAGAACGGAGATGTCCACCTGGTTTTTTCTGACGGAGATCCGGATAGTCCCCGGCATATCTATTACTCCAAGATCGACCTGCCGGGAGAACCGCCCGAAGCGGTTATTTCGGCGGATAAAACCGAGGGGCTGATCCCATTCACAGTGAACTTCAACGGGGCCCAATCCCGGGACCCGGACGGGGAAATCAAGGAATACCGGTGGGATTTCGGTGACGGCTCCACCGCTACGGGAAAAAGGGTTTCCCACACCTATACGGAAGAAGGTTTTTTCACGGCGTCCTTGACCGTCATCGACAATGATATCCGCACAGGCACGGCGGAAGTGCTGATCACCGCCTCTTCCGGCAATCCAGTTGCGGTCATCAATGCCTCTTCCACCAGCGGCATGGTCCCATTGACCGTGGTGCTGGACGGCTCCCAATCCTCCGATTTCGATGGTGAAATCGTCTCCTACGATTGGGACCTGGGCGACGGCACCACCGCCACCGGAGTGGAAGTGATGCATGAGTACATCGAAGGCGGCACGTACAACGTGACGCTTACGGTCACGGACAACGACAATAAAACCGATTCCGATTCCATCCTGATCACGGCTTTCCAGAAACCGGTGGCGGCTTTCACCGCTGAACCCATGGTCGGGAAAGTGCCGCTGACCGTCAGCTTTGACGGCAGTGAATCCTATGACCCCGACGGCCAAGTGGTCACTTGGAGGTGGGACTTCAGCGACGGAATCAGGGAGCTTTCCAGGAGAGTCCCCCACACGTTTTCAGCAGCCGGGAATTTCCCTGTTTACCTCCAGGTTGTCGATAATGACGGATACACCGATACCACCTCCCGGATCATCCGGGTGCTGGATAAACCCCTGCCTCCTTTGGACGTCACGGTGCAAAGCAAAGTCAACCGCACTTTTATGTACACCGATTACATAAATTACGTCACCTGGACTGAAAACCCGGACAACGCCGGGCTGTACACAATCGCCAACTACCGTATCTACCGAAAGCCCAAAGGCACGGATGACTCCCAATATACCCAGGTGGGAGAAGTCGGCAGCGGAACCTTTGAATATAATGACCGCGGATTTCCCAGTGCACAGGACGCTTCAGGGTACCAGTACGCCGTCACCTCAGTGGCTCAAGACGGATCCGAAAGCGGCTATCATATGGAAGCTTCGTTTTTCAGCGGCTCCGGAGCAGGCCTGCCGGACCGCCGGCGGGAAAAGAATTAACCATTCACTTTATTTTGACTTTGGAATCCTTTGGCGCGTGGTTTTTTCTCTTTTCCGGGCGGACTGCGGTGACTGAATTCATCCCTGCGGAAGAGGCGGAATCGAGCTTTTTCATATCGCTTTGCCGGCCGTATTGATCCACCGCCCTGATGCCGTAGATGTAATTCCCCATTTCCTCACGGCTGCCGATGGATTCGTCTTCATACCGAAAGGTGCCGAAAGGAACCGTGTCCAGGTAAACAAATCCGGGTCCGGACCCTTTTTCCCGGCGGAAAATGAGATATTCGACCGGCTTGATTTTCCCGGTGTTTCCGGGGTTTTGCTCCCAGGTCAGGATATGAATATAATCGGAAAAAAACAGCCCCTCATTGATGATTTTCTGCAGGGAAAGATTATCGGGAGGATAAGGCCGGTCAATAAGAGTCAGGGTTTTTTGGGTTTTATCGGTCCAGCCGTCATTATCCGTCACCAGGAGAGTGATGTTTTTATCTCCGCCGGTGGTGTATCTGTGCTGAACCACTTTTCCCCAGCCGACGGTTCCGTCTCCGAAATACCACTTGTAGGACCGGATAAACCCATCTTCATCCGCCGAAGCCGAAGCGTCAAATTTCACGGTCAGCGGGACCACGCCCTCCGGAGGATGCATGGAAAAACGGGCCACCGGTTTGATATAAACTGAAACCTGCTTAGTGGCGGAGTCTTTTTTTTCGCTGTCATCGGTGATCTCCAAAGTGATGGTGAATTCCCCCGCCTTTTTATAGGTATGGGAGACTTTCTTCCCCTGGCCGGCATACCCGTCACCGAAATCCCATTCGTATTTGACGATCCGGCCGTTGACCTGATCCGCCGGATTGGATCCGGAAGCATCAAAATCGACTTTTAAGGGGGCCGGGCCTTGACTAGGAGAACGGACAAACCTCGCCACCGCCGTTTTTGTATCGGTGATTTTTATTTCGATCGAGCTTGAATCCGTCAGCCCGGCATCATCCGTCACCGTCAAAGTGGCGAGCCGGGTTCCCTGGCTGGTGTAGGTATGGCTGGTGGTGACACCTGAGCCCTGAGTGCCGTCTCCGAAACTCCAGCTATAGGATTTGATATATCCATCCGGGTCATAGGAAGATGACGCGTCGAACCGAACCGTTAAAGGGGAAGGCCCGGAAGTCGGATCCGCGGAAAAAGACGCCTTGGGGGGTGTGCCGACCATAATCTCTCTGGAACTGGACGAACTCTGCCGTTCATCGTCGGTCACAGTGAGAGTGGCGGTATAACTCCCCTGCTTCTGATAGGTATGACTGGAGGTGACTCCGGACCCCTCGGCACCGTCACCGAAATCCCATTCATAAGAGACCAGCTCCCCGTCCGGGTCATAGGACATCGAGGCGTCAAACTTAACCTGCAAGGGGGGAGGGCCCTGGTCGGGGGAAGCGGTGAACAACGCCACCGGATAGGTGAGCACCTGTTCGAGATTGACGTAAAAAACATCCCTTTCTCCTCCCACCCCGACATCGCTGTAGACGATATGGACAATGCCGTTTTTATCCACATCCAGGCCGGGATACTCGGATTGCCCTCCATGAGAGACCTTCACCGGGGTTTCCCACTTTCCGGAAGTGGCGCCCCGGGCATAATAGATATAATCGCCGTCGCCTTCCCGCTGGCGCCACACCGCATGCAGATATCCCAATTTGTATTTCATAAACATCATGCTTTGAACACTGGTGCGGGCGGTTGAAATTTCGATCCGCGGAGTCCATCCGCTGCTGTTTTTTTGCTGGTACCACACCGGATTTCCTTTGTTGGCATAAATCAGGTGCACCACGCCGTTGGAATCCACGGCCAGCGCCGGCACATATTGATTGAAATCCGGATGCAGCCGGATGGAATTCCCCCAGTATCCCCCTATCCGGTCATTGTAATAAATGTTCCAATTGCCCATGGCGTGATTATCATCCATCCAGGCGGCATAAACATTCCCATTCCACACATCAAAAAAAGGATGAACCGAAACGGAGTCGGGGAGGCGGGAAACATTCTGATAACTGGTGGGGAAACTGCCTCCGTCCGTTTTCTCCATCATAACAATGTCAAGTTTATGAACGCTGGAACCGGGAGAGGAATGATTATGGCACCAGAGCACATAAATCCGGCTGCCTTCCACCGCAATCCGGGGCCAGGAAGAATTCAACCCGGGGCTGTATCCCACTCTTTCCGGGGCGGTCCATTTCCCGTCAACGTATTTTTTGTAATAGATTTCCCGGTTCCCGGAAGAGCTTCCGTCCATATAAGCCATATGAACATCCCCCTTCTGATCCAGAGTTGCCTGGGGAAAAGCCGCGGAATAATATCCATCCGCAGCGACTCTCGCCGGAGACCAGCCCTGGCCCGGAGTGAACACACGGTACCGTATGACTCCATTGAGGTTAAAATGACCTTCGGTCCACAACGCCATCACCTGTCCGTTAGGCATAGCAAGAACAAAGGGCAGTTCTGACATATCCGGGGTTTTGGTCAAATTGATATGCCCTTGGCCCGGGAGGAAGCCGCCCATTACGCCGAAAAAAATAACGGCCGTGAATAATAACCTTTTTTTCATAACC
>JAWODN010000097.1:0-23899 GCA_046483285.1 Candidatus Aminicenantota bacterium | reverse complement strand
GAGACCACCGATATTGTGACCAAAGAAATGTACACTTTTAAAGATAAAGCGGGGCGGTCTCTGACCTTGCGGCCTGAATACACGCCTTCAGTGGTGCGGGCGATAATGCAGAACCGGCTTCACCTTAAGCCCCTCCCCCTGCGTTTTTATTTCATCGGGCCCATGTTCCGCTATGACAAACCTCAAAAAGGCCGATTCCGCCAGTTTCACCAGGCCGACATTGAAGTTTTCGGGGAGAAAGATCCGGCGGTCG
Source organism: Candidatus Aminicenantota bacterium (assembly GCA_046483285.1). GTDB lineage: Bacteria > Acidobacteriota > Aminicenantia > Aminicenantales > Aminicenantaceae > CAYRTV01. The sequence goes on along the minus strand of JAWODN010000097.1, from coordinate 23,646 downwards.
ACGCGGAAATTGTTGAAATGGCGGATTATATGCTTAAAAAAGCCGGCGTTTCTGATTTTGATATTCTGGTCAATTCCGTGGGCTGCTCCCGCTGCCGCCCGCGCTATTTTGCCGACCTCCAGGCGGCGGCGGAAACCAGAGCGCGTTCTTTATGTCCCGACTGCCGGCAGAAAATGGATGCCAATCCTCTGCGCATATTTGACTGCAAGCAACCCTCCTGCCGGGAGATATCTATGGAATTCCCTCTTATCACAGACTACCTTTGCCCGGAGTGCCGTGATCATTTTTTGCATTTTCAGGAATATCTGAATCTCTATAAGGTGGACTTCGCTGTCGATCCTCGTCTGGTACGGGGCCTGGATTATTACACCCAATCCGCCTTTGAAATCATTTCATCACGCATGGGGGCCCAGGACGCCATCCTGGGGGGCGGACGATACAATGACTTGATGAAAACATACGGAGGACCTGATATTTGTGGAATAGGGTTCGCCATGGGGATGGAAAGACTGTTGTCTTTGCTGCCGGATCAAGAGGAAGCCGAGGAACTCGTTTATATCGCCTTCCGGGATGAGCAGGCCAAGAAAAAGGCCATGAAATTAGCGGAACGGCTGCGTCGGAATGACATTGAATGCCTGATTGAATATAAAGAACGGAGTCTGGGGAAGCAATTGGGCCGGGCGGATAAACTTGGAGTCCTCTGGACCATAATCATCGGCGAGGAAGAATTGCGCAGGCAGGTGTTCCAGTTGAAAAACATGTGTTCCGGGGAGCAGAGGGAAGTCACGGAAACAGGTCTTCTGGACGCTCTCCGCTGAAGTGAAGCAGGCGATTCAAACGGAAAAAGGACGGGCCAATGAGCAACAAGAATCATCCAGTCTGGAAAAGAAACCGGTATGCCGGGAGTTTGCGGATTGAAGACGCCGGGCGGGACGTTGTGCTGTGCGGCTGGGCTCAAAAAATCCGGGATATGGGGCATCTTCTGTTTATTGATTTAAGAGACCGGGAAGGAACGGCCCAGGTTGTGGTTTATTCAGAGAGATCTTCTCTTTTACAAGCGGCTAAAAAAATAAAAATGGAATATGTCATCGGCGTTAAAGGCCGGGTCAGGCCCAGGGAAGAGAAATTGCGGAATCCGGAAATGGCGACCGGAGATGTCGAAGTGGAGGCCTTGGATATCATCGTCTTCAACACCAGCCGGACCCTTCCTTTTATGGTCGAGGACCCCCTGCGGGCAAGTGATGATATGCGGTTGACGTACCGTTACCTTGATTTGCGCCGGCCATCCATGCAGCGGAACATCCGGGTGCGCCACCAGGCAGCGCGGGCGGTCAGAGGGTTTTTGGATCAGGAGGGTTTTTATGAAATCGAAACTCCGGTGCTCACCCGGTCCACGCCGGAGGGCGCGCGAGATTATCTTGTCCCCAGCAGGATTTATAAGGGACGATTTTTCGCGCTTCCGCAATCCCCCCAGATATTCAAACAAATCCTGATGATTTCAGGGTTTGACCGTTACTATCAAATCGTCAAGTGTTTCCGGGATGAGGACCTCCGGGCTGAGCGGCAGCCCGAGTTCACTCAAATTGATATGGAGATGAGTTTTGTCGGCCGGGATGAGGTTTTTGACGTTACGGAAAGATTGATGGAGAGCATATTTTCTCTGATTGGCGTGGACGTGAAGCGGCCCTTTCCCCGGTTGACTTACGCCGAAAGCATGTCCCGCTATGGAACCGACAAACCCGATTTGAGAATTCCGGGTGAAATAAAAGACATCACAGCGCAAGCATCAGAAGTGGCCTCGAATCTTCTTCAAGGCGTCATGAATGAAGGCGGCCGGGTTAAAGCTTTGACTGTGCCGGGTGCGGAAGAATTTTCCCGAAGCCGCCTGGATAAATTAAATGACCAAGCCCGGGAGGCGGGAGGAAAAGGCGTTATCTGGATAAAAAAAGAAGAAGGGGGATACCGGTCTTCGCTTAAGATCGGAAACAAGGACTTTGATATCCTGTGGGAAAGCGCAGGAGGCGGGAAAGACGAGCTGGTCCTGCTGGCTGCCGGCCTCGGCGATGAAGCGGCTAAGGTGCTGGGCCGCATCCGCTTGTTTTTAGGAAAAGAAAGGGGCCTGCCGGAGAATGAATACCGGTTTGCGTGGATAACGGATTTTCCTTTATTCGAATGGAACGCGGAAGAAGACCGGATGATGTCGATGCATCATCCTTTCACCTCAATTCACCATGACGATCTCCCCCTTTTGGATAAGGATCCTTTGAAAGTCAGAGCCTGCGCCTACGATATGGTGCTGAACGGGATTGAAATCGGAGGGGGGTCCATCCGGATTCACCACCGGGATATGCAGGAACGGATATTTCGGGCGCTGGGGCTGAGCCGGGAGGAAGCGGAAGAAAAATTCGGGTTTTTCCTGAAGGCTTTGACTTTCGGCACTCCGCCGCACGGAGGGATCGCCCTCGGGTTCGATAGAATCGTGATGATTTTGACGGGAGAATCATCTATCCGGGAGGTTATCCCTTTTCCCAAAACGACCAGCTCGCTTTCTTTAATGACCGAAGCGCCCGCTCCTGTGGATGAACGCCAGCTGGCCGAGCTTGGACTCCAGGTCATTAAAAAATAGAGACCCGGCCGGAGGCCATCCTCATGGCCGCGGCGTTCCGCCAATCCGTCTTCTCCACCCCACACAATGGAAGTCAAGACACATGCGCAAAATGTCCCCCTTTACTTTGAAACAATTTTGATTAAAAATATAAATATAGATGAAATCAGCATATAGGACTGCGGCATCATCTTCCTGTGCCGTAAAAAATCATTTTTTAAGGCATAGGTTTTAATTAAATCATTATAAATTATAAGGAGGCATTTATGCCGTTAATAAAGCAAAACTCCACAGAATTCCAGCAAGCCTTAAAAACAGGGCGGCCGCCCAACATAACCCGGCTGTTCCCCCATTCTCAGGCTTTGCTGGTCAGCGGAAAGTTCATAGACAGGGCCATGCGGAAAAAAGGCAAATCCATCTGCATGGCCGCCAACGGAAGGAATCATTTTGTTATCCGGGGCGCTTTGCGGGCCGCTCAAAAGGCCAATTCCGCGCTGATTATTGAAATCGCTAAGTCCGAAGGAGGGACCGGCGGCTACTGCGCGGTCAATTATTGGAATATCGCCCGTCAAGTCGATGCGGTGTGCAATGAATTGGGGATCACCGTTCCGGTGGCTGTTCACGCCGATCATTACACCTTTAAGAAGAAAGCGGATATCGAACCTGCCAAGGTTGAGATTCCTTCTATTTTTGATGCCGGGATCACTTCTATCGCCATCGATGCCTCTCATCTTCCTGATGATGACAACCTGCTGGCAAACCTGGAGCTGAACCGTTATATTCCGGATTGGGCCGGACTGGAAACCGAAGTGGGGGAGATTAAGGGAGCAGAAGGTTTGTCCACAGTGGAGGAAGCCTTGTTTCTTGTTCAGGGCTTGAACGCCCATGAAATTTTTCCAAATTGGATCGCGCTGAATAATGGAACCAGCCACGGCATTCAGGAAAGCGATCAAGGCATTCTAGTTGATTTGACGGCAACGATTCACAAAGCCTTGGAAAAGTACAGCATTGCGGGAGCTCAGCACGGTACCTCCGGAAACAGCTCCGACCGGCTGCGCGAAATCGCCGAAGACACTTACACCACCAAAGCCAATGTGGCCACCGCTCTTCAGATGATCTCCTGGGGGGTGGAAGTCAATGACTACGGCAATGCGCGGCAGGATGAAAACGGGGATTTTATTAAATTGAAAGGACGCGGAGTCACTGATGAATTATGGAATGAAATGGTCGCTTACGCCCGCGAAAAAGGCTTAAAGGGAGGGAATTATAAAAAATTGAATCTTCCTTTCGAAAACAAGATGCATGCTCAGCCGGCTGAAATCCGCGAGCGTATGGTGCGGGGTGTGGAAGATTTTGCCTACAGCATGATGGTTCATGTTTTCGATTCCAATGACTCAGCACCTGTTGTGCTGGAGGATATTCTGGAAACCGGCTCCCATGACCCGGGCCCGGCCACGCAAAAAATAGAAAGAGAAGAAGAATGGACCGAAGAAAAAATCCGGCAAAGAGCCAAATCCCTTTTTTCCGGGCAGCAGGAGCCGGGAAAAGGAAATTATGAGGATTGACCAAGAAAGCGTGTCATCCTTATAACAGGCGGCTCCGTTTTTTGGTTTTTAATTCGGCGACGATGTCTTTCACTTTTTGGTCCATATCCTTCCGGCAGATCAAGAGGGCGTCCGGCGTGTCGACCACAATCATGTCCTGCACTCCCACTAAAGCCGTCAGCCGGCCCGGATTATGAACCAGATTGTTTTTTGAGTCAATAGCGATCCCTTCCGTCCGCAAGGCATTGCTGTTTTCATCCTGAGGCCATATATCAAAGAGAGAGGACCACGAGCCGACATCAGACCAGCCGAAATCGCCTTCAGCCATCAAAACCCCGGAAGCCTTTTCCATCAGAGCGTAGTCGATGGATGTCGCCGGCATGTCCTCGAACAGGCGTTTCAGCTTTTCCGGCTCTTCGTAGTCATCTAAAATTTTCTTCCAGAAGGGATACCAATCAGGAGCGAATTTTTTTATTTTACTGGAGAAGCCATCCGCCCGCCAGATGAACATGCCGGAATTCCAGTAATATGTCCCGGCATTGAGAAATTCCAGAGCCTGCTCCCGGCCGGGTTTTTCTTTGAATTCACGGACATGGAAAAAAGACTCATTTTTCAGGCGCATGGGCTGATTTCGGTCGAATCGGATGTAGCCGTAACCGGTGGCGGGATAAGAGGGGGGGATTCCGAAAGTTATCAAGTCTCCGGACTGTTCCCCGGCATCCGCTGCGGCGGCAAGCTTTCTTCTGAAAACATCAGGTTTTCGGATAAGATGATCCGCGGGGAGCACGGTCAAAACGGCTTCGGGATTGCGCCTGTAAATACCTGCTGTAGCCAGGAGAAGGCAAGGGGCGGTGTTTTTCCCCATGGGCTCAACAATCACATTTTCGGCCGGGAGGGCGGGAAAAATCCGCCGGATGACTTCGGAATGGTTCCGGTTGGCGATGGTGACGATGCGGGATAAAGGGATAAAGGGCTGGATGCGCCGGATGGTTTCTTCCAGCATAGTGCGCTCGCTGATTATAGGAAGAAATTGTTTGGGCTGTTGCGTGCGGCTTAAGGGCCAGAAACGTGTTCCAACCCCTCCTGCCATAATAACGGCGTATCTTTCCATAGTGTCCTCGCTTTCCTTTGTTTGACCCGATTTGTGTTTCAGGTTAAGGGGCAGCGGGCCGGCTGATCAACAAAATCAGCAAGGCCGCCACCAGACAGTAATATGCAAAAATATGAAACCGGCCGCGCTGGACGAGTTTATAGAGGAAAAACAAAGCGGTGTATCCGGTCACCGCCGCCGTCGCCACGCCGGCGAAAATAAGCGGCCACGGCTGTGAAGCCGAATCGATTTTGAGAAACTGAAACAAGGAAGCTCCCAGTATAGCCGGAATGGACAGGAGAAAAGAAAAACGGGCCGCCCGCTCTTTTCCCCAACCTAATAGAAGCGCGCCTCCGATGGTGAATCCGGAACGGGAGAAACCGGGAACGATGGCGGCACCCTGGAGAATCCCAATCAGGAGAGGATGAGCGGGGAAGCGTTCTTTTCGTGAAGAGGCGAACCGGGTGAGGAACAAAAAAACCGAGGTGACGATGAGAGCAAAACCGACTGAGCGGGGGGATTGGAACAAAGATTCAAAAAAATCGCTGAAGAAATACCCAATTAAAAAGGTTGGCACAGAGGCCGTGAGCAGATAGATAAGCGTACGGAAATGGGGATCATTCCAGCCCCTGCGGAGATGCAGGCCGTGGCGGCAAAAGCTGAGAATGATATCTTTGAGTTCACGGCGGAGAAAAAATATCAGACTCAGCAGGGTTCCCACGTGCAGCATCACGTCCAGAAAAATTTGGGGCTCATGAAGACCGAACACATTCTGGAAAACGACCAGGTGGCCGGAACTGCTGACCGGAAAAAATTCAGTCAGACCCTGAATAAAGGCCAGAACAAGAACGTGTATTAAATTCAAGATTTTTCTATCTCTCGAATGACGGTTTCGATGAGATTTTCAACTTGGCTGCGAATGGAATTTAATTCTTTTTCGCTTTCGGCCTCAAAGCGCACCACCAGCGCTTCCTGGGTGTTGGATGCGCGAACCAAACCCCATCCGTGAGGAAATTGAGCCCTGACTCCGTCGATATCTATGACCGGATATTTTTCGGCCAGCTTGTGCTTGACTTTCTCAACGATTTTGAATTTCACTTGATCGGAGGCATAGATTCGGATTTCCGGGGTGTTGTGCATTGGGGGGAGGTCGGACAGCAGCTGGGACAGGGGGGCTTCTTTGCCGGAGAGGAGCTCAACGAGCCGGGCGGAGGCGTAGATGGCGTCATCAAAACCAAAAAATCGGTCATTGAAAAAAATATGACCGCTCATTTCTCCGGCCAGGATGGCGTTCTCTTCGTGGATTTTTTGCTTGATCAAGGAATGGCCGGTTTTCCACATGATGGGGCGTCCCCCCAGTTTTTCAATTTCGTCATAGAGAAGTTGGGAGGCTTTGACTTCAGAAATGACGGCCGCTCCTGGATGTGAAGGGAGAATATCACGGGAAAAGAGGATCATGAGTTTGTCTCCCCAGATGATTTGTCCTTTTTCATCGATGACACCGATTCTGTCGCTGTCTCCGTCATAGGCGATTCCTAAATCCAGGCCGGAAGTTTTAACCGTTTGGATAAGATCTTCCAGCGCTTCGGGAACGGTGGGGTCCGGATGATGATGGGGAAAACGGCCGTCCATGTCACAGTACAATTCCGTCACGTCACAGCCCAACTGCCTGAAAACCGGAACCGCGATCCGCCCGCCGGTCCCGTTGCCGGCATCCACCGCCACCTTGATTTTTCGGGGTCCCATTTTGATATGACCGGTGACATAGGTCAAGTATTCAGAAGTGATGTCTGCGGTGGATTTAACCCCCGGAGAGGAGGAAACAAAATCATTGTTTTTGACCAGGCGGTAAATGTCCTGGATGCTGTCTCCGTAAAGTGTTTTTTTCCCCATCATCATCTTGAACCCGTTGTATTCGGGAGGATTATGGGAGCCTGTGATCATCACTCCGGAAGAATAACCTTTGGTATGGATGCTGAAATAAAGCAAAGGCGTGGGAATGATTCCCAGATCAATCACGTCGCAGCCGGTGGACATCAGCCCTTCGCTCAGGCTGCCGGCGAAGGACGGAGAACTGAGACGGTTGTCTCTCCCCACGGCGGTCTGTTTAATTCCGTTGCGGCGGAAGTATGTCCCCATGGCTTGCCCCAGCATGCGGACCGTATCGGGAGTCAAATCTTTGTCCACTTTCCCCCGGATGTCATATTGGCGGAAGATATCTTGTTTTATTTTCATGTTTTTCTCCTCTCCCTCCAGCCTGACTTAGTCATAAAAACGGCGGGAAAAGGCGCTTCGCTTCTGCGTCAACCCCGGCCCGCTTATCAGCCAGGCCAAAAAAAGAATTTATTCTTTTAGTGTCAATTTATCGATTTTAGATTCAACCAGATCCCATTTTTCTTGGGCATCAAAAATGAAATCAATGAATTCTCTTACAGCCCCCCTTCCTCCAGGCAGCCGGCTGATGAAATGGGCGCTTTGTTTCACCCGGGGATGGGCGTCAGCCACAGCCCCGGAAAATCCGGTTGCCTTGATGGCCTCAAGATCGCCCAAGTCATCACCGATATAAGCGATTTCTTCCCAACTGAGGGCATATTTTTTATGCAATTTTTGAAGGATTTCTTTTTTGTTTAAAATACCCTGGTGGAGTTCATCGATACGCAGCTTTTTCGCTCTGATTTCCAGCGGGTGCGAGATTTTTCCGGTGATAATGCCGGTTTTGAATCCAACCAGATGAGCCAGCAGAATACCCATTCCGTCCCGGACATTGTACCATTTCAGCTCTTCTCCGTCCGGGAAAACCAAAACAGTCCCATCAGTCAAAGTTCCGTCCACATCCATTAAAATCATCTTTATTTTTTCCGCCCGTGCTTTCAGCCGCATCAGAACATCTCCGTTCTCCACAGGTCATGAAGGTGAACAATCCCTTCGACTTTGTTGTTTTTGTTTTTCACCACTAATGCGGTGACTTTGTTTTCTTCCATTATATTTAAGGCCTCCGTGGCCAGTGCGTCCTTGTCGATGACCAGGGGGTTGACCGTCATGCAGTCGGCCGCGGTTTTACCCAGAAGGTTTTGACCGAACCGCTGCAGCTTTCGCCGCAAATCTCCGTCGGTAATAATCCCGAGAAGGGTTCCTTCTTTATTGGTGACGCAGGTCATCCCGAATTGTTTTTGCGACATTTCGCTGAGCACGGATTCAACGGAGGTTCCGGGGTCCACGGAGGGTATCTGTTGGCCCTTATGCATCAGGCTTTCAATGCGAACAAGTTTTTTTCCGGCTTGGCCCCGGGGATGGAAATAAGAAAAATCCTGTTCAGTAAACCCTTTCATTTTCATGAGCGCAATGGCCAGGGCATCCCCTATAGCCAGGGCGGCCGTAGAGCTGGCGGTGGGAATGACTCCGCTCGGCTCTGCCTCTTTTTCAACCCGGGCATCCAGAACGATATCGGAGTATGTGGCGAGCATGGATCGAGGATTACCTGTGATGCTGATCAGTTTTATTCCGATTCTTTTAACAAAATCCAGGATGGGGACGATTTCCCGGGTGCTGCCGCTGTAGGAGATAGCGATCATGACGTCTTTTGCCACAATCATTCCCAGGTCTCCGTGACCGGCTTCAACGGGGTGAACAAAAAGGGCGGGGGTCCCGCAGCTTGACAAGGTGGCGGCGATTTTTCTTCCCACCAGCCCGGATTTTCCGATTCCGGTGATGATGACCCGGGCTTCGGTTTGAGAGAGAGTTTCCACCGCCTCGGCAAAACTATGGTCAAGACGTTCTGCTATTTTTTTAACAGCCTGGGATTCGACATTTAAAACATCCTTGCCCCATTTCGTGATGTGATCTTTATTCATGTTAATATCCGGAGCTTGTTTCCCGCTGAGACACGGCGCTTCTAATGCGGATGAGCACCTGTAAAAGCTCTTTTAATTTATTTAAATTCAATGAGTTATGCTTATCTGAAAGGGCTTTGTCCGGACGGTCATGGGTTTCAAGGAAAATCCCGTCCGCACCCACGCTGATACCCGCGCGGGCGATGTGGGGAATAAACTCGGCGTCACCCCCGGAAAAAGGGCCTTGTCCCCCGGGTTTTTGGACACTGTGCGAGGCGTCGATAACGACGGGATATCCCCATTTTTTCATGATGGGAATCGAGCGGACATCAAAGACAAGATTATTATATCCAAAACTTGTCCCCCGCTCGGTGAGAATAATCCGGCGGTTGTTTTGACTGAGGGCTTTTCCCAGCACATTCTTCATGTCATAAGGGGAAAGAAACGGCCCTTTCTTTATATTAACCGGTTTTCCGCTTCGGGCGGCTTCCATAACAAGGTCGGTCTGGCGGCTGAGGAAGGCCGGAATCTGAATGATATCCAGAACTTCCGAGACTTTCTCAACCTGGCGGGGTTCATGGACATCGGATGTCACCGGAAGTTGATGTTGAGTTCTGATCTCTGACAAAATTTCCAATCCGGCTTCCATTCCGGGGCCCCGGAAAGAATCAATGGAGGAACGGTTCGCTTTGTCGAAAGAGGCTTTAAAAATAAAGGGAACCTCCAAATCCCGGCAAACGGATTGAAGCCGGCCGGCCATACCCAAAGCATGCTCCCGGCTTTCAATGACACAGGGTCCGGCGATAAGAAAAAAAGAGGAGCCGCCTAAACGGACATCAGGAAAGAGTTTGATTTCTTTGGGTGCGGTTGTCATAACTTGCTCCGATAAAGGATTGAAACAATGGATGAGGCTCCAGAGGCTTGGATTTAAATTCCGGATGGAATTGACACCCTAAAAACCAGGGGTGGTTTTCAAGTTCAATGATTTCAACCAATTCATGGTCAGGGTTTTTCCCGGAAACAATAAATCCTTTTTTTTGGAGAACATTTTCATAGGCGGGATTGAACTCAAAGCGGTGACGGTGGCGCTCGTGGATTTCTGTTTTTTTATATATGCGGGCGGCGAGGGAGCCTTTTTTCAATTGGCATGAATATTGGCCCAGCCGCATGGTCCCCCCCAATTCTTTGATCCCTTTGAGTTCTCTCCATTTGAAAAATAATTTATGGCTGGTCCGGGGATTGAATTCCGTGCTGTTGGCTTGGTCAAGCCGGATGACATTCCGGGCGAACTCAATGGTTGCGCATTGCATTCCTAAACAAATTCCGAAAAAAGGAATGCCTTGAGTCCGGGCATAGGTGACGGCTTGAATTTTTCCTTCGATTCCACGGTGCCCGAAACCCCCGGGGACGAGAATGCCGTCGGCTTTATTAAGCACGGCACCGGCCCCCCCCTTTTCAATGTCTTCGGCTTCTATCCAGGATATCTCTAAACAAAATTGATGAGCGGTCGCACCATGGACCAGGGCTTGTTTTAAGCTGAGGTAGGAGTCCTGCAAGCCGGCATATTTTCCCACAATAGTGATGCTGACCTTATCCCGGGGGGAATTCATCCGTTCCACCATTCTTTTCCACCGGCTTAGATTTCTTTTTTTAGCGGGCAGCTGAAGTTTTTTCAGTATAATGGTGTCCAGTTTTTGCCGGGCAAAGATCAGAGGGATTTCATAAATATTATCGACATCTTTAGCTGTGATCGCCGCTTCCAAGGGGACATTGGTGAACAGGGATATTTTGGTTTTCAGATCCCGGCTGAGAAATCTATCGGTCCGGCAAAGAAGAATGTCGGGCTGAACGCCAATGGCTCTGAGTTCCCGCACACTGTGCTGGGTGGGTTTCGTTTTCAGTTCTCCCGAGGTTTTCATATAGGGGACTAAGGTTAAATGGATGAAAAGAGTTTCCACAGGACCTAAAGCCAATCGCATTTGGCGGGTGGCTTCCAGAAAAGGCTGCCCTTCGATGTCCCCGACAGTTCCCCCGATCTCAATAATGACAATGTCGTTATCTTCGGCGGCGGCCCGAAAGGCCCGCTGGATTTCATTTGTGACATGAGGAATGACTTGAACCGTTTTGCCGAGAAATTGACCCTGGCGTTCTTTTTTAAGAAGGGACTCATATATTTTTCCGGCCGTCCAGTTATGTGCCTTGGTGGTTCGAGTCGAAGTGAAACGTTCATAATGACCCAGGTCCAAGTCGGTTTCCGCTCCGTCGTCGGTGACATAAACCTCACCGTGCTGAAAGGGATTCATGGTTCCGGGATCCACGTTTAAATACGGGTCGAATTTCTTTATGGTGATGCTGTAACCATGGCTTTCTAAAAGCCGCCCGATGGAAGCGGCGGCAATGCCTTTTCCCAGCGCGGAAAGAACGCCGCCGGTTACAAAAATAAACTTACTCATTTTTTTTCAAATCCGTTTTCAACAGTTTTTCCACTTTGATTATATCCTGCGGGGTGTCCACACTCAAGCCGGCATCGCTGGTTTCGACGGTTTTTATGGGATAACCGTTCTCCAAAATGCGCAATTGCTCCAGGCGTTCCTTTTTTTCCAAATAACTCGGCGGAAAGCGGGTGAAGGTTTTTAAAAAATCTTTTTGGAATCCGTATATGCCGATATGAATCCAATATTCTGAATGAGAGTCATAAGGAATGGGGGCACGGGAAAAATAGAGGGCGTTGTCATTCTTGTCGATAATGATTTTAACGCAATTTGTATCTAAATAGCTTTCGGGCCCGCAGCCGCGGCGGCGGAGCGTGGCCGCAGGGATGGATTCATCTTGAAGGGTTTGGACCAATTTATCCACCCAATCAGGATTTAAAAGAGGTTCGTCTCCCTGAATATTAATAAGGATATCGCAAGGAATGGAATCAGCGGCTTCGGCGGCCCGTTCGGTTCCGGAAATGTGGCCAGAGGATGTCATCATCGCTTCCGCCCCGAAGTTTCTGGCCGCTGAAAAAATCCTTTTATCATCTGTGGCGATAATAAGCCTTTGAAGCCCCCGGGCCTGCCGGGCTCTTTCATAGACATGCTGCACCATGGGCTTTCCAAGGATGGGAGCCAGAGGTTTCCCCGGGAAGCGCGTGGACCGGTAACGGGCCGGAATGATGCCTGCAGCTGATTTCAAGACTTTGATTCCGCTTGGTTTTCTTTCTTTTCCGGGACTTGAGATCCCATCGGCTTAGCCGGGGGGGAGACCGGAAATTTATCCGTTGTCTGACAGTTTGCTTCCAAAAAGGCACCTTCAGCCACGATGAGTTTAGGCGAGATGACTGTGCCGGCGACTTTGCCGTTGGAATGAATTTCCACTTTCTCTTTTGCCTGAATGCTTCCTTTAATATCTCCGTCGATGATGATGTGGCCGATGTTGATATCAGCCTCAACCTTTCCATTTTCGCCGATGATGAGGATGGATTCTGAATTGATTTTCCCTTTAAAACGGCCGTCTATACGAAAAGATCCCTTGAAGTTAAGGTCTCCTTGAATGCTGGTGTCCTTGTCAAAAAAACCGGTGATTTTGTTTTCGTCATAATCCTTTTTGTCTTTCATTTTAGTTCTCCTTTATGGCTTGAAAGATACGGTTTAACTCTTCTAATGAATAATAACTGATCTTGACGACCCCTTTTTGGGAGTTTCCGGAAATTGTGACTTTGGTTCCTAAAAGCTTGATCATTTCGTCTTGAAGCGCGAGGAGGTCCGGATCCTGGGCCGGGATGCGCGCGTTTTTGGCGGCGGCTGAGGGTTTTTTTTGGGATTTGGCGATTTCCTCAACGGCGCGTACCGGCAGATTGTGCTTGATGATCTGAGCCGCAACGGCTTCCTGGCGGTCAGGATCCTCAATCCCCAAGAGTGCGCGGGCATGTCCCATGGAAAGCCTTTTTTCCGACAGCATTTTTTGGATACTGCCGGGCAGTTTCAACAGCCGCATGTAGTTGGCGACCGAAGCGCGGTCTTTTCCGATTTTTTCCGCTATTTTTTCCTGGGTGTAATTCAACTCTTCAGCCATCCGGTGATAAGCGGAGGCGATTTCCATCGGATTCAGATCTTCCCGCTGCAGGTTTTCCACTAAAGATATTTCCACTTGTTTTTCCATGCCCATGGGCCGGATTAAAGCCGGAATTTTTTCCAGTCCTGCCTTTTGGGCCGCCCTCCAGCGGCGCTCCCCCACAATGATTTTGTAGTGATCGACTTCTGGGACGACGACAATCGGTTGAAGCACTCCGGACTCTTTTATGGATTTCGCTAATTCATCAATGGCGTTCGGATCGAAGTGGGAACGCGGCTGGCCCGAGCCCGGCTTGAGCTGTTCCAGGTCCAACTCCGCAAAACGTTCTTCTTTAAGAATTCCGTAATCTTCGGGCAAAAAAGCTTTCAATCCTTTCCCTAATGCTTTCTTCTTCATGATTGCAAAAACTCCCTGGCTAAATTCAAGTAAGACTGGGCGCCTTTTGATTTAATGTCGTATAAAAGAACCGGTTTGCCGAAGCTGGGGGCTTCGGCGAGCTTGACGGTTCGGGGAATAATGGAATCGAAAACGATTCCGCGCAGAGAACGTTTGATTTCTTCCGATACCTGCTTGGAGAGGTTGGTTCTTTCATCATACATAGTCAAAACAATTCCCTCGATGGCGAGAGAAGAATTAAGATAGGACCGGACTTGATCCAAAGTGCGGAGAAGATCGGGCATTCCTTCCATGCAGAAGTATTCGGTTTGAACCGGGATCAAGACGGAATCCGCCGCCGCAAGGGCGTTTATGGTCAGAAACCCGAGAGAAGGCGGGCAGTCGATAAATATATAATTAAAAAGTCTTCGGACTCTGTCCAGAACTTCTTTTAAACGTTTTTCGCGGTTGGGTTCATTGTATATTTCCGCTTCAAAACCTGAAAGTTCGGGAGAGCAGGGGCAGAGATAAAAATTGTCAACTTCTGTGGGGATGATATAATCCATCAAGTCATCCCCGTTCATCAAAGCCGAATAAATTCCTTTATTGGCTTCTTTTTCCACTCCCAGTCCGGCGGTTGCCATGCCCTGGGGATCAAAATCGACCATCAAAATCCGGTTTTTTTTCAACGCAAGAGAGGCTCCCAGGTTTATGGCGGTGGTGGTTTTACCGACCCCCCCTTTTTGATTGGCGACGGCGACGATTTTATGGCTCATGACGATTGTTCCACGTGGAACCTTTTTGTTTTTCTTGAAAAGAACATGACAATATCTGTTTTATGGATATGCACACAGATTAACATAAGTTGGCGCAAAAATACACCAAGAAAGCCTGACCTATTAGCTTAAAAACAACAAAAACAGTCCATTTCGTCTATCTGGTCTGAAAAGGGCGAGAAAGGCGAGAAAAGCGAGAAAGGCGAGACGTGCGGGAAAAGAAGAAGGTCTCTGGAAAAATCAAGCAGGAACCTTTTCATTTACCGCGTGGGACGAAATCGCCATGAATAATTCAGGTTAGAAATCGTTTCTATGTGGTCATGGGAGCGGGTGATGGATCGCCGCCACGCGGATGTCCCCAGCGAGGACATCCGCTCCGATTCCGGCTTCGCTCTCCTCTCCTGCGGAGAGAAACCGTGCCCGCTCAGCCTTCATACGGGCCGGCTTATCCATCATCCCGCTCCCATGGCAACAGTTCAAAAGTGATTTTCATCGTTCCTGGTGTATTATACTCATGATGAATTCATAAAAAAATTGCGATGCCACCGCACCCTTCGGATGGGTCGGATCTCACCGAATCTTCAGGCTTGCGGCTCGTCGCAGTGAATGGCTCCGGCCTTTCATTAATTTAATGTCATCCTGAGCGGAGCGAAGGATCCCGGACTGCTTCGAATTGGCAACTCATTGTCCATACGGCCTGGCGAAAGCACTCCCAGATCCCTCGTCGCTTCGCTCCCCGGGACGACATGCCGCTTTGTCATTGCGAGGCTTGCGCCAGCAAGCCGTGGCAATCCCTTTCTGCCTCGTGAAAGCGGAACCCACCGCCCATACGAGGCAGTCAGGGATTCCGAGGCACGCAGTGCCTCGGAATGACAACTCAAAAGTGCTCCGCTCCGGGAATGTCATTGGGATCATTTTCATGGTTCGCAGTGTGTTATACACATGATGAATTCATAAAAAAATTGCGATGCGCCGTGCCGGGGCCCTTTTTCCGGTTGTCACCGTCCGATGGTGGGGCTTGTTCACGAGGCATTCATATTATAGAGGGAAATCCGGAATTATCAAGGCGGTGGAAGGCGTCCCCTTGTCTCAAAGCCGGAATTGATATATACATATGCCTTCCTTCTCCTCCACCTTCGCAGGAGCAGAAATAATGGAGACATATGCGTGAGTATGCCTTATCTTTTCGGTCTGGCCCTGGCGTTGGCCATGGATGCTTTCGCGGTTTCCGTAGGGGTCAGCCTATACCTGGGCGGCGCCGATTGGCGGCAGAGCCTGCGTATGTCGCTGAATTTCGGCTTTTTTCAGGGCGCCATGGCGGTTCTGGGCTGGCTGGCCGGCCGGGAGATCTTGGTCTATATCCAGGCTTTTGATCACTGGGCGGCGTTTATTCTGCTTTCCGTCATCGGAGGTAAAATGATTTTCGAAGCGATATCTCCCCGACCTTCCAGGTACAGGACCAAGGACCCCAGCCGGGGATATTCCCTTTATGTTTTGTCTGTTGCCACCAGTATTGACGCATTAGCCGCCGGTATGAGCATCGCGGTTCTGGGGGAGCCGGTTTTTTTCCCGGCTCTCATCATCGGAGGTGCGGCTTTTATTCTGTCGCTGGCGGCCGCCCGTACGGGTCCTGTGCTGGGGCGTTTGACCGGAAAAAGCGTCGAGATTGCCGGCGGAGTTGTTTTGATTCTGATCGGCATTAAAATTCTTAGTGATCATATGGGGTGAAAGACTCTTTATTTTTTATGTGGAGTTGATTTTTTAAAATTGATAAAATAAAAAAACAGCATGACAAAAAACATCCGTAATTTTTTCAAAACCACCATCTGGGAGATGAAGCTGGAGAATCTCCCGGTATGGAAACGGGCATCCGTGAAGTTAATTAAGATTATCGTTTTTTCTCTCACTAAACTCGGCCGGGATGAGCTGCAGATGAAAGCCCCCGCTTTGGCTTTTTTTTCTCTTCTGGCGTTGGTCCCCACTCTGGCCATGGTTTTCGGGATCGCTAAAGGATTCGGGCTTCAAAATGTGCTGGAAGCCCAGATCAAAAGCCAGCTGGCCCTGGGGGGCGAATTGGAGTCCCAGCTCATAGAATTTGCTCAGACCACTCTCCAAAACGCAAGAGGCGGCTTGATCGCCGGCCTGGGATTGGTCTTTCTTTTTGTCGTCATCATACTGGTTTTAAGCAATATCGAGTATTCCTTCAACCGGATTTGGGGGCTGCGGCGGGCGCGCAGTTTTTCCATTAAAATCAGGGATTATTTTTCCATGATTTTTATCGGCACCATATTGCTTCTTATCTCTCTCAGCTTGACGGTGGCTTTGGCGGACGTTCCTTCATTTTTTGGATACTTGGATAATGTGGTTAAATTCCTGATCAATTTGATTCCGTATATTATTGTCTGGCTTTTATTTGCTTTCATGATTATTTTTATGCCCAACCGGCGGGTCGGTTTTAAGGCGGGTCTTTTGGCGGGCATCATCTCAGGAACCCTCTATCAGTTGTTTTTGAACTTTTATATCCGTCTTCAGATCACCGTTTCGGTCTATAATGCTGTCTACGGCAGTTTTGCCGCTCTTCCTCTTTTGCTCCTTTGGATGCAAATCAGCTGGTTGTGCCTTTTGTTCGGTGCCGAAGTGTCTTACGCTTATGAAAATGTGAATACCCGTGGTTTTCATCCCGATTATTCCCGCATAAGCATCAGGGGCCGGAAGCTGATTTACGTCTGGATTATGCAGCACCTGGTTTCACACTTTAAAAAACCGTCACAGCCCTGCACGGCGGCGGGCATTTCCCGGGAGTTGGAGATTCCGGCTCAGCTGGTCAATGAATCCCTGGAGGGCTTGATAAAAGCCGGACTGGTTTCCGAAGTGGTGATTCCCGGCGAAGATCACTATGCTTATCAACCGGCGGCTTCTCCTTCAAACTTAACCTTAAAAATGGTGCTGGACGCTTTTGAAGAAGAGGGGCTGACGGATATGCCCATAAAGGACACTCCCCAGGTGCGCAAAATAAAAAATATCCTGGAGGAATATGACGGGAAACTGGAAAAATCAGATCTGAACACTCAACTGAGCGAGCTTTAAAACAGCGCCGGTTCCCTCTGCTGTTTTTCCGCAGGCGTCACACCAGCCCCACCGCCTTGACAGCCCGGCTGATCTGCTGGATACGGGATTCCAGGCTCCCGGTATAACCGATGGATAAACGGATCAATCCCGGTGATAATTCCATTTTCTTCTGGTCTTCCGGAGGGATTTCCGAAGACGTGGAAGATCCTGAGCAGCTCATCAAGGTATCGAAGTACCCCAGGGAGACCGCAATCAGCCCGAACCTTTCTTTATTTTGGAGAATAGACATCAGTTCATCCGCTTTTTGGCGGGTTTTGCAATCCAGCGTCAGCATGCCTCCAAAGCCGTATCCTTCGTTCAGCAAAGAGGAGTAGAGTTCATAGTGGGGGTGAGACGGAAGGCCGGGATACTTGACCGGGGCTCCTGATTTTTCCAGGCGGCAGGCGATGGCAAGGGCGCGGCGGCCGTGTTCCTTCATGCGGAGAGGGAGATGGGGGAGCCGCTGAATGATATCGTAAGCCGTCCGGGGGTCGAGGGTGGGGCCGAGCAGCATCACCCTGCCGGTGTGCAGGTCCATCAGGCGGAGAATGAAGTCCTCGCCGGCGCAGACGGCTCCGGCGATGAGATCGCTGGCGCCACTTATGAATTTGGTCATGGAATAGACCACGATATCAGCGCCCAGACGGGCGGGAGACACGATGACCGGTGTGAACGTGTTGTCCACCACCAGGGTCAGGTTGTGCCGGCGGGCGATCCGGGAAAGAGCCGGAATATCCGAAATTTTCAAAGTGGGATTGCCCACGGTTTCGGTGAACAGCACCCGGGTGTTGGGCTGGACGGCCTCTTCGAAAGCCTTTGTGTTTTGAGGACTGACAAAAGTGGTATGGATGTTCATTTGAGGGAAAAGTTCCCCCAGAAGGGCATGGGTTCCCCCGTATATCGTGTCGCTGGAAACGATGTGGTCGCCGTGGCGGCAGAGTTGCAGGAGAGTGCAGGCGATGGCCGACATTCCGCTGGCGGTGCTCAAAGCGGACTCGGTTCCTTCCATGGCGGCGAGATACCGGTCCAGCACGTCCACGGTGGGATTGAAATGGCGGCTGTACAGGAAACATCCGTCTTTGTGCGGACCCCGCAGGCCCTCGAATATCTTGGGCATTATATCCGGTTCCATCACCGTAAAAGTGGACGAGCGGGAAATCGACGGCGTTACTCCGCCGTGTTCCCCGAACTCCCGTCTGGCTTTCCATAAATCGTATTCAGGATTGAATTTTTGCATGGCCTCCCTCCGTCCTCAGCATGACTCTCCTGGATGGGAAACAGACCGGGATGACCGCACCCGACGGCTTGCTGCGGAAAAGCCGCGGCGCGTTACGGCGGTGAGATCCGGACCTGCCATTCTGGATAAAATATATCATAATTCAAAGAGAAAGGTGAACATTTATGAGAGCGGGCGGGGGCCCCTTCAGCCGTGCTGTCCTTCTCGCGCGTATCGCCCGTCTCGCTCTCTTCAGACAAGATAGACGAAACGGGCTATTAAAGCAGGCCGGTTTTATTGGTCACAGCTTAAAATTTTGGTCAAGGTATTGTTTACCTGGTCCTGCTCCCGCACGATATCCATGCATTCGATCACCGCCGTGACGGCGGATTCTTCGGTAATTTCCAGGTCGCTGGCAAAGACCGCAGTGCCTTCAACCGGCGCCAGTGCTTGCTGAGGGTCGAAATCAAAAACAGCGCGGGCAACGTATTCTTCTTTATCCACTAATATTTTCAGGGTGCACTCCGGCACGTCTTTAATGGTCCAGAGCTGTTGGGGAAGAGATCCCGGACCTAAATTTTTAATAACCACCACCACTTGGCAGTTTTCATTCAGATAAATGTCTTCCACAGCCAGGTTGGGAAGCAGGCAGGGGCCGATATACACGTTCTCCAGGGAATTGTTTTTTTCATCGGATTCATCGATCTCTTCCGTATAGTCCACGTAGATATCCAGGCGGAGGGGCTGGGGAACATCATAGGGAATGAGATAGTGAGATATCCCTCCGGGCTCGGAAATGCCTCCTTTTTCTGTACGTGTCGGATTTGACAAAAGGATGTCCTGCTGAGCGGTCCCTTCGATATATAGAGCCATCAAGCTGTGCCAGTCATCCGGAAGCCCGCCTTCCCCCTGATTTTTGACGGTGATGTAGATATTGCCTCCCATGCAGGAGACATCAGCTGCCATGAGATCAGGCAAAGCCGTGACGCCGGCCGGCTCTTCCTGCTGCCGGCAGGCTCCGGCGGCGATGAGCAGCACACCGGCCAATCCAATTAAAACCCATTGTTTTTTCATTTTTATATACCTCCTTGTTTTCTCGGCCTGACCTGTTCATACAAAAAACAACCAAAGAAACCGTCTTGCCTTTGTGGCGGTCTCAGTCCATTCATCATCCAGGCCGGCTCGCGGGTTAGCATGACGCAAAAGTTTTATGCAAACGGCATGCCAAACCAGATTACAGGAGAAAATCAGTCCGGCAGAAACTAATATGAAAGGAAAACCGGTTGGATCCGTCCTGCGGAATAAGAAGTTTCTATTTCAACAGAACAGAAAATCTTCACTTCTCAGCAGGTCCGGGTGGTTTTTTTGAGATTCAAGCCGCCATCCCTCCGAGCGACAGGAATAAAAAAATCAGCAGAAAAAGCAGGTTGAATAAAGAACGATTCTTGATTGTCATCGGCACCGGTTCCATAATAAGGAACCCTGTGCCGGAAGTCAATGATCAAGTGAGGAGTTAAAATTCGTATTCCAGTCCGCCGTATATGGAAAAACCCGGGGTGCCGTAGCCTTTCACCAATTCGTATTCTTGGTTGAGAATGTTTTCCAGTCGCAGGGAGATTGTGAATCCATGGGGCATCTCATAGGATAGGGAGGAGTTGATCAGGATATAGTCATCCAGGGTCACGCGGGCAGCGGTGGTTCCAGAATAGAATAAGTCCGGCCGTTTTCCCACATAAATTAGAGAAAGGCGGGTTTGAAAGGAATCCCCCCAGCGCCCGCGCCCTTCCAAAGTGAATTTATGCCTTGGGCGGCGGATAAGCGGTTGGCCGGTGATGTCGTTTTCCGCTTGTAGGCGGGTGTACGTTGAATGGAAAGAGAGAGGACCGGCCGGGTGGGATTGCAGAGAAAACTCCCAGCCCCGGCTGGACGCTTCTCCCACATTGATATATCCTTGAGTGTGATCAAAGTCGATAAGATTCCGGTACCGGTTTGAGAAATAAGTCATGCCGAAAACCACGGTCCGGCCTGAAAATTCCTGCTCAAAACCGGCGTCCCAGCCGAATGAGCGCTCCGGCTTCAGGCTTAAATTGCCCACCGGCCCCCAAAAAGCGGCCGGAGCGAAAAGCTGGTAAAGGGAAGGCGCTTTGAAACCGGTCCCTGCTGTGGCTTTGAGCCGGGTCCCCGTCTCCGGAATGAGAAAGGAAGGGGCCAGCCGCCAGGTCAGGGCGCTGCCGGCCCGGCTGTGATGGTCCCACCGTCCGCCGATGGTGAAAAAAAACCGTCCATCTGCGGAAATCCGGTCCTGGATAAAAATCCCCACATGATCTGCCGTGGTTTCAGGGAAAGTGTCCTGGTAATCTCCCCAAGCGGAACTCGAGCTGTAACTGGACCGCCCTTTTTCACGCAGGTATTCCAAACCGAGAGTGAGGGTGCTGGCGGAATGAATGAAAATGTTGTTCTGCCAGTTGAGCTTGACCATATCGGAAAAATATTCTGATTCTTCCGAGAAGGGATTCGCCTCATCTTCCGGATTGTGGTATCGCCGGGAGGAGTCCACATAAGACAGGTCCACGCGCGATTCCCAGCGGTTGTCCACAAACAGGCCCCTAAGCCCGGCGTGAAGGATATAGGAGTCATATTTTGAAACATGGTTCAGGTCGTCGCCGTACGCTCCCCCCACATTATCCAGCTCGGTCCGGGCTTTAATGCCGCGGGCTGAGACCCGCCATTCCAGATTATCCCGCAACTGAAAGCTGAGTTTTCCAAACAGGGAAAAGTTGCAGTAGCCGTCTTTTTCCTGGTTGCCTGGATATTGAGCACCGGCTGCGGAAAAACCTTCCGTCCTGTAATAAGATGTTCCGAATGAATATTGAATCGTTTCTCCGCCTCCGGCCGCTTCCGCGTGTCCGGATGCTGTGCCATAAGAGCCGCCTTGAAAAGCCAGGCGGAATTTTGGTTTCCCCGGGGATTTCCGGCTGATGATATTGATCACTCCGGCCATGGCGTCGGAACCGTACAATGGGCTTTGGGGGCCGCGGATGATTTCGATCCGCTCGATATTTTCCACCAGCAGGTGGGAGAAGTCAAAAGACCGGCTGGGGGTTATGGGGTCGTTCATTTCCACCCCGTCCAGCATGATTTTGGTTTGGGCGCTGTCTGCACCCCGGATAAATACGGATGCCGCCGAACCGGGAGGGCCGTTCTGAACCACATTCAATCCCGCGCTTTCCCGCAAAGCCTCCACCACAGTATGAATCCCGGCGGTTTTAAGCTCTTCCCGCGTGATGACGGTCAAAGAACTGGCGGTTTCCCGCTCCGGGGTCCTCAGCCGGTCGGCGGTGACGGTGACCGTGTGTTCAAGTTTTTCCTGGCTGTTTTTGTCATCCTGGTCCTGTCCGGTGCCGGCTGAAAAAAGGCTCAGACAGAAAAAAGCCGTCAGGCCGCACAAAACTTTTTTTGCCATATGTTTTCCTCCCTTCCGCGCAAATGCGCGGAATAATAATGGGGAGGAAAGTTTGGGAGGGAATCCACCCAACCTTCCACCCGAAGATGGGTTCAGTCAGTTTAAAGGAGGTCTCCTGACTCTCGGATCATTCTCCTCCCGGGCCTTCCCGTTCTCCGCAAGGAAAACAGTGGCTCATTCCGGGATTCGTCCCCGATCACAGTAGCGGGGGCTGTGTCCGTTTTTCACGGACTTCCCTCGTCTTTAAACCGAAAAACCGGATTTTGATTGTTCCATAAAGATAAGCAGAAGTCAAGCAGCCTGCGGCGGTTCCGGTCCGCTCAGTCTCCGTGCGGGCCGGTTTGCCCATCATCCCGCCCCACCCTTCCTTTCCTTATCCAGGAGGCGGAGAAAGCGATTGATATTTCCGGCCCTGCCGGGTGTCTTTCTTCACCAAGGCGGTTTCAATAGAACGGATGATGCGGGACTTGTCCGCCAGCCATTCCGGAGAGGCCAGAATGTCCGGATGGGCGTCACTGGTCAGTCTCTGAATGAGGATTTCAGGGGACAGGTTTTCCAGCAGCATGACGACGGTGTTGACGTATTCTTCCATGGTCATCAAAGGCAGCCGGCCCTGCTGATATTCACGCAGAAGCCGGGAGCCCCGGGTGACATAGAGCATATGAAATTTGACCGCATCCGCTCCCAGCCGGGAGACGGTCCTGACGGTTTCCCGCATGTCTTCCTGGGTTTCTTCGGGGAGGCCCACGATCAGGTGAGCACATTGATGAATGGGGCGTTTGCGGATGGCAATCATGGCGTCGGTGATGGCAAACAATCCGTGGCCGCGGCTGATGTATTTGAGGCTGGAGGTGTGAATTGACTGGACACCCAGCTCGATCCAGGTATAGAAGCGCCCGGCGTATCCGGAGATAAGATCCAAAATATCGCTGGAAAGACAATCCGGTCGGGTGGCGATGGATAAGCCGACCACATCGGGATGAGCCGAGGCCTCATCATACAGCCGTTTAAGTTGGTCCGGGGGGGCATAGGTGTTGGTGAAGCTTTGAAAGTAGGCGATGAATTTTTCGGCCTTGTATCGGCGTTTTAACGCCTCCATCCCGTTTTGGATCTGCCGGGATATGGATGCGCGGGAACCCTCCGCCGCCCGGCCCGAGCCGCCGGCGGGGTCACAAAAGATGCATCCGTTCTTTCCCGCAGTGCCGTCCCGGTTGGGGCAGCTCAACCCGGCGTCCAGGGTGATTTTATACACCCGGCAGCCGAATTTTTCCTTTAAGCGGCGGCTGAATTTCCGGTAGCGTTCCCCCGAAAATGTATGCTCAGTCATGATTCTATTTAAGGGGAATCTCCGGATTCTGTCAAATCACGCCCTGTCCCCCATCCGAAAAATTCTCTAACCTGAATTATTCAGTGCGCCGTGAGAAGGCGCGAACCTTCAGTGGGAGACAACCCCACCCGGCAAAGGTCGCTCCAGCCGGAAGCAATCGGAGTGAAGGTGGAGGCGACGAAATCTTCAAAGCCTCTGATGAAGAGGGTCGCATGGCGACTTGGCGAGTATGCAGGCCGTAATGAGAATGAACGCT
>JAWODN010000015.1:0-12322 GCA_046483285.1 Candidatus Aminicenantota bacterium | reverse complement strand
CCCTGACCCTGAAGCTGAGGGTGAGGCTGAGGCCAGGTCTGAGGCCAGGCGCGGGGTCGTGGGCCGGATCCGGCCGCGGGGCCGCCTCGTCCCGGCTCGCTCCCCCGCGCGCTGCTGCGCGCGGTGGCACGGGACGAGGACGCCGGGCGGCACGGAAGGCCTCGACCGGGTCGGCGTCATCGATCGCCGGTGACCCGCCGTCGCCATCACGGGTCGGCTCGACGGCCGAGGCCCACCACGGATGCGTGGCGTCGCTCACCCTGACACCGCCGGGACCTCGGCGGCAGCGAAGCGGACCTCGAGCGCGCCACCGTCGAGCCGGGCGCCGACGATCGCGCGGCGGCGCAACGCCGCCGGGAGCGGGACGTTGCGTCGCAGGCTGCCGACGGTGACCTGGAGGTCGTCGTCCCGCCGTGACAGCGACAGGTCGTCCTCCACGGCGAACGGCAGGGCGAGCACGAGCAGCGTCGCCGCCCCGTCCTCGACGATCGTCAGGGGCCGGTGGGGGTGCAGCACCGCGGTCGGATCGTGGTCGGCGTAGACCAGTCGTCCCAGCCGGCTGAGCGCGTCACCGCCGATCACCTCGTCCTCGAGGAGCGGCACCTCCAGCACGGGGGTGGGCGCGAACGCGGTGCGTGCGGCCACCACGTGCTCGGCGTGCCGTTGCCGCCAGCGTGCGAGGTAGGGGTGATCGAGGTGCTCCGGCAGGATCCGGTTCACGATCACCGCATCCACGCCGTAACCGAACAGCGAGAGCGAGGTGGCGGTGCGCTCGGCCTCGGCGAGCACGATCCGCTCGGGATTGACCACCAGGCGCACGCTGCTGCGGTCGGTGTCGGTGAGCAGCGCGTGGACCCCGGCGAGCTCACCGTGCACCTCGGTGACGGCATCCACGACGTCGTCGTCCGGGACCGGGAGCCCGGCGCCGCTCGGCGCGCGGTGACGCGTGAGGGGGGCGACCGCCCGCGCCAGTGCACGCCCGGGGCTCAGGACCCGGTGGGTGTAGAAGCGCAGGGCGTCGGGCAGGGTGAGCAGCTTCAGGGTCTCGGCCGTCGGAGCGCAGTCGACCACCACGAGGTCGTAGGCGCCGGTGGCGGTGGCAAGGGAAGTGTTTTTACAGATCATGTCCAGGTTCACGCAGGCCACGTTTTTTTCAATTGGAAGAGCCGGAAATTTCACATAATACTGGCTGCCCACTATTCCCTTTTCTTCTCCGGTCCAGTGTGCAAAAAGAATGGAACGTTTTGGTTTGACGGGATTCATGGCAAATGCCTTCGCGACCTGAAGAACTCCCACCGAACCTGATCCGTTGTCGTCTGCGCCGTTAAAAACATAGCCTTGTTCATTCATTCCCACGTGATCCAGGTGAGCGCCGATCACAACATATTCATCTTTCAACTCCGGATCCGAACCTTCAATCATTCCCAACAGATTTGCAGTCAAAGAGCTGGTGGTCACGATATTCAAATCAAAACGGATTTCGGTTTGGGAGAAAAATTTGCTATTCGGGCGGATCGTCTCATCAATGACGGCTTTTGTCTCGCTGTAGGATTCCTCCGCTGAAGAAAATACGGCGTCAGCAACCCTTCGGGATGCCCAGAAAGAGGGGACCATGGGGTCCGCTTCAGCCAGATCTGGAGAGAAGACCCGGTTACTGGACGATGAAATCCGGTCCCCGTGGATGTATCCATGGGGGCTTCTTCTCATTCCTTGAGATTCATCTATAATGATCAATGCCGCCGCCCCTCTTTCAGACAGCAGGCGGGCGCAGTTTTCAGCCGGGGTTCGCCGGCCTGAAAACCGGGCCCTGTTTTCAGGCCGGTTGAAAGGCGAGTCTGCCCGGTCCCCTCCCGGTTTGCCGGCTGAGATCATCACAATCTTGCCCCTGACGTCGATACCAGCGAAATCATCGTACCCCATATCAGGGGCATAAAGACCATATCCGGCATAGACCACGGAGCCCCGGATTTCACCCGGAAAATCAGCCCCGTCGCTGCACGTGAAATCCTTCCCCCGCAAAAAACGTTGAACCTTATCGTGGGTTTTAACTTCTAAACAGGTATCATCAGCAACCTCTTTAAACAATATTGCGAATTTCTGTTCATAAGAACGGGCGTTATTCGAGCCATCGCCCGCAGGTTTGATTCCCCAGGTCTTGTAAAGACTCTGAATATAACGGCGGGCAATGGTCAATCCCTTGCTGGGCGTGTCTCTTCCTTCCAATTCATCAGCGGCGATGAATTCCAAATAACTGTAGGAATCGGCGGCATTGATGCTTTCAAAGCCAAGGCGCATTTTCTCCGGGACATCCGTTATGCCGGATGAATGGCCAAACGTGACCGGAAGCAAAAAGCCCAACAACACAAAAGGCAGAAAAACATTACGGAAGCGAAAAAAAAACTTAAAAAATAAACACATAAAAACACCTCTCATGAAATAAGAAGTAAATAAGCCAAGTCAGCATAAGTTACCTAACCTGACTTATTCATAAAAAAATTGCGATGTTTTTGCAATCTCTTTCTTATCAGCGATAAGCATGGTTTTTAATGAAAGATCAAATGGAACGTTTTTCATTTTTTGATTTTTATTTTAATCGCAATTTTTTTACCCTTCGGGCGGCATGCCTCTTTGTCATGGCGAGCGGCCGAAGGCCGCGTGGCCATCCCTTTCTGCATCGTAAAAGCGGAACCCACTGCTCAAACGAAGCATCCACAGATCCCTCGTCGCTTCGCTCCTCGGGACGACATTGAATTAAAGAATTGTCGTCGTCTGCGGCAATCCCGGTCCGTGAATAACTCAGGTTAGTATATCTTTTTAAATCGCAGATATGCAAGATAGCCGGTTAAAATAAGAAAATTTATTGTCAAAACCGACCAGTTCATGAAACGGGAGTATCCCTGCGGTCCCATCAAATCGTATAAGGATAGGCCGATGACGGCGAAATTGGCTCCTAAAATGATTCTGGCTGGACGGGAATAATGATGGAAGAAGTAAACAGTGGTCATAACCCCCAGAGTTGCGGAAAGGAAGGTGTAGTCCCACCCCAGAGGGGAAACCAGAGGTATACAGGTCAAAATCACCCCTCCTTCCAGGACAGCAGGCCGGGAAAGGGATTTTCCGCGGTAAATAATCAAAAGCATCAATCCCGCCAAGATGAGGATGCCGGCCAATGCTGGGACAAGGCCTCTCCCGGGCGTTCCGCAGATTTTGGTGAAAAATGCGGGCAGGGAAACATTATCCTGTGAAGAAAGCAGCATAGGAGTGGAAGCGGACAGCGTGGAAAACCATTCTTTCAATACCATGAAATTGCCTTTGAAGCCGTAATAACAGACCGGCCAAAACAATGCCGACAGAATGAACAGAAACCCCGCAGCCAGGGGGATGATGTGTTTTTTAACCACCCAATAGGGAAAAAAGATAAAAGAATAAGGTTTCATGGAAACCGCTAATCCCCAAGCGCATCCGGCACCGGCCTGGCGTCTTAGAGGGTGCCTGGACCGGTTTAACAGCAGCAGCATCCCCAGAAGCACGGCTGTCACCATGGCATTGATCTGTCCCAGCTCGATTTCCCGGAAATAAAATTTGGCTAAAATCACAACCGGAAGCCACCAGACATGAGATCCTTTTCCGGGAGGAAGAAGCTTGCGGGATAGTAAAACCATGCCGGCCAGGGCGGCGACGGTGAGCAAGAACCAAATGGATTTAGCCAAATTAAGAGGAAGCGAAGCCAAGGGAACATACAAAAAGGCAGCCGAGGGAAGGTATTTGAACATATAGTGTTCGTCTTCAACGCGGTAGAGTGTCTCTCCCAGCCGCATCCTTTTTCCGGCCGTATGATTCACTTCAAAATCGCGCATGGGCGGGTGGAGGTTGAAGATCAAGGTTGAACTGATCAATAGGGCGAGCAGAATAACCGCGGCTGAAATTTGAGTTCTGGAAAAGCCTGAATGGGAAGGCGGACCGGCGGAATTATCCATGCCGCGACTCCCGGCTTGAAATCTTTTTTTCCGGCAGCCATTTCCGCATTTCACGGTAAACCTGGTCCGCTGAAACGGCCTGGAGGCAGCGGTTGTTGCGGCAGGGTGTGAGGCGGTGGTTGAAAGCGGAAACACAAGGGCTGCAGGCATATCCGGAATAAAAAGTCCGGCTGCGGGGGCTCAGCGGGCCGTAGAGTTCCGGAGTTTCCGGTCCGAACAAAACCAGGCTCCTGATCCCGGTCATGGTGGAAAAATGGGCCGGGCCGCTGTCGTTGGTGACCAGGATGTCTGAAATGTCATAAAGAACCATGAGTTCCCGGAAATCGGTGCGGCCGGCGAAGTTGAGGCAGCGGGGCGAGTTTATTTTCCCAACCAGCAGCTCTGCTTCCGGCCGTTCCCCGGCGGTGCCTGTGACAAGGATCAAGGTCTCCGGATGATCCAGAATGTGACGGGCCAATTGAACATAATGCGGCAAGGGCCATCTGCGCAAAGGGACCATATCCCCGGCATTAGGATTCAACAGCACCAAGGTTTCAGATCCGTTGAGCCGGGTATAGTCTTGCTTTATTTTTTTTTGCAGCGCATCCTTTTCTTTCCGGGAGGCATGGAAGCGGGGCCGCTGTATCTCAGTGTCTGATACCGGGGTTTTCAGCATGGGTTTTTCTTGGGGGTCCGCCGCCAGGGCTTTGATCAGCGCCAGAAGGTTGCGGGAGATATGGAGATGGGAATTGAACTGGACCGGATGAGTCAAAAACCGCCCCCGGTAAAGTCCCTTTTGTTGATATTGGAAATAACCGGTCCGGAGCCGGGCGCCGCTGAGATAGCTCAGCATGGCGGAGAACCGGGAAAAAAGTTCCATATCTACAGCGGCGTCCACATGAAGGCGGCGCAGGGCCAGCAGCCCGCCGATGGTGGTCAGAAGGAATTTAAGGGGAGTTGAAGGATCAATGGTCACAACCTGATTTTCAGGAATCACATTGAGAATATCCACCGCGCAGCGGTGATTTTTAAAAGTTAAAAAATAATGTTTTGAGTGGGGAAAGAGGGATTTGGCTTTCATCATCATGGAATAGGCCAGAACCATGCTGCCCATTTCCGACATCTCAATAAAAAGAATGCGGCGAGGGGGGGAAGCCGGCTTGGAAAAAGGGATCCAGGACCAACACCGGTGCCAAATTGAGAGGCATGCGCACATAGGCACCCCCAGCGTTTTATCGATTTTCCGCATCAGGTTGATATTCATGTGATAATCAGGGAAAATCATAATACACCGGAGGATGAAATTCAAATCCTCTGGATTGCAGCCATGTGTTGATACTTGCAACTCCACGATGTTATGATATTTATCATAACCCGGATGATGAACGGGCCGGTATTGCCGGCAGATGCGGTGAGATCCGGCCCGCCCGAATCATTTTTTTATGGATTCATCATGTTTAATACAGTACGAACGATGAAAATCGGGAAAAGGGTCCCGGCACGGCTTCCTCCCCTGTCATCGCTGCCTGCGGGCGGGGGGTCCCTCCACCCGTGCCGTCCTTCGCGCGGATTTTGAATAGGGATTCCACTTGAGTTATGATTTATTTACGGCCACACCTGAATTCCATATGCCGCCAAGAAACGATTTTCCAAGTTATTCATCATGTGTATAATACACAACGAATGATCAAGGTCACTTCTGAGCTGTTGCCATGGGGGCGGCGATCCATCACCCGCCCCCATGGCCACATAGAAACGATTTCTAAGTAATTAAGGTATTGATCAGGGAAAGATGAAATGAAAATGGGCGAAAAAAATCCCACTCCCATGATGGAGCAGTATTTTCGAATCAAAAAAAAGCATCCGGATTCCCTTCTCTTTTTCCGGCTGGGTGATTTTTATGAGATGTTTTACCGGGATGCCGAAGTGGCTTCGCCGGTTTTGGAAATCGCGCTGACTTCGCGCCAAAGGGTCCCCATGTGCGGAGTGCCCTATCATTCAGCGGAATCATACATCGCAAAGCTTTTGAAAAAAGGGTTCAAAATCTCCATATGCGAGCAAGTCGAGGACCCCAAGCAAAGCCGGGGGGTGGTCAAACGAGAGGTGGTTAAAACGTTGACTCCGGGTACCGCTGTGGAGCTGGAGTCGGAAGGGGTTAAAGAAAACACATTTATCCTCAGCGTGGTTCTGGAGGAGGAGGCATGGGGTTTGGCCCTGGTGGATGTGGCTGAAGGAAACATCAAGACCGCACAGAGCGATTCGTCAGTGCGGCGAAAACTGTCGGATGAATTGTTTAAATTTTCGCCCCGCGAATTAATCTTTCCTCAAGATGAAGAAGACCGGATCCAAAGCCTCCTTGCTGAAAACGGGTTGTCTGGAATCTTGTCTTCTCCCCAGGAGTCCTGGGTGTATGATGCCGCGCAGGCAGAAAGTTATTTGCGGGACCATTTTCAGGTGGAGTCCCTGGAGGGCTTTGATTTGGCGGATAAGCCCCTGGCTGTATCCGCCGCCGGAGGGCTGATATATTATTTGAAAAACCTGAGGCAGGATGCCTTGAATTTAATCCAGAGCATCTCTTTTATGCATTCGGAAGAACACATGATCATGGATGCCTCAACCGTCAAAAACTTGGAATTGGTCAAAAATCTGCGGGATTCGCGCCGCAGCGGAACCTTGCTGGATGCTGTCGATTTCTCAGTCAGTTCCATGGGCGGGCGGCTTTTCCGGTCCTGGCTGCTGCATCCGGCTCTGGAGATGGAAGAGATCATTTCCAGGCAGGACGCGGTGGAAGAATGCTTAGCTCAAACCATCTCCAGGCATGAAATCCGGGACCTTTTGGACGGCGTTTTTGACCTGGAAAGGCTGACCGGAAAAATTTCTCTGGCCGCCGCCGGGCCGAAAGATATCATTTCTTTGAAAAAGACCCTGGCTCCGCTTCCCCGGATAGGTTCCTTTCTGGACTCATTTCAAAGCTCCCGTTTATCGGCTATCCGGGAGGAATGGGATAACGGAGAAGATTTGGTGGAGCTGATCGACCGGGCCGTTCTGGAGGAACCGTCCTTTCATATAACCGAAGGAGGCATCATCAAACCGGGATTCAACCGCGAACTGGACGAACTACGCGAGATCAGCTGTTCGGGAAAATCATTTATCACTGGAATGGAAAAAAAAGAAAAGCAAAGGACCGGAATTTCCTCCTTGAAAATCAGGTACAACAAAGTCTTTGGATATTATATCGAGGTAACCAGGCCCAATCTTTCCCAGGTCCCTGAAGATTATATCCGGAAACAGACTCTGGTGAATTCAGAACGCTTTATCACCCCGGAATTAAAAGAATACGAAGAGAAGGTGCTTCACGCTGAAGAGAGAATCAACAGTCTCGAGCATAAGCTGTTTCTGGAAATCAGAGAAAAGCTGGGGCAATCCGCCGGCCGCCTGCATAAGATCGCGTCAGCGCTGGCCCATCTGGATGTTTTTACGGCCCTGGCCGAGCTGGCTTCCCGAAGAAGTTACAACCGGCCCCGGATGGCCAGAAGCGACTCGCTTTCCATCAGAGGGGGGCGGCATCCGGTCGTTGAAATCACCCAGGATGAGCCGTTCATTCCCAATGATACCTATCTTGACCGGGATGGGCACCAAATCCAAATCATCACCGGTCCCAATATGGGAGGAAAATCCACATACCTCCGCCAAGTGGCCCTTTGCTGTATTTTGGCTCAGATGGGGTCTTTTGTTCCCGCAGACGATGCCGAGATCGGAATCATCGACCGGATTTTCACCAGGATCGGCGCCATGGATTTTCTCAGCGTGGGCCAATCCACGTTCATGGTGGAGATGCTGGAAACCGCCAATATTCTGAATAACGCCACCCCAGGGAGCTTAATACTTCTGGATGAAGTGGGCCGGGGTACCAGCACATTCGACGGCCTCAGCCTGGCCTGGGCGATCGCGGAATATCTTCATCAGAATGGTGATGTCCGGCCCAAGACCCTGTTCGCCACCCATTATCATGAACTGACTGAGCTGGATATGACCATGGGCCGGATCAAAAATTTTCATGTGTCCGTCAAGGAAGATAAGGACAATATCGTTTTTTTAAGGAAAATCGCACCCGGCCCTTCGGATCAAAGCTACGGCATTCATGTGGCGAAGTTAGCCGGTATTCCCAAGGCGGTTATCGAACGGGCCAAAGAAATCTTATTCAATCTGGAAAAAAAAGAATTGGATGCCGCAGGAACTCCCCGGATTTCTTACCGGAGCAATCAAAAACCCGATCCCGGACAGATGCTGTTATTTGAAGAAGACCGGGAAATTCAAAAACTCAAGGAGATACGCGAAGAGATCGCGGCGAGTGAAATCAACCAAATGACTCCTCTCCAGGCCCTGAATTTATTACAGAGCCTTCAAAAAAAATTGGCTATAATAGAAAAAGAAAAAAAGAATAAACAAAAGGATTGATCACCAATGAAGATGGATAAATTCACGGTAATGTCTCAGGAGGCCCTGCAGGGGGCGTATTCCAAAGCGGAAGAGTTGAATCATCAGGAGGTCTCTCCCGAACATCTGCTTTGGGTCTTTTTGAATCAAAAGGAAAACATTGTGAATTCACTGCTTGCCAAGGCAGGGGTTCAACCGGAAGCGGTCAAAAATGACCTGGAACAAGTTCTTGAGAAATCGCCCCGGGTGGAGGGCGGAGCAGAGGCGTATGTGTCCCGGCGTTTGCGGCAGGTGCTCCAATCTTCTCAAAAAGAAGCCGTCAAGATGAAAGACGACTACATTTCCACGGAACATCTTTTCCTGGCGTTATTAAAGGAAGACGGAGACGCCTCCCGCATTTTGAAGCAAAATGGTGTTTCCGAAGATGCGGCGTTGAAGGCGCTGCAGTCCATCCGCGGCTCGCAGCGGGTGACCGACCAGGCCCCCGAAGGCAAGTACCAGGCTCTGGACCGCTATGCCCGGGACTTGACCGCCTTGGCTGCGGATGGGAAGTTGGATCCGGTTATAGGCCGCGAAGATGAAATCCGGCGCGTGATACAGATTTTATCCCGGCGGACAAAAAACAACCCGGTATTGATTGGGGAGGCCGGTGTGGGCAAGACGGCGGTGGCGGAAGGCCTGGCCCAGAGAATCGCCGACGGGGATGTGCCTCAGCCATTAAAAAACAAGCGGCTGGTGGCCTTGGATATCGGGTCCCTGGTGGCAGGGGCCAAGTACCGCGGTGAGTTTGAAGACCGGTTGAAGGCGTTGTTGAAGGAAATCAAGGAATCGGAAGGCGAAATCATTTTGTTTATTGATGAGCTGCACACCATAATCGGAGCCGGCGCCGCGGAGGGGGCTGTGGATGCCTCCAATATGCTCAAGCCCCCTTTGGCCCGGGGGGAGCTGCGCTGTATCGGGGCCACCACATTGAACGAATATAAAAAATATATTGAGAGAGACGCCGCTTTAGAAAGACGTTTTCAGCAAACTTATGTGGGGGAGCCTTCGGTTGAAGAAACCATATCCATTCTGAGGGGATTGAAAGAAAAATATGAAGTGCATCATGGAGTGGACATCAAGGATGCGGCTTTGGTGGCGGCGGCGACTCTTTCCAAACGTTATATCACCGACCGGTATCTTCCGGATAAGGCCATTGATTTGATAGACGAAGCGGCTTCCCGCATCCGGATTGAAATTGATTCCATGCCGGAAGAGATTGATGAACTGGAGCGGAGGATCGTTCAGCTGGAGATCGAGAGAGAAGCGTTGAAAAAAGAGAAGGAGAAAAGCGCCAAAGAAAAGCTGAGCCAATTGGAAAAGCAGATTTCCGAGCTGAAAGAAAAGAACAGAGCGATCAAGATGCGCTGGCAGAAAGAAAAGGAGTTGATCGAAGCGGTCAATAAGCTCAAGGAAGAACAGGACAGGCTGAAAGTCGAAGAACAGAATGCCGAAAGACAAGGGAACTTAGGGCGGGTGGCAGAAATCCGCTATGGAAAGCTCAACCAGGTCCAGAAAGACATCGAAGATAAGTCCAAAAAGCTGGCTGAAATCCAGAAAGAGCAAAAAATGCTGAAAGAAGAAGTGGACGAGGAAGACGTGGCGGAAATCGTGTCGAAATGGACCGGGATCCCCGTTTCCAGGATGCTGGAAGGGGAAGTGGAAAAATTGATCCGAATGGAAAACAAGCTTTCCCAGCGGGTGGTCGGCCAGGATCAGGCGCTGCAGGCGGTGTCCGATACCATCCGCCGGGCCCGCGCAGGCATTCAGGATGAGACCCGGCCGCTGGGGTCGTTTATCTTTCTGGGTCCCACCGGCGTAGGGAAAACTGAACTGGCCCGCGCTTTAGCTGAATTTCTTTTCGATGATGAGCGGGCCATGGTCCGGCTGGACATGTCGGAATACATGGAAAAACACACCGTTTCCCGTTTGATCGGCGCACCTCCCGGTTATGTGGGGCACGAGGAAGGCGGTCAGCTCACTGAGGCTGTCAAGCGGAGGCCCTATTCCATCATCCTGCTGGATGAAATTGAGAAGGCCCATGCCGATGTGTTCAATATTCTGCTGCAGATTCTTGATGACGGCCGTCTGACGGACGGCAAAGGCCGTACCGTGGATTTCCGTAACACCATTATCATTATGACTTCAAATCTGGGCAGTCAGATCATAAAAGAAGTCAGTGGGGACTACGAGCGCATGCGGAAGGAGGTCCAGAAGATTCTGGAAAATCATTTCCGGCCGGAATTTCTCAACCGTCTGGATGAAGTGATCATTTTCCGTCCTCTTTCAAGGGAGGTGATCCTGAAAATTCTGGACATTCAGATCGATGAACTCCGCAAGCGGCTGAAAGCTCAGAAGCTTGACATTGAAGTTTCTCCTGAAGCCAGGAAGATTCTGGCGGAGCGGGGGTTTGACCCGGTTTACGGTGCCCGGCCGCTTAAAAGAACTCTCCAACAGGATATCCAGAATCCGCTGGCTATGATGCTTTTGGAAGGAAAATTCAAGGCCAACCATACTATTTTTGTGGATACCGGAGATGATCAAGAGCTGACTTTTACGTCCAAATAATTAGTGGGGTCCATACCTCAGCCTGATCTATTCATAAAAAAATGGTGATCTTTTTGTCAATCTTTCATTAACGGCGGTATTCATCATTATCTATAAAAAGAGAGGATGTCACTTTTTTCCTTGCTTTGTCTTTCATCATAATCGCCATTTTTTTACCCTTCGGGCGGACATGCCGCTTTGTCATTGCGAGGCTTGCGCCAGCAAGCCGTGGCAATCCCTTCCTGCCTGGTGAAAGCGGAACCCACCGCCCATACGAGGCACTCACAGATCCCTCGTCGTTTCGCTCCTCGGGACGACATTGAATTAAAGAATTGTGGTCGTCTGCGGCAATCCCGGCCCGTGAATAGGTCAGGTTAGAAAATCGAATCCTCGTGCCCATGGGAGCGGGAGATGGATCGCCGCCACGCGGATGTCCCCAGCGAGGACATCCGCTCCGATTCCGGCTTCGCTCTCCTCTCCTGCGGAGAGGAACCGTGCCCGCTCAGCCTTCATACGGGCCGGCTTATCCATCATCCCGCCCCCATAGCAACAGTTCAAAAGTGATTGTCATGGTTCACGGTGTATTATACACACGATGGATTCATAAAAAAATGGTGGAGGGGGCCGCTCATCATTCAGGCTAATAATAATAAGGGGCCAGATAGGGAATACTATAATTCTCACGGACTGTTTTAACCGCTTTTCTCCGGATAAGACGCTTCAATTCTTCGCCCCCGGTCAATTTTTGTTCATCTTTGATTTCTTTTTCCAGCAGCGCTTGTTTCTTGCGGGGAAAATTCTGCCAAATAAGATCATCTATTCTCCGGTCCCATTCCTCCAGTTCCTCTTCTCCCATGCCGCGGCTGCTTAAGTGCCTGGACACTTCTAAAAAAAAGGGGGTGAGATAACCTGTCTCCTTGGGAACTTTTTTAAGAAATTTTTCTGCCGCTTCGCGGACCGCTTTCTTTTTCTCATTTTCATAAGAACGGGAGGAGCTCCGTCGAAGGCTCCCCACCTGCCGTTCTTGATATTGGGTGAATTTGCGCATCACGGATTTATGACAGCTGTTCAAAGTCAATCTTTTTTTCATCCCCGGAGAGCAATACTCAAAGGCTGTCTCTATCCCTTCCAGAACAACCCGCAGGGGAATCCGCATCTTTTCCCAGCTCCTGATCGCCTCAGTTTCCCGGGAAGACACCACGAAAGGGGCCCCTCTCAACTGAAACAGCCTTTTGGCGATCGCCTGGTAGTAGCTCTCCCGGTTATTGTTCATATTCCTTACCCTGACCTATACCTTAGAAAATGGTTTTCTTATGGCACATGGAATTCAGGTATGGCTTGTG
>JAWODN010000012.1:0-7861 GCA_046483285.1 Candidatus Aminicenantota bacterium | reverse complement strand
ATCCTACGATAATTCTTTGTCACAGATGAAAAGATTTCCTCTAAACTATACTGACCCCTTAAGGAGGTGGACACCTTGGAGAGGTAGAGATTATAATCTCTTTTGGAGGGATGAGGATGAAACTTCGGAAATGGTCGCCTGAAGAGAAAACGGCAATTGTGCTGGAGGGGATGAAAGGGGAAAAATCCATTGCTGAGATCTGCCGGGAACATTAGATTAATCAGAATCTCTATTACCGCTGGCGGGATCGATTTTTAGAGGCCGGTCAAAAAGGTTTAGGGCCGTTGAATGAAGGATAGAATTTTCGTTTTTGCACTTGCTCCAAATCCCTCACAATTTTCCCCATTTTCCACCCGCCGACATCCTGAAATAAGATTATCACGTCCAAAACAGCGTGGTCAATGACTTAAAACGCATGACAAATCCCCCAAATCTCCAACCCGTCAAGTTTCAGATAAACTCCATCCTTGAATCAGAAAAAAAAATCCCGAAAGCCCTCATAAATATTCCCCGATCTCCTCGGCTGCCATCAGGAGTTCCTGTTGAACATGACGGGGAGGAGGCGGCCTTTCAGCCTCAAATGTCAGTTCGAGATGGCGGATGATCCTGTCGATCGTTTTCGGTTCTTCGATAAAAGAGATGATCGACATTTTGCCGCCGCAGGACGGACAAAGTAAGGGATCCACTTCATACACCTTACGGATCATATCCGCCCAGCCCTCGGCAGGCACAAAAGGATCCACATCTTCAATAACAAGAGGAGAAGAGGAAGCCGCTCCGGCCCTGCGCAACTTCCCCCTATGGGCATTGGAGTAGAGGCCGTAGCAGCGGATCATGACCTGTCCCTTATCGGGAATATGGGAAGTGACCCGGGCGATAAACTCAAGATAGTCCATCGTCTCTTCCTGGGAGCCGCGCCTTGAATACTGATAGCGAACCTTGCCCCCCGTAAAGGCGGAATGTCTCTCACTTTGGAAAAAGTCCTGATTTATGGGACAATGGCAGAGTCCGGAGGGCGATCTGCTCAACTAGGATCGAATTATCCTGATCCTCTCTTCGGCTTTGGTCATCATTTCACCGGAGAACGAATGTTTGGAGATGGAACCCACTTATTTTTCTTGTCGGAATGGGTCTGGCACAAAATATGCATTTTCTGAAGGTAACAGAAATATTTGAAATGAAGAAAAAAAAGATCATAAAAGGAATCGGCATCGGAATCGCAGTTATTATCATGCTGCTCATCGCGGTCAGTCTCTTCATCTATTTCACCGTCGATAAAAGCTGGGTCGAAGAACAGATGGCGAAATCCCTGTCACGGAAAGTGATAATCGGGAACATTCAGTTTTCCCCTTTTGCGGCCGTGGCGGGAATCGGCATTAAAAATGTCGTCATTTCCGACCGGATGGAACGGGAACGCATCAGTGAATTGAGCGAAGTTCCTGAAGAGAGCATATTTATCCGGCTGGACAGTGGACGCCTAGGAGTCAAACTCCTTCCCCTGCTTTCAAGGAACCTGGAAGTCCAGGAATTTTTGCTGACCGAACCGGAGATTCGAGTCATCCGTTTTGCTGACGGGAGCTTTAATTTCAGCGATTTGCTGCAGGAAGAAAAAGCCCCAGTCGAAGAGCCCCTCGAGGAGCCCGGGGAACCTTTAAGGGAGGTGACTCTGTCCCGAATCGCGATTGAAGACGGCAGAGTCCTGTTCACCGACCGGATGACCGATAACATCTACGAAATCGGCGATTTCGAATTGACCGGTGAAGGAATCGGAACGGATCCGGCCGGACTCAATCTTCAATCCGGATTCAGGGCCGAATCCCGCCGCCTGGGCGGGGCCAGTTTCGCCGAAAACATTCAAATCCTGCTTGAGACGGAAGGCCAATTCGAATCCCTGCTGTCTGGGAGGGAGAATCCGATTCCTCCGTTCCGGTTCATTATCAGGACCCCCGAAGGACGGGCGGAGGGATTCAAAATTTTCGAACGGTTGAAGAATGTCTCCGTTCTGAAAGAATATTTCGGAGGCTTGGATTTTCTCGACGAAGACCTGGTTTGGAAAAAAGGGAGCGTGATCATAGCGCAAAAAAAGGGCACCGTGGAATTTTCGGACGGGGAACTCCGGGTCCGCGATTACCGTGTCGCCTATGAGGGGCTGTATCAAATGACCGGGTCCCTGGAAGTCAGGGCGGCCCTGACCATGCCCCGCTCCGCCGCCGAATCGTTGAGAGATCTCCTCCGGAGAAATTTGAATACAATCCTAACTGAAAACTTGAAAAAAAGAATCGATATCGAGGAACTCACAACCGAGCTGATGCGGCCGATGATGACAGAAGACGGGGGCATCCGGTTTGTTTTTCAGATCGAAGGAACGCCATCCGATCCCTCAGTAGGGCTGATCGAACCCGATCTGCCGGATTTTGGAGAGGCGCTGATTCGGCTGGCGGGAGAGGAAGCCCGCACAGAATTGCGTTCTTTTCTCGAATCACTTCCCGGAAAAATTTGGAAGGAAAAAAAGAAAAAAGTAGTTTTTAATTCACGGCTTTTCTCAAGCATCAGCGCGAAGCACTTCTGGGTACTCAGTGTGAATAGATAATTAAGTTCGAATTCGATCTCTTCTTTTTCATTATCGCGATCAAGAACAAGAATGCCTTTCTTTTTAAGCCGGTTTTTTTCTCTTGCTGCATGGCTATACCACATCTTTGCTTTCACTCAGGTTAATCAGCTCAGCAAGAGCCAGAACTTGAGGCCGGCGTCCGGAACCGGGCCTTATTACTTTCAAAATATCGTTGTCTTTAAGTTTATTCAGCATGGCTAATATAGCAGGTTTAGTCGGCATCCCTTCGACATTATTAAACATATTGCTCGCAAATATTGGTCTTTTAAACATTTCATCCAACAATGGAATAGCATACTGCGAGTGGGTCAGCTCAATAACAGTTTTCTTCAGGTCCTCATAAAGGTCAAAAATTTGCTGGGCCTTATGAATATTGGATAAAGCTTGTCTATGAATTGCCTTGAGAAAAAATAATATCCATTTGTTCCATGAATCGCAATTTTCCCCTAAAGATCTCAGCCTTTCTATGTATTCATCTCTATGTTCTTCAAAATAAGCAGAGACATAAAATGTAGGACGTGTAAGTATTTTTTTTTCAAATAGAAATAAAGGAATGATCATTCTGCCCAAACGTCCATTTCCATCAAGAAATGGATGGATAATCTCGAATTGAGCATGGATTATGGCCAATTGCACAAGAAGATCCGGTCTTTCCATATGATAATATTTTTCCCAATTATCCAAATTTTCCATGAGAATAATCGGGGCAGGCGGGATAAAATCTGCTTCTTCTATTGGAGAGCCTGCACGAGCTATCCAGTTTTGAACTGTTCTGAACTCACCTCTTGATCTATCACGCCCTCTTACGTCCTCTAAAAGCGTCGAATGCAGCTTCTTCAACAAATTCAAAGAAAACGGCCGGGTTTTAAGCTCTTCTTCTGCCATCATCAGGGCTTTTCTGTAGTTAATGATTTCCTGAATGTCCATTCTTCTCGATTCCTCAATCGGAGCTTCTCCCGCCTCATATCTATACACTTCGCTAAGGGTAGCTTGAGTGCCCTCTATTCTTGAAGACAAAACAGCTTCCTGAGTTGTGATTGGAGACAAAAGCACTTCCGGATTTTGCATCACACCGAGAAGACCGTCATAGCGGCACAACTCACGATTGGCCCTTCCCATATATGGGATAAGTGGTTCCCATTTGATCTTTTCTAATGGCAATTTGTTTGGTACGAACGGCTTCATTTTTGCGTTAAGTCAAATATTGACAATTGATTTTGAGTTAAGTATAACATAAAATACTTTATTCAAAAACTAATTATTTAGCCTGGCCTATTCACGGGCCGGGATTGCCGCAGATGCGAGGCGCAGGGCATGACGCTGTGCTCCTTCACCGCGAATGCCCTGCAACAAAGTTTTATTGCGAGGCCTGCGGAGCAGGCCGTGGCAACCTTAGACGGATAGATTATAAAAATCGGAGGCGTCTAAGATCCTCACGTCGCTTCGCTCCTCAGGACCCTGCCCGAAGGGTAAAAAAATGGCGATTAAAATAACAATTAAAAAAATGAAAAACGTTCCATTTAATCTTTCATAAAAAACCATACTTATCGCTGATAAGAAAGAGATTGCAAAAACATCACAATTTTTTTATGAATAGGTCAGGCTAACATAATTACCAAACCATCTGGATTGGTCTAGCAACATGTTACATTTACTCACCACTTTTTGCTGTATTGCAATAACAATCCCAAAAAAAAGAGGAGGTTTGAAGTGAAATTAAAAAATTTTCCATTTTGCATTATTTGCATTTTTTTTCTCATTAACCTGGTCGTATACTCACACCCAGCTAATATTCCCGATCCAGAGACGTTCTTCGGGCATAAGCCCGGAGCCGATTTCAAGTTGATCAGATGGGAAAAGATTTATGAATATTTCCAGCTTCTGGGAAAAAACAGCGATAGGATAAAGATAGAGGAATTGGGGAAGACGACTATGGGCAACCCCTTCATCCTCGCAATCATATCCTCTCCTGAAAATTTATCAAACCTGGCAAAATATAAAGACATCGGCGGAAAACTCGCTAAAGGCAGAATCTCGGAAGAAGAGGCAGACCGTTTGGCTAAGGAAGGAAAGACTATTGCCTTGATCACCTGCAGCATGCATGCGAGTGAATGCGGCCCCACCCAGATGTCCCCGGAGCTGGGTTATGTCCTGGCAGCCGACGACTCACCTCAGATCCAAAATATCCTGGAGAACGTGATTCTCCTGCTCGTCCCCAGCTGGAATCCGGACGGAAACATCCTGACGACGGACTGGTACCACGAGAACCTGGGGACCCCCTACGAAACCGTGCCCATGCCCTGGCTCTACCATCACTACACCGGGCACGACAACAACCGCGACGCCTTCATGCACACCCAGGTGGAGACCCGGTACGTCAACGATATCCTCTATCACGAGTGGTTCCCCCAGATCTTCATGGACATGCACCACATGGGGAACTCGACCGCCCGTCTCTTTCTCTCTCCCCTGTACGATCCCCGCCATCACTCCCTGGACCCCCTGCTCACCCGGGAGATCGAGCTCACGGGCGCCCACATGCGGACCCTCCTGGAAGAGGAAGGCAAGATCGGGGTCATGCACTACGCGCTCTGGAACCACTGGCGCATGTCGGCAATCCACACCTGCGCCCTGTGGCACAATGTGGCCACCATCCTCTTCGAGGCCGCGGGGACCCGGATGGCCACGCCCGTCCTTCAGGAGCCCCGGTATCTCACGGATCCGGGCCGGAGACAACTCGGGACCCAGGGCAACACCCAGAGCCAGAACTATCCCAGTCCCTGGCCGGGGGGATGGTGGCGGCTCCGCGACATCGTCGAATACGCCTTCGCCTCCTCCGTCGGATTCCTGGAAGCCGGGGCCCTGCACAGAAACAGATATCTCCTGAACATGTACCGCATGGCCCGGAATTCCATCGAGAAGGGGAAGACCGAAGCCCCGTACGCATACATCATCCGGTGGGACCAGAAGGATCCCAATACGGTCGCCAAGATGATCGACATTCTCATCTCCGGCGGGATCGATGTCCATCAGGCCGAAGAGCCGTTCCGGGCGCAAAACAGGGATTATCCTGCCGGCGCCTATGTCGTTCTGCTTTCGCAGGCCTACCGCCCCTACATCATCGATATCCTGGGCCCGCAGATCTACCCCGACCGCAGGCAGTACGAGGGAGGACCGCCGGAGTCGACCTTCGATCTGACCGGCTGGACCCTGCCCTATCAGATGGGCGTCGACGCCGTCCGGGTGGATTTCCCCTTCGAGGCCCGGCTGCGGTCCATAGAACGGGCGGAATTTCCGGCGGGGGAGGTCCGCGGAAGCGGGGACACCTACATCCTCGATCACCGGGTCCTGGACAGCTATCGGGCCGTCAACCGGCTGCTTGAGGCCGGGGTCGATGTCGCCTGGGCGGCCGAATCCTTCTCTTCCCGCGGGAAGACCTATCCGGCCGGGGCGGTCATTGTCTCAGGCCCGGGGCTCCAAAAAGCCATAGAGGCCCTGGCCGAAGAGTTCAGCCTCCGCATCGACGCCGGGCATTACCCGGGAAAACAGATGCCGCTGAAGCCTCTCCGGCTGGGACTCTATCAGCCATGGACGGCCAACATGGACGAGGGCTGGACCCGATGGATATTTGACACCTGGGAGTTCCCCTATACGACGGTCCATGATGCGGAAATACGCAGCGGAAGCCTCCGGGAGAAATATGACGTCATCCTGCTGACCAATATCTCCTCCCGGGACATCATCGAGGGGCATTCCAAGGGGACGGTCCCCTCCCGGTATGCCGGGGGGATCGGGAAACACGGACTGGCCGAACTGCGGCGGTTCGCCGCGGACGGGGGGACCCTCATTACCCTCAACGCCGCCTGCCGCCTGCCGATGGACCATTTCCGGGTCCCCCTGCGGGACGTGTCCGGGAGCTATCCCTCCACCGAGTTCTTCTGCCCCAGCGCCATCCTCAGGGCCGAGGTCGACACCACCCATCCCATCGGCTATGGGATGGAGCCGTCCGCCAACCTGCTATTTTATGGCAGCCCGGTCTTTGAATTCATCGAAAAGGACCCCCAGGTACCAGCGGCCGGAGACACGCACCCGGATTCCTGGAACGTTGTGGCCCGCTACCCCGAAGGCAGCCCCTTCATGAGCGGCCGTCTGATCGGTGATCACGTCCTGCACAACAAACCCGCCTTAGTCGATTTCGATTACGGAAAGGGCCGGATCATCATGTTCGGCTTCCGCCCCCAGAACCGCGCCCAGCCGCACGGGACTTTCATGATGTTCTTCAACGCCCTCTATTACGGCCCGGCCGCGGCATCAGGAGATTGATATGAAAATCACCCGGATCATCACTGTACGCTAGCCGCAGATTTGCAAAAATATTTCAGATATTATATTTTTGTTTTTTATTTCATAAGGAACGCTGATAATGATGACATCCATCGCCTGCCTGGTTTTTTCCATTCTTCTGACCGGTCCCTCCGCCCCGGCATCTCCACCCTTCACCCCCCTGGAAAATAAAGACCTCACAGTCAAAGCCGTCCCTGCGGATGGGGCCGTTCAAATCGACGGCAGGCTGGATGAACCGTGCTGGCAGACCCCGGGATGCACCGGGTTTGTGCAAAGCGATCCTTTCGACGGGGAGCCGGCTTCAGAGCAAAGCATGGTTTGGATCGCCTTTGACCAGGAAAATCTGTATGTGGCCGCCCGGCTGACCGACCGTTTCTCCGAAGACATCGTCAGCCGGTTAGGGCGGCGGGACGACCCGGTTGATTCCGATTGGTTTATTTTTGCCGTGGACCCTTATTACGACCGCCGCAGCGGATTTCAATTCGCCGTCAATCCGGCGGGCTCGATCATGGACAGCACGCTCTTCAATGACGAAGGCAGCGACCCGACTTGGGACGGAGTCTGGGAAGGGGCCGCCCGAATAGATGACAGGGGATGGACGGTGGAAATGCGGATCCCTTTTCATCAACTGAGGTTTAAATCCAAAGACAACACCACCTGGGGCGTTAATTTCACCCGCCTCATCCAGCGCAAAAATGAAAGAACCGTGTACGCGTGGAAACCGAAAGAGGAAAGCGGATATGTCTCCCGGTTCGCTCCTCTGACCGGGATCCATGGTATTCACCCCGGTCGCCTGGTCGAACTGCAGCCCTTTTCCGTGGGCAAGGCCGGTTTTCTCCAGCGCCCCGAGGGCGACCCTTTTCACAGCGGACAGGAGTTCACCGGCAATGCCGGATTCGACTTTAA
>JAWODN010000011.1:0-22363 GCA_046483285.1 Candidatus Aminicenantota bacterium | reverse complement strand
CATCCGAGAAGAATCAAGGCGTTGAGAATTTTTTGTGATCTGTGTTTACCCCGGGAAACAAGTTGATTAAGAATCTCTCTTTCCTCTTTGGTAAGCGTCACAATATACTTCTTCATAGTCAATCCTCCATGGATGATTATGAAGATAGTATAACATAATATTACGACACATCATAGTTGACATGACACTAGCTTGTCTGAAGAGGGGTAAGAACAAAATTGGCAAAATTGAAGCAAAATTGGGGACAGCTTATCTATTTACTTGTTTTTTTTTAAAAAAGTTCACCCATTTTTGTCACTATATAATTGCCTCTAAATGAATTACTTATCTTGAATAATTCAGGTTAAGTGATAGATCAGGTTAATAAAATAACCTCTCCAGGGGAAGGGGTGTCCCTTTGAGGAACGTCCCCCATTTAACGTATATACCCCAAGGCCTTTAACATCTCTTCAGTCTGTTTAGATACCTTATTAACAGATTTGTTGCTGAGTATATCGATGGCCACAGCATTCAATTCACTTACTAAATTATTAACTTCGGCCGGTAAATTTTCTGGATCATAAAGGTCATGTTTATCTAAGGGGTCTTCTTTTAGTGCATACAATTCGTATTTCTGGTGAGCAGGAGTCAGAATTAGGTGCCAGTCTCTGGTAAAAAAAGCAAATTTTGTTTGGTCAGCCTGGGGGGCGTAAGTGGCCTGTAATAAACGATAATCGTCATCCTCAGTCAAAGAAAAAACATCTCTTCCGCGAAAATGCGAAAATTGTTTTAATCCCATCATGGTCATGATGCTGGGAGCAACATCTATTAGCGTAACCGGTGTACTGCTCCTTTCCCCTTGAAATATAACATCCGGACCTGAAAAGATAAGGGGCACACGTAAATAAAAATTATAAAGATAATTGATGTGACCGAAGTCTCGGTTACCCTTTTC
Organism: Candidatus Aminicenantota bacterium; assembly: GCA_046483285.1. GTDB lineage: Bacteria > Acidobacteriota > Aminicenantia > Aminicenantales > Aminicenantaceae > CAYRTV01. Next base: position 21,429 of record JAWODN010000011.1, on the reverse strand, counting down.
ATTCAGATACTCACCCAGCCCTTCTCCATGGTCTCCGACTATCACCAGGTTAGTCTTTTCAAACATCTCTAATTCTTTTAGTTTGGCAATCAACCTCCCAAATTCACGGTCAAGATAAGCAACTTCGTCCTGATAAAATTCTCGCTTTTTCTTATCATGAAGAAAGAATTTACCCTGGAAAGAAAATCTGATCTTGCGTGGTCCTAATGTATTATCTATGACAATGGTTCCCTCTCTCATCAACTGGGTTACCTCTGCGGGTTCAATAAAATTGAGGCCATCAACAGAAGAAAACTCTAAAGGAGTTTTATCCGAAAGATCAATTAGGCTCAGACGATTGAAAACAGCTTGATGAATCTGCGGATTATTCAAATGGGGATTATCTATTTCCAATCGAATAACGTTGTTCCCGGCTTTTAGTTCAAGATCAATCTTATAATGAGTTTTGTTGAGGTGGTATTCACCAATATATTCGTCATTAAAAAACAGCTTGAGTCCCGGCGGAAGATACGGCGGGTAATAAGGACTGTGGGGATCGGAATAGTGTATCCAGAGAAAAATAGGCTTGTCCTGGTTTTGCTCAATCCAGGGAAAAGCCAAGTTATTAACCTCTTCGGCTGGAATGTAAAAACGCCCTTTATTCGGAAATGTACCTTCATAATGCTCGAAACCTTCAGCTAATCCGAATTTTGCTTGAAGAACACCTAAGGAGGTGAAAGCTGCTGTGGCATATCCATTCTTCTTGAAAATGGAGGCCAAACTTGGTCGTTTTTCATCGGATTCAACCTTTTCTCCGTTGTTATAACAGTGAAATTCATGAGGAGGCTGAGAAAAGAATAATGAGCCGTGAGCAGGCAGGGTTATGGGAATAGGTGAATAGCATTGTTCGAAAAGGATCCCTTGGTCAGCGATGTAATCAAGATTCGGTGTAGCCACTAAACTGGATCCATAGCAGCTGAGATGGTCGGCCCGCTGTGTGTCTAATGTGACTAGAAGAAGATTATTTTGAGATTTTTCCTTGACACAGGCAAAACTGCCTATCAATATGGCGATAATCAATCCAACTCCCAGGGTGTTGTTAAGTAATCTGAAATTAACACACTGAACCGCCCGTTCCCTTAATTCCGGTGAATACCTATTTCTCTTTTCCATTTTTTTATCCTCTCACAATTTTTTCCCTCCGGCAATCCCGGGGCGGTTCAAAAATAGTCCATTTCGTCTATCTGGTTTGTCTGGTTTATTTGGTCTGAAGAGGGCGGGAAAATCAAAAGATCTCTGAGAAAATTAAACATGAATATTGTCATGGTTTGCGGGCGGCAAAGCGGCCATGGGTGCGGGGGATGGATCGCCGCCACGCAGATGTCCCCAGCGAGGACATCCGCTCCGATTCCGGCTTCGCTTCCCTCTCCTGCGGAGAGGAACCGTGCCCGCTCAGCCTTCATTCGGGCCGGCTTATCCATCATCCCGCCCCCATGGCAAAAGTTCGAAAGTGATCGTCATGGTTCTTAGTGTATTATACATGATGAATGACTTAGCCTGAATTATTCACGGGCCGGGATTGCCGCAGATGCGAGGCGCAGGGCATGACGCTGTGGTCCTTCACCGCGAATGCCCTTCAACAAAGTTTTATTGCGAGGCCTGCGGAGCAGGCCATGGCAACCTTAGACGGATAGATTATAAAGAACAGAGACGTCTAAGATCCTCACGTCGCTTCGCTCCTCAGGACCCCGCCCGCAGGGTACGGTGTCATCGCCATTTTTTTATGAATTGATCATGTGTATAATACACCACGAACCATGGAAATGATCCCAATGTCATTCCTAGATCGGAGCGACGGGAATCTTAGAGTGCCTCGTTATGCTTGCTGCGCTCGCGTTTATTGCGTTCTTTTAGTTTATCCGGTCCATCTGGGTCTATCTAAGTCTTCTCAGCTCCCATGGCAACAAGAAAACCATTTTCTAAGTAATAGGTCAGGTAAAAAATCGTTTCCATATAACCATAATAACCTCATTCCGCTAATATATCATAGCTCAAGTGAAATCCATATTCAACGTCCGCGCGAAAGGCGGGACGGCTGGAGGGAAATCTCCTCTTTACATTCCCCGCTATTTTTATTATCGTTTGCCAAACTGGAGGCCATATTCACGTGCCGAATGAATCCATATTCAAACCCGATCCTCTCCCCGGATTTTCCTGCCGGGATTTAGTGATTATTCCGGCGGATGTTCCTTCACGATTGATCCAAAAAACTCTCCGGCAGTGCGCGGCGTCAACCCAGCGGATGCTTTTTTCACGGCTTTTTTATTTCAAAAGCCACGCGGTCCTCTACGGGGGCATAGGCGCTCCGGCCGTCACCCTGGTCTTGGAGCCTCTATTGGTTTCGGGTATCCAGCGAATCATTTTTTTGGGACTGGCAGGATCCCTCACTTCCCGCCTGGCGGTGAAATCCGCGGCAGTGATCGACTCCGCTCTGTCCGAAGAAGGCACCTCCCGGCATTATTTTCCGGACAAACACGTCTTTTCTTCTTCTCCGCAATTGAGCTCCCGGATAGAATCTTTGCTGGAAAGACAACAGCTTCCCTTCACACGAGCCTCAGCCGTTTCCACGGATGCTCCCTACCGGGAAACCCCGGATTGGATCGCCCGCCAAACCGCTCAGGGATGTGAACTCGTGGATATGGAAATCTCGGCTGTTTTCGCTTTGTCCGAATATTACGGCGTCCAGGCGGCCGCTTTAATGCTGGTCAGCGACCGGTTGTGGGGAAGCCGTCACCAAAAGCATTTTCATCATTTGAACGGTTCCATCCGTTCTTATTTTTATCCTTTCATAAAAAACCAGGAGAATCATGATGCGCCCTAAAGTCTTGATAACACAAAAACTTTTGCCTGAAGCGACGGCTTATCTGAAAAATCACGTCGATTATGAAACTGCCGCTGAAGAAGGATTCCCCCGCCGCGAGGATATCCTTTCCAAAATCAAAGACAAGCAAGGTCTTTTATGTTTGCTGACAGATACAATCGATAAGGAAATCATGGATGCCGCCCCCAAACTGAAGATCATAGCGAACTGCGCGGTGGGCTACGACAACATCGACGTCAAGTCCGCCCTGGAAAGGGGGATTCTGGTCACCAACACCCCGGGCGTGCTGACCGAAACCACCGCTGACCTGACCTGGGGGCTGATCCTTTCCACAGCCCGACGCATCCCGGAAGCCGACCGCTTCACCCGCCAAATGAAATACCAAGGCTGGAAACTGGACCTGCTTTTGGGAATGGATTTAACCGAAAAGCGCCTCGGTATTATCGGAATGGGGCGGATCGGCCGGGCTGTGGCTTTGAGAGCCCATCCCTTCAAAATGCATATCGTTTATCACGATCCCAGCCGGTTGACGCCGAAGGAAGAAACCCGCTTCAAATCCGCTTATCTCCCTCTGGACGCGCTCCTGAAGACCTCGGATATCATCACCCTCCATACCGCTCTTAATCCCCAGACCCGGCATCTTATCTCCCGCCGGGAATTGGAGTTGATGAAGCGGGACGCCATCCTCATCAACGTCTCCCGGGGCCCGGTGGTGGATGAAAAAGCCTTGGCTGACGCCCTGGAAGAAAAACGCATCCGGGCGGCGGGCCTGGATGTGTATGAAAAGGAACCGGTCATCGAAAAAAAGCTTCTTTCCCTGGATAATGCGGTGCTGGTCCCCCATATCGGCAGCGCCACCTATGAAACCCGGCTGAAGATGGCCAGAATGGCCGCCGTCAATCTGGTCAAAGGGGTCACCGGGAAAAAACCGGATCATCCGGTTAATTGGCGTTGATTGCGTTAAAAAAAGAGCGAGAAAGGTTTAAGGCTAGAAAAGCGAGAAAGGGAAGAGTTAATCGCGTTACTTGCGTTTATTGCGTTGGTTGCGCGGCCGTTCAACACCCAGCCGGGGGTGTGGTATACTCATGAGAGACTTCACTGCCTGCGGATAAAGGTGTGATATCATGTCCGAAATTGAACAGGATCTGCTTCGGAAATATAACCGGCTGAAAAAAACTCTCTCTGAAATGGGACCGGTGCTGGTGGCTTATTCAGGAGGGGTGGACAGCAGCCTCCTCTTGAAAACAGCGGCCGGTGTGCTCAAAGGCCGGGTTCTGGCCGTCACCGCCCGCTCCCCCATCCACCCCGGGGAGGAGCGGCTCCAAGCCGTCCATGGAGCCCGGAAATTCGGAGTTCCTCTGGAGGTGGTCGATTTTGAAGGATGGAAGGATCCTGATTTCATAAAAAATTCCCCTCAACGCTGTTATATCTGCAAAAAGAATCTCTTCCGGCAGCTTAAAAATCTGGCGTCAAGCCGCGGTATCCCCCACATTCTGGATGGAGAAAACGCGGATGACCAGGATGACTTCCGCCCCGGGGCCGCGGCGGCCCGGGAGCTGGGAATCCGTTCGCCGCTGAAAGAATCCGGTCTCACCAAGCAAAATATCCGGGAGCTCTCCAGAATTCTGGACTTGGATACCTGGAACAAACCTTCCCAGGCTTGCCTGGCCTCAAGATTTCCGTATGGACGGCCGATTGACGAAAAAGAATTGAATCAGATCGAAGCCGCGGAAAAATTCATAAAGGATATGGGGTTTTCCCAGGTCCGGGTGCGGCACCACGGGCGCCTGGCCCGTATTGAAATCATTCCCCCTGAGTTTCCCCTTCTGTTAAAAGATGATATCAAAGACAAAGTGGCTGACGGGTTGAAAAATATCGGTTTCACCTGGGTTTCTTTGGATTTGACCGGATACCGCACCGGAAGCATGAATGAGGCCCTTGAGAAAACATGAATAATTCAGGCCCCTTGCGAACGGGGAATGGGAAAATCAAGCAAATTTGCTCACTTCCTCCATCAGCTCGTCCACAATAGCCTCTTCTTTCACCTTGCGCACAATCCGGCCTTTGCTGAAAATAACCCCGTTCCCGCGGCCGCAGGCCACGCCGATATCCGCTTCCCTGGCTTCCCCCGGGCCGTTGACCATGCAGCCCATGACCGCCACGGTTATGGTTTTTTTGACCGGGATCAAACGTTTTTCCACTTCTTCAGCCACAGCGGGCAGATTCACCTCGCAGCGGCCGCAGACCGGGCACGATATGATCACAGGGCCGTGCTGTCTTATCCCCAGGGCGGAAAGGATAAAATAGGCCGCGCGCACCTCATCCACCGGGTCGGCGGTCAAGGAAACCCGGATGGTGTCGGCCAATCCTTCCCGCAGCAACAGCGTTAATCCTGCCGAGGACTTTGCGGTGCCAGGCAAAACCCCTCCCGCCTCCGTGATTCCGGCGTGAAAGGGATGCGGGACTTCCTCAGCCAAACGCCTTGATGCCGCCAGAGTGCGGTGTATATCCGAGGCCTTTAAAGACACCTTGATCATATCAAAATTCATCTCTTCCAATATGCGGATATGCCTCAAAGCGCTCTCCACCATGGCCTCAGGGCCGGCGTGTCTGTGTTTCTGCAGCAGATCTTTTTCCAAAGACCCGGCATTCACTCCGATTCTGATCGGGATGCCGCGGTCCCCGGCCGCTGCCGCCACTTCCCGCACTTTTCTCCTGGAACCGATGTTTCCCGGATTGATGCGCAATCCATCCGCTCCGGCGCTTACGGCCGCCAAAGCCAGGCGGTGATCAAAATGGATGTCCGCGACCAGAGGAATGGCGGTGTTTTTTTTTATTTCCGTAAACGCCGCAGCGGACTCTTGGTCCGGAACCGCCAGCCGCACAATTTCGCATCCGGCGGCCTCCAGCCGCTTCAATTGCTGCAGGACGGCCTTCACATTTCCGGTGCCGGTCTTGATCATGGATTGGACCGCCACCGGGGCTCCCCCGCCCACCGGAACATGACCGATCCGAACCTGCCGGGTCTTCCGCCGGGGGAATTCTAATTTGTTTTCATTCATGAACTCACCAAGGCACCAAACTTTCCCAGCCCTGAGGAAGCCGCTTGACCACGTCATTGAGAATGATAAACACAATAAGAAATATAAAAATAGCAAAGCCGATCTGCATGATGACCTGCTTGACTTTGGGACTGAAATCCTTGCGGAACAGGCCTTCCAGGGATAAAACCAGCATCTGTCCGCCGTCGAATACCGGGACCGGCACCAGGTTAATGATTCCCAACTGGAGGCTGATAAAGGCGATCCAGCTCAAAAGGGCGATGACTCCCATCCGCATGGCCGCATAGGAAAAGCTGGCGATCTCAATAGGGCCGCCGAGCTGGCGGGTGGACGCTTCCCCTATGATGAGATTCCGGACAAAGTCAACCACCAATCCCACCAGCTTGATGTTTTCACTGACACTACGGGCAAAAGATTGAAAAAAGCCGTATTGCTGTGTTTCCGTTTGGGGAGCCTGCGCGATTCCGATCTTTCCCACCTCCCCCTCTTTCCGGGGGGTGACATCAAGATGGATTTCTTCTCCGTCCCTTTCCACCAGAAAATCAAGTGTGCTCCCGGGATTGGCTTCGATGACTTCCACAAACCGGTAAAAATAAACCGGTTCCCCGTTGATAGCCAGGATAACATCCCCGGGTTTAAGCCCGGCTTCTTCCGCCGGCGATCCGGGAGAGACCATGGTCACCTCTGTTTTGATTTCTCCGAAAAATCCGGCGTAACCCATATTGTAACGGGTCCGGCTTTCAGTGGTCAGATCCACATTGATGATCCGCCCGTCCCGTTTAATCTGGACGTCGAGGTCCTTCTCCGGCCTGGTGCCGACCGCCAATTCCACATCATTCCAGGTTTCCGTTCTTTTGCCGTTTATACTCAAAATCACATCCCCGGGCTGGAGCCCGGAGCGCTCTGCGGGTGAATCCGGGGCGATCCAGCCGATTTCAGGGGTTTTGTTCTGATATTCGGGAACCTGGACTCCGGTCATATTGATAAAAGCCATAATCACAACCGCAAGGGCCAGGTTCATGACCGGCCCCATAAAAATGACCAAAAAACGCTGCCACCTTTTGGCAGCCATGAAATCCCCCTGTTTCGCTGTTTCTCCTCCTTTTATTCCTTCCAGAGCTTCTTCCCCTCCGAATTTAACATAGCCCCCCATAGGTATCAGGCTGACCCGGTAATCCGTTCCTCCTTTTTTTATCCCGAAGAGGCGTTTCCCATACCCAAACGAAAATGATTCCACTCGAATCCCTACCAGTTTGGCCATGAAAAAATGTCCGAATTCGTGCACAAAAACCAAAATTCCGAATACGATCGCAAATGCCAGTATGGTCCCTAATAATGATCCCATTTTAGTTCCTTAGTTTGATGATATTCCGGGTGATCTCTCTGATCTCCCGGTCATAAGCAAAAATATCTTCCAGATTATTTATGGACTGCGGCGAAAGCCGGTTCATGACATCCATGACGGTTTCCCATATGCCGGAAAAATTCATCCTTTCCAGTAAAAATTCCTGAACCGCCACTTCATTGGCGGCATTCATGGCTACGGAAAAATAAGGCATCTCCCGAAGCGCGCGAAACGCCAGCGCGATCAAAGGAAATTTCTTTTGATCCGCTTCAAAAAATTCCAAAGGACCGGCTTCTTTAAAATTAAGATAAGGAAGCGAAGATGCCGCCCGTTCCGGATAGGTTAGAGCATATTGAATCGGTATTTTCATATCCGTCCGGCTTATCTGAGCCAGAACCGAACCGTCTTTCATTTCCACCAGGGAATGAACCAGGCTTTGGGGATGGATCAATATATCCAGCTGCCGGGGATTTAAATCAAACAGCCATCTGGCTTCGATGATTTCCAGTCCTTTGTTCATCATAGTGGCGGAATCGATGGTCACCTTTTTCCCCATTTTCCAGCGGGGATGCTTCAGGGCGTTTTGCAGACTCTGATTCTTTATGTCATCCGGGTTCATCCTGAAAAAAGGGCCTCCGGAAGCGGTGAGTATGACCCGGTTGACATTGATGATTTTTTCTTTCAACAAGCATTGAAAAACCCCGCTGTGTTCGCTGTCAATGGGAATAATTTCCGCGCCGGATTCTTCCGCGGTTTTTCGGATCAAAGCTCCGGCTGTCACCATGGCCTCTTTATTTGCGAGCGCGACCCGCTTTCCGGCCTGCACTGCGGCCAAAGTCGGTTTCAAGCCGCTTATCCCGGTAATGGCGGAAACCACGATATCATTTCCTGGATAACAGGCGGCTTCCCGGCTTCCTTCCGGTCCGTAAGTGATTTTCAGGTCATCCCCCCCCAACCGGCCGGTCAGCGCTTCCGCATCGCTTTTATTCTTTACCGAAACCAGGCGGGGCCTGTGAATTTGAATCTGTTCGGCAAGAAGCTTAAGGTTGGTTCCGGCGGACAGGGCGGTCACTTGAAAACGGTCCCCCATCTTCGAAACCACCTTCAAGGTGTTCCGTCCGATGGAACCGGTTGAACCGAGAATGGAAATATTTTTCATCGCTGTCAGTTTATTCCCGCAAATTTGATTAAATAATAAAATACGGGCAGCGCCAGGATTAAACTGTCGACCCTGTCCAAAAACCCCCCATGCCCGGGAAGAAGATTTGAGGAATCCTTGGCGCCGGCCGCCCTTTTAAACATCGATTCCCCCAAGTCACTGAACTGAGCCGCCGCCTGGATGACGGCAGAAAAAACAATAACGGCGTGAATGGACATAAGCGCCGGGAAAAAAACCTGATGAATTCCCAGTCCGCCCAGAATTCCGGTGGCCACCCCGGCGGCGCTGCCTTCCCAGGTCTTTTTGGGGCTGATGAACGCCGCCAGCTTGCGGCGCCCCCATAATCTCCCCACAAAATAAGCCCCGGTGTCTCCGATGAAAACCACCGCCAGGATGAAATATATGACATTCGGCCCGTACTCTTTTCTTAAGAGAAAAATATGATTCAATGTGAAACTTAAATATATAGCGCCGAAAAGGGTCAGCGCCGCTGATACGGGGTAAGCCATCAGTCTTTCCAATGAACCGGCTGTCAAGACAAAATAGATCACCGCGATCAGCAGAGCGGTGAAAAGCGCCAGCTCCAAGGGCAGGCGATGCCAAATGAATGAAGCACTCAGAAGAAAGGCGATGAGGATTCCCAAGGTTCTTTCCGGAAAAATGAATTTTTTCCGGGGCAGCTGATAAAATTCAATCAGTGCCGCCAGAATAATGACTTGAACGAACCCGAAAAAAGCCGCATCAGAAAAGTACTGGATACAAATATATAAAAGCGGCAGAAAGATAACGGCGGTTAAGGTTCGTTTTAAAAAATTCATGGTTCAGAGATAAAAATCCTTCAGGGGTTGATCACCGGTCTGTCAATGGGCATGGATGTCCCCGAACCGCCTTTCGCGTTTCTGAAAATCAACCAAAGCCTGCAAGATATGCTTCCGGCGGAAATCGGGCCAAAAAACAGGAGTGATCCAAATCTCCGAATAAGCGATCTGCCATAACAGAAAATTGGATATCCTGAGTTCTCCGCTTGTCCGGATGAGAAGATCAGGGTCCGGGATATCGGAAGTATATAAATATCCCGAAAATGTTTTTTCATCCAGACTTTCCAGAGCGGTTTTATCCGCAGCGATTTTTTTCACGGCATCCATAATCTCTTGCCGGCCGCTGTAATTCAAGGCAAGGGTCACAATCATGCGGGTGTTGTTCTTTGTCATCTCGATCACACGCTCCAGCTCGCGCCGGGTATTCCGGGGAATCCGTTCCGTCTGACCAATGACATTTAATTTGAATTGATTCTCCATTAAAACTTTATCTTCTTTTTTCAAGTACTCCAGGAGCAGTCTCCATAACGTCGACACTTCGGACTTCGGTCTCTTCCAGTTTTCCTTTGAAAACGCGAATAAGGTCAGATAGCTGATGCCCAAACGGGCGGATGTCTCCACCACCTCCTGTATGGATTCTGCCCCGCTTCGGTGTCCTTCAATACGCGGCAGTTTTCTTTTTTCGGCCCAACGCCCGTTTCCGTCCATAATCAAGGCGATATGTTTCGGCAGTTTAGAAAAATCCAATTGATTCACCAGTTTTTCTTCAGGGCTTCCGGGCTTGATGAATCCTTCCAGGTTTTTATGCATAGACCAATTATAGGAGCCCTCCGGGTCATTGTCAAAGCAGCATCTCAAGCCGGACAAAAGGCCTGAGCGAAGGTCCCGACGGCTTTTTTATTCCCCCCTACCGGTACTTATAATGCGCCAGGCACGCCCCTTCAAAAGAAACCATACACGGACCTTGAGGGGACTCAGGGATACAGCTTTCTCCAAACAGCGGACATTCATGGGGCCTGATTCTTCCCTGCAGCACTTCTCCGCAGCGGCATCCGGGCAAATCCGAACCGCCCGGTTCAATGGTCAGCCCGAATTTCTTCACGGCGTCATATTCATGAAATGCCTTTTTGAGCTTGAGTCCGCTTAAAGGGATCATCCCCAATCCTCTCCAGTGGCTGTCTTGCGGCTCCAGCATCTCGTCCATAACCGATCGGGCCAGCGGATTGCCTTCAGTTCTGACCGCCCGTTTATATATATTATCAACTCTGGCCTTTCCAGATTTGATCTGGTCCGCTATTAAGGAAACACCCAAAAGAATGTCCCCCGGTTCAAACCCGGAAACAGCGCCCGGCACACCGAATTCATCCGCCAGGAACTGGTAGGGTTTTATTCCGATAATGGCGCTGACATGCCCGGGATACAAAAACCCGTGCAGGCGCAGATCCCCCGTCGAAACCAGAGCCCGCAGGGGAGGCGGAACCAGCCAGAGGGCCGGAAGCAAAGAAAAATTGGCAAGCTTTTTTTCCGAAGCGGACCTGACCGTGAGGGCGACAGCGGGAATGGTGGTCTCAAAACCGACTCCGAAAAATACCACTTCCTTCTCAGGATTCCTATCAGCCAGCTTTAAAGCTTCTTCAGGGGAATAAACCACCTTCACCGCCGATCCTGGGGCGGGAACCACGGTTTGCAATGAACCCCGGCTGGTGGGAACCCGGGTCATATCACCGAAGGAGGCCAGGATGATATCCCGGCTTTCCGTAACCAGCTGGATGGCGGCCTCATGAATTTCATTGGGAGTGATGCACACCGGACAGCCGGGCCCCGACAGCATCTCCACTCCGGCCTCCTCCAGACGGGTCTTAAGACCTGACCGGTGAAGGGCCATGGTGTGGGTGCCGCAAACCTCCATAAGCCGTATGGGGGCATTCAAAGATGAGGTCTTTTCTTTTATAACAGAAAGCAGACTTTGAATGGTCTTTTTCTGCTTGAGCTCATCCATTCCGGCTAATTCTGGGTTTTCCGTTTGATATTTTCTGAAAATTCGGTGTACTCGCGGATCAGATCCAACGTTTCCTGAGCTTCTTCCTCATCCAGCTTGGATATGGCGAAACCGGCATGAACGATCACCCAGTCCCCGATGCCCACCTCTTCCAATAAGGAAAAATTCGTATTGACTTTGGTTCCTAGATAATCAATCCGTCCTTGTTTATTTTCATCTACGTAAATAACTTTAGCGGGTATTCCTAAGCACATTGTCTTCCCCTGCCGGCAGTCATATGATGCCGGAGTGAATTTATTAGTCTTTATTATACCGCAAACGGCCTTTTCAGGGAAGAGTTCAAGCCGGCCCGGATGATGAGCGGAAATGATTGTCAGGGATGCCGCTGCCGTGGCAATCCCTGACCGCTGATGCTATAATATCATCTAAAATTTAAAGGTATAGAAAACATGGACAAAATCAGCATTGAAGTCGGAAGCGGCGGAAAAATCATGCGGGATTTCATCGACACCTTTATCATGGAAACCTTTCAGAATTCCCTATTGAAAGGTCTCCCCGATTCCGCTCATCTTCCCGGAAATATCGCCTTCACCACGGACAGCTACGTGGTTGACCCCATCTTTTTTCCCGGGGGAGACATCGGCACTCTGTGTGTGAACGGCACGGTCAACGACCTGGTGGTGTCAGGGGCTGAGCCGCAATTTCTTTCTTTAGCCCTCATTTTAGAAGAAGGCCTGCCTGTGGAGGATCTGAAAAAAATTCTGCATTCCATAAAAACCAGTGCGGACAACGCCGGAGTCATCATCGCCACCGGTGACACCAAAGTGGTCAGGCAGGGACAGGGGGATAAAATATTTATCAATACAGCCGGAGTGGGCCGGATTCTCGCAGAACCCAGCCTGGGTTCCGTCAAACCCGGCGACAGCATTTTGATCACCGGCACTCTGGGTGAACACAGCCTGGCCGTTATGACAGCCAGAGAGGAATTCGGATTGGAAACCGAGGCCTTATCCGACTGCGCTCCCCTTGGCTTCCTGCTTCCCATGTGGGAAAAAGGAACCCTTTGGATGCGGGATATCACCCGGGGAGGATTGGCCACTGTCCTTTCAGAGCTTACGGAAAAAATTCCCCATCCGGTGGTCATTGACGAGGAAAACATTCCCCTGTCCAATGCGGTCAAGGGAGCCACGGAGCTTCTGGGCATCGACCCGCTTTACCTGGCATGCGAAGGGCGGGCTTTGCTGCTGGTGCCCCGGGATAAAACCAAAGCCGTTCTGGCGGAAATCCGCCGTCACCCCTTGGGAAAACAAGCGGCGGTCATCGGCCGGATCGGAGAAAAGGTGGGAAAGCCGGGGGAACTGCTGCTCGCCACTGTCTCGGGCGGCCTCAGGAAGCTCGAGCCCCTGACCTCCGAACTGCTTCCCCGGATATGCTGACCGGACGGTTATTCATTTCCGCCCTATGGAGGTGTATTCAAATCCAGCCGCTCTGATTTTTTGGGGATCAAACACATTGCGGCCGTCGATGAAAATGGGGTTTTCCATGAGGGCTTTCGCTTTCTGGAAGTCCATCCGGCCGAATTCTTCCCATTCGGTGACCAGCACGGCGGCATTAGCGCCTTCCAGGGCCTGGTACAGGGAATGACAATAAACCACCCTGTCCCGGGGAGGGAAAACAGATTTTATGTTATCGGCGGCCTTGGGATCATAAAGCCGAAGAACGGCGTCCTCATTCAGCAGTTCTCTAATAATATTGAGACTGGGCGCATTCCGGATATCATCGGTCTCCGGTTTGAAAGAAAGACCCAGCACCGCAATGGTTTTATCTTTCAAAATCCACAAAGCATTTTTCACCTTGTTGACCACAAAACGAATCCGGTCTTGATTGATCTTTTCAACCGAACGCAACAAATCCATTTCCACCCCCAGGTCTTCTCCGATGCGGATCAAGGCTCTGACGTCTTTGGGGAAGCAGGAACCGCCGTAACCGATGCCTGCCCGTAAGAACTGTTTTCCAATCCGTTTATCCAGCCCCATGCCTTCCGCCACCTTTTCCACATCGGCCTCCGTGCGCTCGCACAATTCGGACATGAGGTTGATGAAAGAAATCTTCATGGCGAGAAAAGAATTGGAAGCATGTTTGATCAGTTCCGCCGTGTCAATGTTGGTGATGTGAACACGGTCGTTGTATTTTTGGTAAATTTTCTGCATGATTCCGCGGGCTTTTTCGGATTCGACCCCGATCACCACCCGGTCTGGGTTTAAAAAATCATGGACGGCGCATCCCTCCCTTAAAAATTCCGGATTGGATGCCACATCATATTCGCTGCTGCCTTTCCGGTAGAGGCTCAATGTCCTTTTTATCCACATGGACGTCCTCACCGGAACCGTGCTTTTTTCCACCACCAGTTTGTATGAGTTCAGGTTTTCCGCGATTTTTCGGGACACCCCTTCCACATAGGACATATCCGCGCTGCCGTCCTTCCGGGGAGGGGTGTTGACGCAGACAAAAATGACCTCCGACCGGCGAATGGTCTCCGGGAGGTCGTGGCTGAAGGTGAGGTTTCCCTTTTCCAGGTTTGTTTTCAGCAGGCGGTCCAAGCCCGGTTCATATATGGGAACAACCCCCTGCGATGCCTTGTTGATCTTATCTTCATCCTTGTCGGTGCCGATAACATTATGACCCAATTCAGCCAGCCCGACGGCTGTCACCAGCCCCACATAACCTGTGCCTATGACGCCTATGTTCATTTGAAATCTCCTCTGTCCTGACCTATTCATAAAAAAATTGCGATTTTTTTGCTATGGGTGGATGCCGCTTTTTCAGGGGAAAATTCAATCAGTCCATATAGCCGAGGGCTTTCAGCCTTTCTTTGACTTTCCCCTCATCCTCCTCGCTGAAGCCGGCAGAAGAGGCTTTTTCTTCCAGCACTTTCCGGATGTAGTCATCCACCGCTTTGAACCCGGCGTCTTCCGCAGGCTTTTTGAGTTTATTATAAAGTTCCGTCGGAACGGCGATTTTGGTGGTTTTTTTACCCATCCTTATTCTCCTCTCCAGTTTTTTTGTTGCGGTATAGTTTCTTATCCACAACGGAGATCATTTTTCCGGCATCCAGACCGCCGGCATCTAAAAATTCTTCGATTTTCGTCACGCCGGCGCCGGGATCCTCCAGGGCCCGGTTATAGTCGAAAAATAAGACATCCATATCTTCCCGGGCGGAAATCAAATTGCTGATCATTTTATCCAGCTTCACGAAAGCATCCCGGGTGGCTTCCCGGTCTTCATCCTTCACCCGGGCCATTTTTTCCATTGAATCCAGGATTTCTTCTAAATTCCGGCGGGAATAGATGATTTTATAATCACCGCGGGGGAGAAATTTCAAACCGAATGCCGTAATTTTTATGATCCGGCCCTTGTAATCGTCCAAACGGAAACGGCCCTCCATAAGCCGGTTGATGATTTTTCCCCCTTCCAATTCGAAATAACCTTTGGGATTATTTTCATCCGGAGGGCGGGAGTCCGTATCAAACGCCACAGGCAATCCGCCGGCATTCAGAATCTGCATCAGCATGGATGTTCCCGAACGCTCGAGACCGGATACAATATAATTTATGTTTTCATTTAATCTCATCCGTCACCTTTCCTCGTGAAGTGCCGCCGCTTCCCTGCCGCGATCAGGTGTCTGCGGCCGCCGCGGCCTTTTCAACATCCAGAATATCTTAATTTATTATACGTGAATCTGCAAGCCCGGGGGCCCTTGACAAATTCCCGCAATTGATGTTTATTATGCTTTAAATGTAAACTCCTGCCTGAAATTTTATAAAAATATAAAATGGAAAAAATTGAACTGCCTTATAGCGGAAACAGTGTCCTTACCGGAGTGATGGGCAAAAACTTAAAAAAACTCGGAAAGCGGCTGGATGTCAATCTCTCCAGCCGCGGCGACCACTTGATGATCACCGGTCCGGACAAAAAAGTTAAATTCGCCAAGTATTATTTCACCCAGATCAAAAAACTCCAGGAAAAAGGCCACTCCCTGAAAGCGGAAGACTATCATATCGCCCTGGACTTGTTGAAAGCGGACCGCTCCGGCTGGATGGAAAATTTTTTCCCCGCCGAAGCGCTCAATTTGTCCCGCAGATCCGTCACCCCAAAATCCCTCAATCAAAAAGACTACATCCAGGCCATGCATGACCATGACCTGGTTTTTGGGATCGGCCCGGCCGGCACAGGAAAAACCTACCTGGCCATGGCGATGGCGTTATCTTATCTCCAAAATAAAAAGGTCAACCGGATCATCTTGACCCGGCCGGCAGTGGAGGCCGGCGAAAAACTGGGATTTCTTCCCGGAGATTTGCAGCAAAAAGTCAATCCCTATCTGCGGCCGCTTTACGACGCCCTGTTCGACCTGGTCCTTGCCGAACAGGCCAACCGCTGGATAGAAAACGGAACCATTGAAATCGCACCCCTGGCATACATGAGAGGACGAACGCTGAACAGCGCTTTTATTATTCTGGACGAAGCTCAAAACACCACCAAAGAGCAAATGAAAATGATCCTGACCCGGACCGGTTTTGACTCCAAACTGGTGGTCACGGCTGATATCACCCAAATTGATCTTCCCCAGCCTGAAAAGTCAGGCGTTCTGAATGCCATAGAGATTCTCAATGTCATTCAAGAGATTTCTTTCGTCCACTTTGATGAAAAGGATGTCGTGCGGCATCCGCTGATCCAAAAAATCATAAAAGCATACCGCCGGGCGAAAAAAGACGGCGCCTCATGAGTATATTCTCGCCCAAGCCTTTCACATTCCTTAAAAAGAAGGCCCCGGCGTCCGCCTCCAACAGGGAAAAATCAAGCCGGCCAGCGCCTCCCCCCCGGCCCCGGTATTTTTGGAAAAGGCTGATAGCGAATCCCTGGCTGTATGTGATTCTTTTTGCTGCGGCTATCGCTTATCTGACCTCCTATACTCCTTCCCGCTCCCTGCCCCGGCTGGAGGAGGGAGAGATTGCGCCGGTCAACATCGTCGCTCCCGCTGATTTAACCATCGAAGACAAGGAAACCACCCAAAAAAGACGGCAGGAAGCCGTGGACGCCTTATCGCCTGTTTATATCCTGGATAACAATGTTTTCCTGAATACGGAAGAAAAAATCCGGGAGTTTTTCAAATCAGGAAGAAACATGCTTCAGTCCGGAGGCGCCGGAAGCCAAGGCCGGGATTTTTTGGAATACGCCAATAAAAAATACGGAATCGAACTCACGCAAAACACCTTGACTTATTTAATACAAAACGATTTTTCCTCCCAATTGGAAGAGCAGCTGATCAATCTTATCAGAATCACTTCGCAGCGGGGCATTATTTTAACCAAAAATCTCTTCATTCACGGGGAACATGAAAAAGGGCTGGTCCTCATAAGCGGATCGGGAAACGAAAAATCCATCCAGATAGAAGATATTTTTGATATCGATGAGGCCAGGGAAAACATGTCACAGGAAATTGAAGAGCTTGATCTCAATCAAAAACAAAAATCCCTGCTGGAAAATCTTTCTCGTGGTTTCATAAAAGAAAATACCGCCTACAACCCCACGGAGACCGAAGCCCGCAGAGAGCAGGCGCGTGTGAGTGTCGATCCTGTTTTTTACACCATTAAAGAAGGAAAAGTCATTCTCCGCAAAGGAGATGAAGTGCCCCTGGACGGCATCAGCCAGATCCGCCTCATCAATCAAAATCTGAGCAGCAAGCCGAGTTGGCTGTTGAACTTCCTGGGTTCGTTTTTGCTTTTTGGGATTTTGCTGTCGGCGGCTCTTCTTTATTTCACCTATCATCTGAATGAAGATGAATTGAAAAAAATATTGATGACCGGAGCCACCCTGATTTTCAGTTTGCTGATTTATAAAATTTCCATTGTTTTATCCGATTTATTCAGCCAGAACGCCACCATCCGCCTCCTTGAATATGCCCGCAGTTACAATTATTCCATCCCTTTTCAAATCGGACCGCTGCTGTTCACTTATTTGCATGGAATACCCATGGGCATTGTCATTATGATCATCAATGCCATAATGGTGGGGCATCTGTTCCAGGCGAATTTCTATTTAACCCTCTTTGCCATGGCCGGAGGAATCGGAGCCATGGCCGGCACCCGTTACTACGGAAAATCACGCAATTCCGCCCTTCAAGCCGCTCTGGTTCTGCTTTTGCCGCTTAATATTCTTTTGGTTCTGACTTTTCATCTCATCCGGGAACAAATGGGTTCATTGGAACTTTTCGGAAGTGAAATCATGATGGCAGCGTTCGGCGCTTTAATGAGCGGGGCCATAGCCTTCATTCTCATTCCGCTTTACGAAAGTGCTTTCGGAATTCTCACCCAGTCCCGGCTTCAGGATTTAACCAATTCGGATCTTCCCATTTTCAGGAAAATGGCCATGATGGCCCCGGGATCCTATCACCATTCTTTAATCGTCTCCTCCCTGGCGGAAAACGCCGCAGACAAGATCCATCTCAACCCCCTGCTGGTGAAGGCCGGAGCCCTGTATCATGATACCGGAAAAATAAAACGGCCTGAATATTTTATTGAAAACCGGGCCCGCAGCGCCGACCGGCACAAGACCTTGAAGCCGAGCATGAGCACCCTGGTTATCGTCAATCATGTCAAAGAGGGAGTGGAACAGGCGAACCGCTTGAAACTCCCCCCCAAAATCAAAGAAATCATCGCCCAGCACCACGGCGATTCGTTAATCCGGTTTTTCTTTGAAAAGGCCAAAGAAGAATACGACCCGGAAATGCATAAAATCGGCGAGGAAAGTTACCGCTACGGCGGCCCCAAACCTGAAAGCAAAGAAGCCGCGCTGGTCATGCTGGCTGATTCAGTGGAGGCCGCTTCGCGAAGTTTAAAAAATCCCATCGAGAAAAACCTCCGCCAATTGATCAATGACATCTTCAATAACTATCTTTTGGACAAACAGCTCGACAACAGCGGTTTATCCATCAAGGAGCTGGAAATCATCGCCGATTCATTTCTCCACACCCTCGACACCATCTATCACCCCCGCGTGGAATATCCGGGATTCGATTTTGAGCGGAACAAACAAAAAAACTCCCGTAAAATAAGACCAAAAAATGATAAACGTTCTCAACCAACAAAATAAGTATTGGGTTGACGCAAAAAATCTTTCCCGCCTGCTGGAAAGGTTAGCGGCCGCCTACGGCCATTCTCATTCCGAAATCACCCTTGTCCTGGTGGACAACCGTTTCATCAAAAAACTCAACCGGGAATATCTGAACAAGGATGAGCCCACCGACGTACTCAGTTTCCCTATCCGGGAAAAAACCCCCGGCGGCTGTTATTATTTAGGGGATATCCTCATCTCGGTCCCTTATGCTTTCGAGCAGTGCCGCCGCTTAAGCCACGGCCTGGAGCGGGAAATCGAGATGCTGTGCCTGCATGGTTTTCTGCACTTGTGCGGATATGAACACGGCGCGGGATTGGAGGAGGAAGAAGTAAAGGCAGGGAAAAAGATGCTGAAAGGATATCATGGATATTAACTGGTTTCATTGGGCGGGATTCGGTCTGAGTCTTTGCTTAACTTTTCTTTTTTCATTACTGGATATCTCTTTAAGCGCTTCGAGCCGGATTTCCCTCAGCCGGTTATTGGAAAACCGGGAAAAGTCTTTTCAAAACAAAATCCTGAATATTTACGAGGAATTGAAGGTATCAGCCGGAATCACACGCATATTCTTCCTTCTCCTGTTCATTCTCTTTTTATACCTGATATTCCCGCACGTCCATTACCGGATGGTGTGGATGTTTATGACGGGATTCGGAATTTTTTTCATATTTTTTGAGCTGATCCCCCAGTTTATGACCTCTCTGAACAACAATAAGATTCTGGGCTTATATTTTTCCAACCTTAAATTTTTATTGTGGGCCCTCAAGCCATTTTCGTTTTTCACCAAGGCTGAATTTTTCCAGCACAAAACCGATGAGGAACATGAAGCGTCCGAAGAGGAGATCCAGGCGTTTATCGAGGAAGCCCAGGACGAGGGGATCATTGAAAAAGAAGAAGGCCCCCTGATTAAAAGCGTGGTGGAATTCGGTGACACCGTCGTCAGGGAAATCATGACCCCCCGGGTGGATATGGTCTGCATCTCCCGCCAGGTCACCATCCTCGAACTCCGGAATCTGGTCATTAAGGAAAAACATTCGCGCATTCCGGTTTACCTGGAAAAAGTGGACAATATCGAAGGCATTGTGATTGCCAAAGACCTGTTGGAATTTTCAGCGGATGAGTACAAAAATCACCCTCTGGATCCGTTGATCCGTGAGCCGTATTTTGTTCCCGAAACCATGAAAGTTTCAGAGCTGCTTAAGGAATTTCAGCACCGCCGGCAAAAATTCGCCATTGTGGTGGACGAGCACGGAGGGGTCTCCGGACTGGTCACCATGGAAGATCTCATGGAAGAAATCGTGGGTGAAATTCAAGACGAGTACGACCAGAAAGAGGCCACGATTCGGAAAGACGGGCCTCAAGAATACATCGTCTCCGGGGATGCGGAAATCGATGACCTGAATGGAATCATCGGATCCAAACCGGCGGAAGGCAACTATGTGACCGTTGGAGGCTATATCACCCATCACCTGGGGCGCCTGCCTGAAAAGGGAGAAAATATCCGTTTCAGCGGCCTGGCGATCAAGGTTTTGGATGTCAGCCAAAAAAAGATAAAAAAACTGCGTATAAAAAAAATCAAAAAACCCAAAACCCAAAAACAGGAGACAATGTGAGTTATCAAGCCGGATATGCCGCCTTGATCGGGCGGCCCAATGTGGGAAAATCCACTCTATTGAATCATTTATTGGGACAAAAAGTCGCGATCATCTCGGATAAACCCCAGACCACCCGCATCAGCATTCTGGGGATCAAAACTTCCCAGAAAGGGCAGATCATATTCATCGATAATCCGGGCATTCATAAACCGCTTCACCGGCTCAACCGGAGAATGATGAATTTTGTCTATTCCGCCCTGGAAACCGCTGACCTTCTTTGCCTTATGATCGACGCCACCCAAAAATTCGGCCACGGCGATGAATTCGTCATCGAAACCCTGAAAAAGGTCAACACGCCCGTTTTCTTGTTGATCAATAAAATCGACTTGATCCGGAAAGAAAAAGTTCTTCCCCTTATCGATCATTATAAAGACCTGCTGCCCTTCAAACAGATCATTCCTGTTTCCGCGCTGAAAGGCACCAATCTGGACGTTCTGGAAGAACACATTTATCACCAGCTACCGGAAGCGGAAAAAATTTATTCGGACGCGGAGATTTCCACCCAAAGCCGGCGTTTCCAGCTCTCCGAGATCATCCGCGAGAAAGTGCTCAACCACGTCAAACAGGAGCTGCCTTATGTCACCGCGGTCATCATCAACCGCATGGAGGAAAGAGAGCCCTCTGCCGGCGAAGAAGAGAAAAATCCTGTCCGGTACATCCGCGCTTCCATTATCGTGGAGCGGGAAGGCCACAAAAAAATCATTCTGGGCCGGCAAGGCCGTATGATCAAAATGATCGGCAGTGAAGCCCGCCGGGAAATCGAGAAAATTTTCGACACCCGGATTTATCTCGACCTGCAAGTGCAGGTGAGATCCAAGTGGCGCGATTCCGCCGATGTTCTCGATCTCATCGAACAGCAATAATTTGTTCAGGGTTCAGGGTTCAGGGTTCAGGGTTCAGGGTTCAGGGTTCTGGTTCAGGGTTCTGCTGGTTCAGGGGTCTGGGGTCAGACCCAGGTATTCTTGTTCAGGGTTCAGGGTTCTGGGTTCTGGGTTCTGGTTCAGGGTTCTGGGGTCAGACCCTGGTATTCTTGTTCAGGGTTCAGGGTTCTCTGGTTCAGGGGTCTGGGTTCAGGGGTCTGGGGTCAGACCCTGGTATTCTTCTGATAACAAACATCTTAGGTTAAAATATATGTGGTTTTTTCCCCTTAAATCGCCTTTTCGGCCCCCCGGGTTCATCACAATAATGGATACCTTGTGGCATGGATGTTGTAGATTTTAAGCTTAAAGTAATCGATATCTCTATAGCCATAGGCTCTGCGTTTGATCACTTTTATACGGTTATTAATCCCTTCTACTTTGGCTGTGGATATGGGGAAATCAAAGTAATTTAAAATTCCCCAGGCATGACGGCGAAGCTTC
>JAWODN010000141.1:0-6075 GCA_046483285.1 Candidatus Aminicenantota bacterium | reverse complement strand
TCATTCCGGGGCACGCCGTGCCTTTGAGTGTGTCATCCCGCAGTGCGAAGCACCGAGGGATCCCTTACTGCTTCGTCTTGGGGGTGGTTCCGCTTTCACGAGGCAGGAAGGGATTGCCACGGCTTGCTGGCGCAAGCCTCGCAATGACACGGGGAATGTCATTCCGGGGCACGCCGTGCCTTTGAGTGTGTCATCCCGCAGTGCGAAGCACCGAGGGATCCCTTACTGCTTCGTCTTGGGGGTGGTTCCGCTTTCACGAGGCAGGAAGGGATTGCCACGGCTTGCTGACGCAAGCCTCGCAATGACAAGGAGGCAGAAAGGGATTGCCACGGCTTGCTGGCGCAAGCCTCGCAATGACAAGGGGAATGTCATTCCGGGGCACGCCGTGCCTTTGAGTGTGTCATCCCGCGGTGCGAAGCACCGAGGGATCCCTTACTGCTTCGTCTTGGGGGTGGTTCCGCTTTCACGAGGCAGGAAGGGATTGCCACGGCTTGCTGACGCAAGCCTCGCAATGACAAGGAGGCATGTCGTCCCGGAGAGCGGAGCGACGGGAATCTTAGAGTGCCTCGGCTAATGAGTCGGAACCGGCTCATCAGACGAAGCCGAAAAAGATCCTCACGGCCTGCTTCGCAGGCCTCAGGATGACAGCGGAGCTGTCATTTTCCAAGTGACAAATCAGGCTGAAGGAGGTATCAACATGGATGCCGTTATGGATTATGTTTTATCCAATCTCTATTTGAAACTTATTCTGATGACCTCCGCCACCGTCGTTGCGGCTTTTATGGTCAAGCTTTTTTTAAAAGGGGTTTTCCACCCCATTACCCGTAAAACCAAAACCAATGTGGATGATCTGATCGTCAAGAATTTGTCTTCCATGGCGTTTTATATCGTATTCGCCATCGGGCTTAAAATCGGATTCAATTATTCAAAATTCGACTCTCCTTTCGCTCACGGTGTGATAGAAACTCTTTTGATTATCATTATAGCGGTTTTGATTATCCGATTGATTAATGATTTAGCCGATAATTGGAAAAAAAAATGGGCCGTCAGGACCGCGTCGTCAGCCGATGATCATATGATTCCCCTGCTAGAAAAAATCATTAAAGTAGTGGCGGGGATATTGGCGGTCATATTTATTTTCACCGCCTGGGAAATCGATATCAGCCCTCTCCTGGCTACCGCCGGAATCGCCGGGATCGCGATCAGTTTTGCGGTCAAGGACTCATTGGCCAATATAATCGGCGGGCTGCAGCTGGTTCTGGACAAAACTTTCAAGGTGAATGATAAGGTGAAATTGGAATCCGGTGAGCTGGGGGTTATTCTCGATATCGGCCTTCGCAGCACCAAATTGAGAACCTATGACAATGAGGTTATTTATATCCCCAATGGTTACCTGGCGAATGCCAAAATCAAAAATTATACCGTTCCGGATTTGCAGTTGCGGGTCAATGTTGAATTCGGCGTTGCTTACGGCTCGGACACCGATAAAGTCCGGGAAGTCGTGCTCGAGGTGTTGAAATCAGAGGAAAAGGTGCTGGATGAACCGCCGCCGGCGGTCCTGTTTTTAAAGATGTCGGATTTTTCTTTGGACTTTATCGCCCGTGCCTGGGTCAATAATTATACAGACGCTTATTCCACCGGCCTGATTCTAACTGATGAAATTTACAAGGCCCTCAACCGGGCCGGTATATCCATTCCGTTCCCCACCCGAACGGTCTACACCAAATCTTTGGATGAAAAGAAGGAAAAATAAATTCATGAGTATACACAGGAGGAATTGATGCTGGAACGAGCCAAGAAAATTATATGCGAAGTGAAGGACTTCCCCAAACCCGGAATCGGGTTTAAAGACATAACCCCCCTGGTCGAAGATGGTGAATGTTTTCATGATACCATCAGGCGGCTTACGGATTGGGCCCGCAAAAAAAACACGGAGCGGGTGGTCGGAATTGAATCCAGGGGTTTCATTTTCGGGGCTCCGGTGGCCTATGAACTGAGAACAGGGATGACCATCGTCCGGAAAAAAGGAAAACTTCCCCGCCAGACGGCTATGGTGCGGGCCCCCAATGAGTACGCGTTGGAACATTTTGAAATTCACAGGGATTCCATCACACCGGGGCAAAAAGTATTGATTATTGATGACCTGATCGCCACCGGATCTTCTTCCATCAGCGCCATCAGCCTGGTCAAAGAGCTCAAAGGAGAGGTGGTGGGATACGCCGCCCTGGTTGAGCTTTCTTTTTTAAAAGGAAAAGAGGCCATCAGGAAGGCCCATCCCGATGTGGATGTGATGTCATTGATTCAATTCGAGGAGTGAACGGTCATGCGGGGTCTTTTGGAGCGTTTATTCCAGCTGGAAGCCAAACGCACCACCGTCAGGATAGAAGCGGCAGGGGGCCTGACCACTTTTATGACCATGTCCTATATTATTTTTGTTCAGCCCGCTATATTATCCTCCGCCGGCATGGTGATTCTGGTGGTTTTCGGGGTGTTTTTAATTGCATCTTTGATGGCATTGAAGGCCCGCGGCGCCATATTATGGGGAATATTAGGGACCGGCTTGGCTGGAATTCCCTTAGGAGTGGTCAAATCAAACTGGTCTCTGGAAAAGGCCAAAAGGTTCATTGGATTATTAATGTTTATTCGGCCTTGTTCATTTTACGGTATGTGATTTCTTAGGGCCCGTGAATAATTCAGGTTAGGGCCCGTTCATCATCCAGGGTTGATTGACAGATCAAATCTCAGGGTTTATAATTTATTATAGAAGTTCTTAACACTTTTCTTATTAAGAAGGAGGAGCATTCTGATGAAAAAGTTAAGCATATGTTTGGGTTTTGTGTTTTTTTTATCGATGAGCCTTGTGTCTGCGCAGGAAATTGATTTGATTGATCAGGCGGATCAAGCCAGGTGGAGGAACACCGACAATGCCTCTCTGGTTTTCGGAAGGGAGGGGACGGCTTCCGGAACAGTCACTTATAATTCCAATGTGGTTTTGGAAGACGGAGAGAGGTATGACCGGGTTTTGTTCACCCATCCCCAGTGGAAATCAAACGGGCTTATTCAGGGGTTGTTTCCCAGTATCACTATTCCTGAAGATGATCCTGTTTTGGTCATCGCCGGGGGTTTTAAGCAAGGGGCCCAAGGGACCGATGGTGTCGGGTTCAGCGTGATCATTCTGGAACCCAAAGCCGAGGTGCCTGTGGAGAAACAACTCAGAGCCCGGCTGGCTGAGTTAAAACCCGGGACCCGGACCGACTGCGGATTTCAAGCGGCTTATGATGGAAAAATCGACCGTAAGGAATGCAGCCTGGCGGAGTACGCCGGACAGACTGTGGGGATAATTTTACAGGTCAACGCCGGTGCTTCTCCGGATAATGACTCGGCGGTTTGGACGGAGGCTAAGATTGTCTCCGGAAAAGTTAAAGCCGCTCTCCAGGAAAAGAAACCGAAAGAACTGTTGAAAAATCTCCACGGACACACCAGCCGTATATACGACCTGGCGTTCAGCCGGGACGGGAAGCTGTTGGCTTCAGCCAGCGGCGACAACACAGTGAGAATCTGGAATATCCCGGAAGGGAATCTGAATAAAGTGATCCAGGGCCATACTTCTCATGTGTTCAGTGTGGATTTTCGCAAAGACAGCCAACGGATTGTGACGGCCAGCGGGGACCGGACAGCCCGGGTGTGGCAGGTCGATTCCGGGGCGGAGGTGGCGGTTTTCAAAGGCCACACCCAAGAAGTTTTGGGCGTCGCTTTTTCTCCCGACGGCCGCCTGGTGGCTTCGGCCGGTGACGATGGAACCGTGCGGATTTGGCAGGCCGCCAGCGGAAACGAGACCCAGCTTATTCAGCATGGTACGGATGGGGTTTTTGCCGTGGATTTTCATCCCAACGGGCGGTTGATCGCTGTCGGCGGCACCAATGGAGAACTGGGGATTTGGAATGCATCCAATGGAAACCGGACTCTCCATTTAACCGGACACCGGCGGGCCGTTCAAAAGGTCGGATTCAATCGAGAGGGCAACCGTCTGGTCAGTTCAAGCGCGGATAACACCGTCAAAATATGGAATGCAGGAAACGGAAGTCTGATCCAATCCATCCAGGATGGCTCCGTCCATTCCGCCGCCATTTCTTCCGACGGTTTCTTTGTGGTTTCCGGAAGTGACGGCCGGGCTGTCATCTGGAAAGCCGGGAATGGAAACAAAATCATGCCCCTTGATCATGCTTCAGGCTCAGCCGTTCGTGCTGTGGCATTCAGTCCCGACGGCCGCCTGGTGGCCATAGGAGGGGAGGACGGCGTTGTCCGGATATGGAAAGTGGATCTGGAATAGAAAGAAAAGCGTCATGAGCACCGCTTTTCTGCGTTCAAAACTTCAGAGTTTCCCAAAAGAAAATTTAATTTTCCGGCCCACTCCTTTCGCCTTTCTTGAGAATTTAACCCGGAAATTGAAAGGGCCGGAAATCTTTATCAAGCGGGACGATTTGACCGGCCTGGCGTTCGGGGGAAATAAATCCCGAAAGCTGGAATATATTCTTCCGGACATGCTGGCGAAGAAGGCGGACACGGTGGTGACCTGGGCCGGCGTCCAATCCAACTGGTGTCTGCAAACAGCGGCCGCGGCCCGAAAATTCGGAATTAAGCCCATGCTCCTGCTGTTTAAAACCCATGATCTTCCGGCTGAGCCGGACGGGAATCTGCTGCTTGATCATATTTTGGGTGCTGAAGTGCGTTTTATGGATGCGGAGCCGGGCAAACTCATCATGGAAGAAGATACCCGGGAGATTTTGGAGGGATGGGTCCAGGAAATAATGGAGTGGGGATACAATCCTTATGTGATTCCCATCGGGGGATCCATTCCCGGGTGGTCCCTGGAGAAGCCTTTGGGGGTGCTGGCCTATGTGGACGCCTTTTTGGAATTATGGGAGCAATTGGAAAAATGCGCCGTCATTCCCGACACCATCGTTCACGCCGCAGGGTCAGGCGGAACCCAAGCCGGCCTGACCCTGGCTGCGAAGTTCATCAGCCCAAAGACCAGAGTGCTGGGGATCAGCGTATCCGAAAAGCCGGAGGGCTATGCAGAGGAAATTTGGAATATCATTCAGGAAATGCTGAACAGCTTTGACATGGATGCGGACATCAGCCGTGAAGACATCCATATTATGGATGATTATATCGGAAAAGGGTACGGCATTTTAGATCAGCCGGTGACTGAGGCCATCCGCGTCACGGCGGAAAGCGAGGGTGTTTTCCTGGATCCGGTTTATACCGGAAAAGCCATGGCCGGGCTGATGGATTTAACCGTTAAGGGATTTTTCAAAAGCGGGGACCGGATTTTATTCTGGCATACCGGAGGAACTCCGGCCCTGTTTCCGAATAAACAGGGCCTTATGAAGGTTCTCTCTTCCGCTTCAGGGAAAACCCAATAATCCGGTTACCGGTCTGTCTGCTTCAGGTATTTAAAAAATTCCGAGTCGGTGCTCAGCAGCAGCCAGGTTTGTTCGGCCAGGGTGGTCTGATAGGTTTCCAGGGTTTTCATGAATTGATAAAATTCCGGATCGAGATTGTAGGCGTCCGCGTAAATTTTTGTCGCTTCGGCATCGGCTTCACCCTTGATTTCTTGGGCCTGGCGGTAGGCTCCCGAAGAGATGATATCCAGCTCCCGTTCTTTTTGACCCCGGATTTCCGCGCTTGACCCGTCTCCTTCAGAACGGTATTTGGCGGCGATTCTTTGCCGTTCGGAAATCATCCGGTCGAAGACTTTCTGCTGGACTTCATCCACGTAATTGATCCGCTTGAATCTGACGTCTTTAAGCTCCACCCCGTATTCTTTTGTGATTTCTGAAGCGTTTTCCAGGATAATTTGGGAGAGCTTTTCCCGGCCGATATCAATTTCCTGAATTTCCTCCCGGGTCTCAATGAATGCTATTTCTTCGGAGAGCTGAAAATCCCGGTTGGATGATCTTACCAGTTCAATCAGATCGTAATTGGCCACGATGTTTCGGGTTTCGCCGTCGATGATATCGTCCAGCCGTGATTGGGCCCCCCGTTCGTCATGGACTCTTTGGAAAAAAACCA
>JAWODN010000129.1:0-9281 GCA_046483285.1 Candidatus Aminicenantota bacterium | reverse complement strand
GGATGGCCGCAGACGGCGACAATTCCCTAATTCATTGTCGTCCTAAGGAGCGCAGCGCCAAAGGATCCCTGGCGGCCTCGTCTTGGCGGTTGGCCCCGCTTTCACGAGGCAGAAAGGGATTGCCACGGCTTGCTGACGCAAGCCTCGCAATGACAAGGGGCATGTCGTCCTGAGGAGCGCAGCGACAAAGGATCTCATTGTACTTCGTATCAGCAGAACGGTACCGGGCAGTAATGACAACGCAGCAACAGATCCTTCGCTCCGCTCAGGATGACATTGATTTGATAAAAGGCCGTCACCTCATTACGACGAGCCGCAAGCCGGAAAATGCGGTAAGATCCGGCCCGCCCGAAGGGTACGGTGTCATCGCAATTTTTTTTTGAATAGGTCAGGCTAAGTAACAGATCAGGCTAAGTAATAAGCCAGCCTGTTTTCGAACTAAGTCAGGGGTTGTATAACCGGAATAATCCGGCGCCCAGACCCGCTGCCCAAACAGGAATAACCCCGATCCATCCTGAAATTCCTCCACCCAGGGAAAAAAGCAGCCAAACCACGGCCACCAAAACCTGACCCGCCTGAATCCGGAGAGAATTCAATTTCCTTCCGTTTTCATCTCCCCGGCTTTGTATATTCCGGGATTCCAAAACAACTGGGATTAATAGAACTGCTGATAAAAGAGCCGCTCCGGACGGAATCCAAGAAAAATCCGCCTGGAGCCAAAGTTCTTTTTTGAAAATAAAAGCCGCTGCAGCGGCGGCTGCGCCTAAAGACGCATATCCGAACTGACTGCGCTTTCCTTGTGGAAGAAGTCCGTCTGCCAGGAGCACAGCAGCCGTAAACAAGCCCGCCGGCCAATATCCTCGATACGTAAGCCAGGAACCCAGCCCAATAAAAAAAAGAATATCCCAAATCTTAGGGGGCAAACCGGTGGTGCGGTTTAAAATGCGCACCGCAATCAGCAGCCAGAACATCAGAACCAGGCAGGGCAATCCTAAAAAGATGATCAAAACAAAGCTGATCCCCATTCCGATAAAAGCGGAGGGATTATGATCCGGATCCAGTTCCCGGCCCAAAGCCCAGGCTAAAAAGACAGAGAAAACAGCTCCAATCCCCCATCCCAGGGAATTCAGGACTGTCCCGGTTTCTGCATACCGGTAAACCGCACCGGCTGGTCCGGCCGCACAAGTCAAGTAAAATGCCCACCGGTTGCTGGAATAGTCAAAATCCAGAGGCCTGCCGATCCCCGAAATTTTTGACACAGAATCCATAGTTAAGGTGTTATTGTTTTGACGGCTCTGCGGAAGTTTTGGATAAGTTTCTCCTCTTTATCACGGTACCGGTAATTATCCGGAGGTCCTCCGGAATAGCTTGATTGATACCAGTGAACAGTCCGGGAAAGCCATTCCTCCACAGAAAGCGATTCATAATTCAGGTCTTTTTCCGCCCGGCGGGTATCCAGAATAAACGGACGCTTATTAAAAAACGGCGAAAAATCCATGGATATTCCCTGCTCTTTCATAATTTCGACCGGAATCGTCTCTGTATCCACTTTCCGGTCCATTATGTTTGCTGATTTTAGGATAAAATCCTTTAGAGTCACAGCCCGCTGCTGGGCCAGATTATAAACCTTTCCCAGGGCGGTCTTATTTAGCAGATTTTTGGATAAAGTACGGACAATATCTCCCTGATATACATGAGTAAAAGCATTCCGTCCTCCATCCGGCAGGATAACCGGCCGGCCGTCCTGAATGCGCAGAAAATAAGAATACGCCCGCAGAGTGTGGTCTTTTTCCCCGATTATAATGGGAAACCGGAAACGGGTTGCAGGAAAGCCATGCTCTTTATAAGCCCGGGACAAAACCTCTTCGCATTTCCTTTTATTATATCCGTAACCCCACATTCCGGGGTTCCGGCCGTGCCGGGGATGAAGAGACCGGTTATAATCTTCCTCCCGTAAAGGACAGGGAAAATCTCCGGTCACTGTATAAACCGCTGCCGTGCTGATATGGATGAAATGCCGGACCTTTCCATTAAAAGCCCGGACTGCGGATTGACTGTCTTCAGCCTTAAAGGCGATCATATCCACAACCACATCGTATTTACGGTTCTGGAAAATTTTTTCAAATTTTCGGTAATCATACCGGTCGCCCCGGATACGCCGCACCCTGTCTCCAAAGTCATCCTGTGTTCTTCCCCGGTTAAACAAGGTTACGTCATGTCCCTGAGACAGAAATTTCCGGGTTAAGTGATAACCCAGGAACGTGGTGCCGCCGATCACCAGTATTATCATTATTCCCTCCTTTTTTATGATAACCTAAACCCGGAATTTGGAAAACATGATATTCTCATTTTACGGATTGCGGCAGGTATATGTGTCGTCGTCTGCAGCAATCTCGGCGCACTGAATAACTCAGGTTAGAAAATCGTTTTCTCGCGGCCACGGGAGAGGGAGATGGACCGCCGCCACGCGGGCCGGCTATGGAATAGTGAAGACCCGGCGCTGCAGTTCGGCTGCCCGGATCCGGTCTTCCTGGGGGGTGACTCCGATTCCCGGGGCTTCCGGCACGGGAATGGTGCCCCGGCGGGTTAATTCAAATTCCGGTTCGACCAGATCAGTCTCAAAATAACGCCGGCTGGCGGAAATATCGTTGGGAAAAAGAAAATTCGGGAGGGCCGCCAGATGGACGTTGTGGGCCCGGCCGATTCCGGACTCCAGCATCCCCCCGCACCAGACCGGAATTTTTCTGTCCCGGCAAAAATCATGAATCCTGCGGGATTCGATGATTCCACCCACCCGGCCGGTTTTGATGTTGATGATCCGGGCGCTTCCCATCTCCCAGGCCCGGCGGGCGGACTCGGCCGAAACGATGCTCTCATCCAGGCAGAGGGGCGTTTTGATCTCTTTCTGCAACCGGCTGTGGTCCCATAAATCCTCCCCGGAAAAGGGCTGCTCCAGCATCATCAGCCCGTATTGATCCAGTTCGCGCAGAACGTCCAGGTCCTGGATGGTGTAGGCGGCGTTGGCGTCCACCTGCAGGGGGGCCTCCGGGAAGGCCTTTCTGACGGCGTCAACAGCGTTTATATCCCAGCCCGGCTTGATTTTCAGCTTGAACCGGAGATACCCCGAGCGGCGGAATTCCTCCACCCGCTCCACCAGCTGCGGAATCTCGTCCTGAATGCCGATACTGACTCCCGCCGGCACTTCCAGGCGCGAAGCCCCATAGAGACGGCTGAGGGAAACGCCCGCTTTCTTGGCCTTCAAATCCCACAGGGCCGTTTCCAGACCCGCTTTGGCCATGGGATGGCCTTTATAAACCGATGCGGACCATATGAAATCCTCCGGATCTTCCAGCTTCCTGTCAAAAATCATGGGGATAAACACTTCTTTCAGCACCGTCCATGCCGTGGAATTGGTTTCATAGCTGTAGAGAGGAAGCCGGTCGGCGGTCACTTCACCGTATCCGGTGACAGACTTGGAATAAACTTTCACCAGGATGAAGGTTTTGTTGATCTCCCGGCCGAAACTGGTCTCAAAATAATGCCGGTACGGCATCTGCAGAAGAATCAGCTCAATCCGTTCTATAGTCATGGGACTGCTATGGGGAGTTTAATCCGTTTTTTTTCGGCCAAACGCTCGTATTCCCGGATGATTTTCTCCGCCATACCGGAGGCGGAAAACTTGTCATGCACCATGCGGTATCCGTTCTCACCCAGCCTTCGGGCCAGTCCGGGGTCCTGATACACTCTCAGGATCGCTTCCGCCAGCCTTTCGGGATTTTTGGGAGGAACCAGCAACCCGGTTTGCTCGTGGATCACCACTTCCGGGATGCCGCCCGCCTGCGTGGCCACCACCGGGAGCCGGCTGGCCATGGCGTCCAGAATGCTGCTGCCCAGGCCTTCCTTGTGGGATGACAGCACAAAAAGGTCCAGCGACGCCAGAATCCTGGGGACATCGTCACGGAATCCCATGAAAAACACCATGTCATCCACATGGATTTCCTGAACCTGCCGGCTCAATTCCATTTGAAGAGGGCCTTCGCCGACAATGACCAGCTTGACGGCCGGCGCTTTTTCCTTTAAATACCGCATGGCTTGAATGAGATATTTATGGCCTTTGTGGTCAGCCAGATGGGCCACGATGCCGGCCAGAAAATTATTTTCTGAAAAATTCAGTTCTCTGCGTAAATAATTCCGGTCTTTTTCTTCTTCAAAAGGAGAATAATCGACCCCGGAAGGGATAACCCGCACTTTCCACTCGGGGATTCCGCCCCGGCTTAAGACCCTCTTCACTTCTTCGGAAACGGCGATGACAAGATCTATATTATCGATATATTTTTTGCGGGTGAAAAAATTTTTTCTGACCGGGAAATCAACCCGGCGGGAAACCACCCGCACCGGCACTTTGGCCCTGGAGGCGGCGGCCGCCGCGACAGCAGCCGAATGGGCGTCATGACTGTGGACCAGAAGGCATCCGGCTTTTTTCATGGCACGCCCCAGCTTAAAAACCGCCCTGAGGTCGGCCTCACTTCGCATCTTCAGAGGATAGACCGGAAGGCCTTCTGATTCCGCTTTGCGGTGCAGCGGGGAATCCGGCTGGGCATACAGCCGGAACGAATAGCCTTTTCTTTTCAGCTCTCTCGCTAAAAAAAACGCCTGCCTCTGTCCGCCTCGCCATTCTTTTCCTGCGTCAACTTGAAAAAGGCTCAATCCGCTCTCCTTTCTTCCAGATCTCTTTCAATTTGGCATATCGGGCGAATATGGCGTATCCGTTCAAAACAGCGATCACCACGCCGGGAAAGCCGTCCAGGAATCCGGCTTTCAGAAAATAGGTCCGGACGATTCTGACCGGGGGGAGAAACAACAAATGAAACCAGCGGGCTTTTTTGCCGGCGGCATACAGCTTCTGGGCCCCTAATCCGGAAAACTGATTGATCCGTTCCATGTGCTCCCGAATGTCTCTATAGGTGAAATGATGAATGTCTCCGCTCAGTTTAACCACTTTTCCGTCCACTCTCAGGCTTTCGTGGACATAAGGGCCTTCCCACCGGGCCCGGTCCTTACGAAAAAGGCGGATTTTGCGGTCCGGATACCACCCCGAATGCCGGATCCATTTCCCCAGGTAAAATACCCGGCGGGGCATGGAAAAACCGGCCGCCCGCGGTTCCCGGTCTTTCAGCCGGATGATTTCTGTTTTCAGCTGCGGAGACAGGCACTCATCCGAGTCCAGGCTCAGGATCCATGGATGTGAGGCTTTGGCATTGGCCCAGTTCTTCTGGTCGGAGAAATTGGTCCACTTCCGCCTGAAAACCCTGCGGGTGTATTTACGGGCGGTTTCCACGGTGCCGTCGGTGCTGTGGCTGTCCACCACCACGATTTCCGAAACAACACCCTGGAGGCTTTTCAGCGCCCTCTCCAGGCGTTTTTCCTCGTTGTAAGTTATGACCACCGCGGATATTTCCATGGCCATAATATTATCATATTTCATAACCGGTTTGTATGTCCTGATTGAAAAGGGTTGACCTCGAATCGCCCCGGTATTAAAGTTAAGCATGATATGAATATGGAAAAGAATGCATCCCCCCGAAAAAGCCTGTGGCTCTATTATCCTTTTATCGCATTAGGGCTGGCCTTTCTGGTGTATCTCCATCTCCATGCGTCTTCTTTTTCTTTTTTAAATCACAGCTTTCAGCCGTCCTTGGGGTTTCTTCTGATATCCGGCGGAATTCTCTGGGCCGCCGTGGCCGCGCTCCAGGCCTTTCTCGCCCGGTGGGAACGGCGGCATTTTCAAATCCCGGCCGCCCGGCTCCGGAAGCGGGATGACCTGGTCATGATGCCGTTTCTTTTGACTCTGCTGTCGCCCCTGCTTTTATGCCATTACACCACCGCCTGGGACTTTCAGGTGCGTTTGAATATTTTTACGGTTGTGATTCTTTTCTCCGCCTTGCTTCTAAAGTGGGTGGAGCTCAGAGATTTCGGCATGAGGAGCGCCGCCCGGAGACTGGCGGATGTTCTGCACGCCATTCCCAGAAAAAAACGCCTGGCCCTCATGTTCACGGCCGCCCTAACGGTGTATCTCCTGGCCGCCGGTATTCTGGTTTTTCAAAAAGGCCTGGCTTTTTCAGGAGATGAACCCTATTATCTCATGACCACGCACAGCTTATACCAGGACGGCGATATCAATGTCGCCGATCAGTATGCCGAGCAGGATTATTATCATTTTTACCCCAGGGAGCTTTTCCCCGATTTACGGCTCCGCCCTTATGCCAGGTTCGGCAAGGACGGGACGGATACCATTTACCCCATCAGCCAGCCGGGGGTTTCCGCTTTGGTCCTTCCCCAATACTGGCTGAGCCGGTTTTTCGAGGGCCGTGCCCGGATATTCATCATCAAATCCAGTCTGGCGCTGTGGGGAGCCCTGCTGGGGCTTCAGCTTTACCTTTTGGCCCTGGAATTGTGGAGAAACCGGTATGCCGCCTCTCTGGTCTGGTTTTTTTACACATTCACCGCCCCGCTCCTCTTTTTTTCCATACATATCTACCCGGCGGTGCCCATCGCTTTATTCACGGTTTATATTTTCCGCAAGGCGCGCTCAGCCCGAAGACCGACGGTTTTTCATCTGGCCTTTTCCGGGTTTCTGTTGTCCCTGTTCTTCTGGTTCGGACTGAAATTCAACATGATTTTTTATCCCCTGTTCTTGGTCTGCCTTTATCTTTTCTTGAAAAAACATAAACTGGGATGGAAAACCGCTGCCTTCGCGGTCTTTCCGGCGGCGGCGGCGGGATTGTTTTATCTCTATGTCCACGCGCTTTACGGGACCTTCAATCCCATTGCCCTTTATGAAGGTGTGCTGTCGCCCGAAATCCTGGAAAATTTCCGCACGGTGATGCTGAAAACCCCTTTACACCTGCGCATCGATTCCTTTCTTGACTATTTCCTGGACCAGCGGGACGGCTTGCTGCTGTATTCCCCCTTTTACTTTTTCGCTTTGCTGGGGCTTATTGAAGCTTTCCGGAGGTCCCGGAAGGACCTGGTCATGCTGCTTCTGATCGGCTTTCCTTTTGTGTTCAACTATGCCTTTTTCGCCCACCGCCAGGGCCACAGCCCCCAGGCCCGGGTGCTCATGCCTTTGACCTGGATCGGAGCGCTGCTGGTGGGGTATTTTCTTGTTTACAACCGGAAAAAGCTTTTCCGGTGGCTTTTCCGGGCTGTCGGAGGCGCCTCTCTCCTTATGGCGGGACTGTTGCTGCACACTCCTTCCGCCCTGTATCAGCCCACCACCCACCAGTTCACTTTCCGGGGCGGAGAGATTTTTATTTCGCTCAGCAATCTGTATTTTTACCTGCCGGATTATCTCCCTTCGTTTCTTAAAATCAACAACCTGGGCTGGCGACCCAATTATTTCTGGATCGCAGGAATCATTGTGTTTATGGTGCTTTACGGGATAAAAAAGGACATCCGGATTCCGGTCCGGTTTCCTGTTGCGGCCGGAGGGGTTTTACTGCTGGCGGCCCTGGCCTCTCTCTGGCTGAGCTTTTTCCCCCGGCAGGTGCTTCTCCATCCTGCCCGCGCGGATTTCAGCGGTCCGTACCGGGCCGGCATTTACGGCATCAGCCGGGACGCCAAAATGAAAAACCCCGGCGAAATCCGCTTGAGCCGCGCTCCCTATACCTACCGCTTTTTTGTGACCTCCTGGCAGCCGTTTCCGCACATAAACTTATCTTTCGGAACGGAAGAGGGGCATTACCGGGTTAAAGTGATGTACTTCGATGACGTCCTTTTCCAGGGTGAAACTTGTTATGAAATAAAAAATTTTCAAATCGCTCCGGAACAATCCTACAAGTTTAAAAACACCAATCTTTATCAGCTCTCGGTGGAGCTGGTCCACCTGGGAGGAAAGACCCCTCCCGAAGCCCCGTTTGTGTTCAACTTCCATCCGGAGAAAACGGCAGGCGGCGGAGAGGTTATCAGACTGAATTGACGGCCGGGGAATCTAACCCATTGGGGAAATGAGCATGCCCGCATATAAACGGGACTCTTTAACCTCTGGCATAGGCATTTAAGCGCAGATTCAAGTCCCCGGTTTCCCCATGGCGGATTTTTTCCAGGGCCAGGCCGGCCACCATGGCGGCGTTGTCGGTGCAGAAATCCGGAGCCGGAAGAAACGCCCGTATTCCGGAGCGGGTGCCCAATTCTTCAAACCGGCGGCGAAGCCGGGAATTCCTCGCGACACCCCCGGAGAGAATCAGGGAACGGGCTTCCATATCAGACAAGGCGCGTTCGATATTATTAAGAAGCGAGGTCACCACCGATTGCTCAAATGACGCTAAAAAGTCACTCAGGCGGGGATGACCGGCGTGAAGCTTCTGTTCCCGGATATGCCTCAGCGCTGCGGTTTTAAATCCGCTGAAACTGTAATCCAGGCCGCCGTCCGACATCCGCGGCTGTCCGAAAGGGAAACTCTCCGGATCCCCGTTCCGGGCGAGGCGTTCTATGACCGGGCCGCCGGGATATCCCAATTCCAGGTGCTTGGAAATTTTATCCAGGGCCTCGCCTGCGGCGTCATCCCGGGTCCTTCCCAGTACCTGGGTTTGGAGTTTCTCTTTCAGAAGCATAAGTGAGGTGTGCCCTCCTGAAACCAAAAGGGCGAGAGCGGGTAAAGGGACCTCCCGGTGCTCGAGAAAAACAGAATGGACATGAGCTTCCAAATGATCAATTGGAAACAAAGGTTTTTTCATGGCATAGGCCAGGCCTTTGGCGAAGGACAGCCCGACCAGAAGCGAACCGATCAAGCCGGGGCCCTGAGTGGCGGCTAAGACGCCGATATCTGATAATTTCAGACCGGCCCGCCGCAGGCCTTCATCAACAATATAGCTTATGGAGATGATATGCTGCCGGGAGGCCAGTTCCGGAACGATCCCTCCGTACGGGGCATGGATTTCGTCCTGGGACAACACCACATTGCTGAGGATTTCTCCGTCTCCGGTTATCACCGCGGCCGCGGTTTCATCGCAGGATGTCTCAATTCCCAATATGTTCATCTTTCTGAATCACTCCTTACCCTGACCTATTCATAAAAAAATGGTTTCTTCTTGGCATATGGAATTCAGGTATGGCTTGTGCTCCCTTCAGATTTTTAACGCCATTCTTCGCCCTGTGTTTTCGGCTGCTGCGCAACTCCCCCCGTCCGTGGGTCAAACATGCTCGCAGCCCGGCTTCGCCGGGTTCCCTCAAACACAGCCCTCAGAAGGCTAAATCTTCAAGGTCGCTTCAGCCACACCTGA
>JAWODN010000124.1:0-15789 GCA_046483285.1 Candidatus Aminicenantota bacterium | reverse complement strand
TCGGACGACGGATGTGACGGGGACGGTGAAGCTGCCTTCGAATGTGGAGATGGTTATGCCCGGGGATAATGTGAACCTGGAGATTGACCTTATCACCAATGTGGCTATGGAGAAAGGCCTTCGTTTCGCTATCCGTGAAGGCAGCCGGACGGTCGGCGCCGGAACGGTTACCGAAGTCACCGATTAATTCCGGATGTGAGAGGGTACTAAGCGAGTGAAGAAGTCAGGAACGTTTGATAATGAGGAAAAGCGAGGAAAAAGATAATGGAGAAAATTAGAATCAGGCTCAAAGCGTTTGACAACCGGCTGCTGGATCAGTCTGTTAAAGACATTGTTATTAAGGCCAGAAGAACCGGTGCCCGTATTTTCGGACCCATCCCGCTTCCTACCCGTATCCATAAATTTTGTGTTCTTCGCTCTCCTCATGTGGACAAAAGATCGCGGGAACATTTTGAAATGAGAGTTCATAAGCGCATGATTGATATCAGCGATTACAATAATGAGACTATTGAAGAATTGCAAAAGCTTGATCTGCCTGCGGGAATCGATGTGGAAATCCAAGCCTTTAGTACCGGAGGAGAATAAGAATGGTTGAAGGAATTATAGGGAAAAAAATCGGCATGACCCAGATATTTGACAAAAACGGAAATGCTGTTCCCGGCACGGTTCTTCTAGCCGGTCCGTGTATGGTCATTCAGAAAAAAACCAGGGAAAAAGATGGATATTCCGCAGTGCAATTGAGTTTTTCCGAAGAAAAGAAATCCGCAAAAATGAATAAACCTGCTTCCGGTCATTATAAAAAAGCAGGGGTCCCCCCGGCCGGGATTTTAAGGGAGTTTCGTTATGATGAATCAACAGAAGTCAAACCGGGGGACCAACTGACTGTGGATATGTTTGAGGTGGGGGAAAAAATCGGTATTCGGGCTAAAAGCAAGGGAAAGGGATTTTCGGGTGTAATGAAACGGTGGGGTTTTCACGGAGGAAAAAAATCTCACGGCTCCATGCTTCACCGGCGCCCTGGATCCATTGGGTGTTCAGCCGATCCCTCCAAGGTTATGAAAGGAAAAAAGCTGCCTGGTCAACTGGGAAACCAGCGCGCCACAGTCAAAAATTTAATGGTTGTGGATAAAGAAAAAGACAAGAATATTCTGGTGGTCAAAGGGTCAGTCCCCGGCGCCAAAGGCGGCTATGTTCTGATACAGAAAACCGATTTTCTCAATAAATCCAGCGGAAAGAAGAATAGAAAATGAACAAATTACCGGTTATCGACAGCAGCGGAAAGAAGGTTAAGGAAATCAACGCGCCGAAAGATGTTTTTGCGGCTTTTCCCCGGGAGCATCTTGTTTATGAAGCGGTGATTAATTACCGGGCTAATCAAAGGAGCGGAACCGCTTTCACCAAAATACGAAAAGAAGTCCGCGGGGGAGGGAAAAAGCCCTGGCGGCAAAAAGGGACCGGAAGAGCCCGGGCCGGCAGTAACCGTTCACCTCTGTGGCGTTCGGGAGGAATAACGTTCGGTCCGCGCCCCCGGGATTATTCTTATAAAATTCCGAAAAAGGCGAAAATCGGGGCCATGAAATCCGTGCTGGCTAAGAAGCTGGCCGAAGAAAAAATCTGGATTGTGGAAAAATTGGATATGCCGGAGCCGAAAACCAGCGCGGCCGTCAAGTTATTGAATCAGCTGAATTTGGAAAATGTTTTATTTGTAGATTCGGCAGATAATAAAAATCTCATTCTTTCCACCCGGAATATTCCGGGGATTCACACCGTGGATTCCCGGTATGTCCATATATATGATATTTTGAGTTATTCCAATCTGGTCTTTTCCCTGAAGGCATTTGATATATTAATGGAGAGATTAAAGTGAGTGTGAAAGATCCTTATAAAATTATACTTGGTCCGGTTATCACAGAAAAAAGCACCACCATGAAGGACCGGAACCGGGAAATTTGCCTTGAAGTGGATATGCGGGCCAATAAAATTGAAATCAAAGAAGCAGCGGAAAAACTGTTCAATGTGAAAATCGACCGGGTTCGAATTGTGAAAAAAAAGGGGAAGGTGAAAAGAGTCGGACGCAATGAAGGCCGAACAAAGGATTGGAAAAAAGCCTACTGTAAACTCAAAGAAGGCGAAAAAATGATTGAATATTTTGAGGCCGTATAAAATGGGAATGAAAACATACAGACCAACCACGTCAAGTTTACGCCACCGTGTCGGGTTGCATTACGAAGATTTAACCACTGATCATCCGTATAAGCCGCTGCTGGAACCGCTTAAGAAAAGCGGAGGACGGGATGCACGGGGACGAATCTCCATCCGGCATCGCGGCGGCGGTCACAAAAGACAATACCGGGTGATCGATTTCAAACGTGATAAATTGAACGTGCCGGGAAGGATCAGCACAATTGAATATGATCCCAACCGTTCGGCTTTTATTTCTCTTGTGATTTACCAGGACGGGGATAAAAAATATATACTCACTCCCCAAAAAGTGAAAGTCGGGCAATCCATTGTTTCCTCGGATAAACAGGTGGATATATTGCCTGGGAACGCTATGCCGCTGCGGCACATCCCCCTTGGAATGATCATCCACAATATCGAATTAAGAAGGGGAAAGGGCGGACAAATGGTTAAGTCTGCCGGTGCCGGAGCTCAAGTTTTGGCCAAGGAAGGAGATTATGCGCAGGTGCGTATGCCCTCTTCGGAAATCCGAAGGATACATTTAGATTGCCGCGCGACCATCGGAGAAGTCAGCAATCCGGACCATCAGAACATCGTTTTTGGAAAAGCCGGTGTGAAAAGATGGAAAGGCCGGCGTCCGCATGTGCGAGGAACCGCCATGAATCCCATTGATCATCCCCACGGAGGCGGCGAGGGGAAGGCCAAGGGAGGCCGGAATCCCGTGTCTCCCACAGGCAAACCCACCAAAGGTTACCGGACCCGGCGGAATAAACGGACCAAAAAATTCATTGTCAGAAGAAGGAGTCGATAGCTATGAGCAGATCTTTAAAAAAAGGCCCGTTTGTTGACCAAAGCCTTTTGAACAAGATAGATGAAGCCGGAGGCCCAAAAGGGAAAAAACAAGTTGTCAGAACATGGTCGCGCCGGTCCACAATCATTCCGGAAATGGTCGGTATGACAATCGGAGTTCATAACGGGAAAAAATTTGTTCCCGTTTTTATCACTGAGAATATGGTGGGCCACAAATTGGGGGAATTCGCCCCCACAAGGACTTTTAAGGGCCATACCTCTAAAACAGCAAGAACAATCAGGATAAAGAAGTAAAATGAAAGAAACCAATTCCATATCTCATGCTATTGCCCGGCACGTGAGGATCTCTCCCCAAAAGTGCCGTTTGGTCGCCGATCTCATACGGGAGCGGTATGTGGGGGAGGCCTTAACGATTCTTGAGTATTCAAAAAAGAAAAAAACCAGTGGAATCATTGAGAAGGTTTTGCGTTCTGCTATTGCTAACGCCCAGCAGAAAAGTCCTGAAGTTGATGTGGATGATCTTTATATTTCGAGCATATTCGTCAACCAGGGCCCTCAGTGGAAAAGATTCAGGGCGGCTGCCATGGGACGCGCGGCCCGGATTCTTAAACCGACCAGTCATATCCATATTTATTTAGAAGAAAGGAAGGGGAGTTAAAAGTGGGCCAGAAAACACATCCTTATGGGTTTCGCTTGGGAGTGAATAAACAGTGGAGTTCCCGCTGGTATTCAGAAGGAGCGGATTATATTCGCCTGATGCATGAAGATATAGAAATGAAAAAAATTATCCGGGACCGGTATAAACATGCCGGCATATCGGAAATCGCCGTAGAGAGGGTGGGACCGAAAATCCGGGTTATTATTTTCACGGCCAGACCGGGAATCGTCATAGGCCGGGGTGGAAAAGAAATCGAAAGCTTGAAAAATTATTTACAGACCTTGGTGGATAAGGATATATACATTGATATCCGGGAAGTGGATAAGCCGGAATTGGATTCCCTTCTCGTGGGCCAGGGTATAGCCATTCAGCTGGAAAAAAGAATCGCTTACCGCCGGGCGATGCGCCGGGCGGTGGGAATGGCTATGAAAATGGGCGCGAAGGGTATAAAAGTCATGTGTTCAGGCCGATTGGGCGGTGTGGAAATCGCCCGGTCCGAATGGTATTTGAGGGGACAGCTTTCCCTCCAAACCCTTAGGGCGGATATCGATTATGGATTCACTGAAGCCTTCACTAATTATGGACAGATCGGCATAAAGGTTTGGATTTATATCGGGGACAAAGAAAAAGAAAGAGTGACATCCCAAGCCACTGAGGCCGCGGAGATAGAGGAGATTTAACCATGCTTATGCCCAAGAAGGTCAAGCACCGCAAGCAGCAGAGGAGCAGAATGAAGGGAAAAGCCCGACGGGGCGGAACGTTGAATTTCGGCGAATATGGCCTTCAGGCTTTGCAACCATGCTGGCTGACAGCCCGTCAGATTGAGGCGGGCCGTATTGCGATATCCCGGCATTTAAAAAGAAAAGGAAAGTTGTGGATCCGGGTTTTCCCCTGGAAACCTGTCACGAAAAAGCCGACGGAAGTCCGGATGGGAAAAGGAAAAGGTGACCCGGAGTTCTGGGTGGAAGTGGTGAAACCCGGCCGCCTGATTTATGAAGTGGAGGGTGTCCCGGAAGACCAAGCCAAGGAGGCTATGCGCCGTGCCGCCCATAAGCTTCCCATCAGAACAAAATTCATCTCACGAGAGATTAAGGAATTATAATGAAAGCTCAAGAGATTAGAGAATTATCACTGGAGGAATTGGATAATAAGGGAGACGAATTGAAAGATCAGTTGTTTAAGCTGAAATTTCAGAAATCCTTGGGACAGCTGGAAAACAACAGCAGGCTTAAATTGATAAAAAAAGACATAGCCAGAATTAAAACAATCCGCAAGGAATCAGCTCGAGGGGCCGAAAATGAAGGATAAACAGAAAGCAAGAAAAAATTTTAAAGTCGGCGTTGTCACAGGAAATCACATGAAAAAGACAGTTACGGTGGAAGTGGAAAGACTGGTCAGGCATCCTCTGTATAAAAAGACGATTAAAAGAAAGAAAAAATACCTGGCGCATGATGAATATGAAAAATGTAAAATCGGAGATAAGGTCCGGTTGGTTCAAACCCGGCCTCTGAGTAAAAATAAACGTTGGAGAGTCTATGGTCTTATTGATTTGACCCCGGCTGATAAAGAAAGATTCATCGAGGAAAAGAAATGATCAGATCAGAAACAATGCTGAAAGTGGCTGATAATTCCGGCGCACGCAGGGTTTTGTGCATCACTCCCTTGGGAGGAGGAGTTGGAGAAAACGCCTCTATCGGGGAAATCATTTCCGCTACTGTCAAAGAGGCGGAAGCTGACAGTAAGATTCCCAAGGGTAATGTTGTCAATGCCGTGATTGTCAGGGTGAGCAAGGAAGTCCGCCGGAAAGATGGATCCTATATCCGATTTGATGATAATGCCGCCGTCATTATTGACAATCAAAGAGAACCTGTGGGGACACGGGTGTT
Source organism: Candidatus Aminicenantota bacterium (assembly GCA_046483285.1). GTDB lineage: Bacteria > Acidobacteriota > Aminicenantia > Aminicenantales > Aminicenantaceae > CAYRTV01. Next base: position 10,254 of record JAWODN010000124.1, on the reverse strand, counting down.
CGGTCCGGTGGGGAGAGAACTGCGCGATAAAAAATTCATGAAGATTGTTTCCTTGGCTCCGGAGGTGTTGTGATGGAAAAAATGAACATCAAGAAAGGCGATACGGTTGTCGTTATCAACGGAAAAGATAAAGGGAAAAGCGGCAAGGTTTTAAAAGTGCTTCCGGAAAAAAAAGGGGTCATTATAGAAAAATTGAATTTTGTTAAAGAATTTATCAAACGTGACCAGAGCAAAAATATTCAGGGCGGCATAATGGAAAAAGAAGCTCCGGTTCATGTGTCCAATGTGATGCTTTATTGTCCTGAATGCGGCCAGGGCGTACGGACAAAGAGCGTGAAACTGGAAGACGGTTCGCGTGTCCGGGTGTGCTCTAAGTGTGACATGACTTTTGAAAGAGAAAAATGAGGATGAAGAATGAGCCGACTTCGAGAAAAATTCAATAAAGAAATTTTGCCTGAACTTCAGAAGGAACTGTCCATTAAAAATAAAATGGGGGTTCCCAAAGTGGAAAAGGTGGTCGTCAATATGGGAGTTGGCGAGGCATTGGAAAACATCAAATTTTTAGATGCCGCCCAAAAAGAATTGAGCTTGATCGCCGGCCAATGGCCGGCTGTGGGCCGGGCCCGCAAGTCCATTTCTTCTTTTAAGCTCAGACAGGGAAATCCTGTGGGATGTTATGTGACTTTGCGGGGAGAGCGCATGTATGAATTCTTGGACCGCATGTTTAACATAATCATGCCCCGAATCCGGGATTTCCGCGGGACATCTCCGCGGGCCTTTGATGGAAAAGGAAACTATACCGTGGGGATCAAAGATCAGTTGGTGTTTCCTGAAATAGATTACACCAAAGTCGATCGCACCCGGGGGATGAATATCACCATCGTGACATCAGCTGAAAAAAATCAGGAATCATACCTGCTTTTAAAAAAGATGGGAATGCCTTTTGCTGAATCAGGAGAAGGGAGATAAGAAGTGGCCAAAAAATCATCAATAGCCAAACACAGAAGAGAACCGAAATTTTCAGTGCGTACCAAGAATCGTTGCCGGATATGCGGACGGTCCCGGGGATATTACCGGAAGTTCGATTTGTGCCGGCTGTGTTTCCGGGAGTTGGCGCTTAAAGGAGAGATCCCGGGAGTCACGAAGTCATCATGGTAATGCCAAAGCGAGGTTGAAACATGACTTTTACAGATCCGATTGCCGATATGTTAACAAGAATACGAAATGCAGGCCTGGTGAGACAACAAGGGGCCAGTATACCGTCATCCCGGCTGAAAGTTGAGATTGCCAAAATTTTAAAAGAAGAAGGGTATATCCGTAATTTCAAGGTGGTGGATGACAACAAGCAGGGAATATTAAATATCGCGCTGAAGTACACCGAAGACCATAAGAACACTATCAGCGGGGCCCGCCGGGTCAGCCGGCCGGGCTGCCGCATTTATTGTGATAAAGATTCCATTCCAAAAGTTCTGGACGGCCTGGGTATTGTGATCATTTCCACGTCCCGGGGGCTTTTAACCGGGAAAAAATGCGATGATTTAGGAATTGGGGGAGAAGTCCTTTGTGAGATCTGGTAATTCCAGAGAAAGAGAGGAAAGTTCAAATGTCAAGAATCGGTAAAAAACCTGTTCCTGTTCCAGAGGGTGTTAAAGTGAATATTGAATCCAAAAAAATCCTGTACGAAGGACCCAAAGGAAAACTGGAATCGCCTCTGTTTCCGGGAATCAGCGCGGTGCTTGAAGCAAGCAACCTGATTTTTACCCGCAAAGATGATTCTGGACAGCTTCCGGCTTTTCACGGGCTTGTTCGGGCTTTGGCCGCTAATTCCGTAACAGGAGTCACGCAGGGGTTTTCCGTGGAACTGGAAATTGTAGGCGTTGGGTACAGAGGGAAAATAAATAAAGGTCAATTGGAACTGAACTTGGGATATTCCAAACCGGTTATCTACGAAATCCCTGATGATATCGAGGTCGAAATGGCAAAACCTAATGCCATTAAGGTCATGGGGATGAGCAAACAGCGTGTCGGTCAGGAAGCCCAAAAGATTCGCAGTTTTCGCACACCGGACCCATATAAATTAAAAGGGATTCGATATAAAGGCGAACGTTTGATCAAAAAAGAACGAAAAGCGGGAGTGAGCGGTGTTTAAGAATAAAGCTGAATTAAAGAAAAGTCGCAAGCACCAAATCAGAAAGAGAATACGGAAAAAAATATCCGGAACCAAGGAAAGGCCCCGTGTGGTTGTGACGCGCAGCAATCGTTATATTTACCTTCAAGCTGTGGATGATGTCAACGGAGTGGTTATTGCGTCGGCGTCCACACTGGAGAAAGAATTCCGGGAAAAGAATGAAAATTGTAAAAATATTGAGGCCTCAAAGAAATTGGGAGAAATTGCCGCCGGGAGATTTAAAAAGAAGAAGATCAATCAAATTGTATTTGACAGAGGCTTTTTTCCTTATCATGGACGGGTTAAGATTCTCGCCGAATCCATGAGGAAATCAGGCCTTGATTTCTGAACGGGAGACCATAAGGAGGACAAAGCGTGGCAAAAAAAAGAATGGATGATGCTGTTGAAGATCAGGAAATGGAATTAAAGGATCAAGTGATCTCTATCCGCCGCACGATGAAAGTAGTGAAAGGAGGAAAGAACCTAAGTTTTTCCGCACTGGTCGCCGTCGGAGATGAGAACGGACTGATAGGAATAGGGCTGGGCAAGGCACGAGAGGTTCCTCCGGCTATTCAGAAAGCCGTTCAGGACGCAAAGAAAAATCTTATGTCCGTCCCCCTGAGAGGAACCACCATTCCTCATTTTATTAAGGGGCGCCATGGTGGCGGCGAGGTGGTTCTCCGTCCAGCTTCCCGGGGGACCGGCGTTATCGCCGGGGGTGCCGTTCGGGTCATCATGGAGTTGGCGGGAGTCAAGGACATATTGACCAAGTCCATCGGCAGCAACAATCCGCTCAGTGTGGCTAATGCCACGTTGAACGCATTAACGAGCTTGAAAGATCCCAAACGGGTCTCCCAAGTCAGAAATAAAGACGAGGAACTGATATGGCAGTAACAGAAGACCCCAAATCAAAATCAAAATCCGGGAAGAAAGGATCGGCTGAAAAGCAGCTGAAGATAATATTAAAACGCAGTCTTGTCGGGCATCCACAGAAGCATCGCGAGTTGGTCAAAGGATTGGGCCTGCGAAAAATGAATTCCGAAGTTATTCGGAAGGATTGTCCGGAGATTCGAGGAATGATCAATAAAATTTCTTTTCTATTACAAGTTGAGGAGTTGAACGCAAAATGAAATTGAGTGAATTGCACCCAGCCAATGGATCACGAAAAAATAAACGCAGGGTGGGCCGGGGCCCCGGTTCCGGGCGCGGGAAAACATCCGGCCGCGGAACCAAAGGGCAGAAGTCCATATCCGGTTATTCAAGGAAACCCGGTTTTGAAGGAGGGCAAATGCCTCTCGCACGCCGGGTGCCCAAAAGAGGATTTACCAATATATTCAGAAAAGAATACCGTGTTCTGAATTTGGACCGGATTGATAAGATCGAAAAGGAAACCATTGGTTTAAAAGAAATGGCTGAGGCGGGATTGATTAAAAACGAATCGGAAAGGGTTAAAATTCTTGGAAACGGGGCGATCTCTTCAACCAAGACGATTCATGCCCATAAATTTTCAGAGTCCGCCCGGAAAAATATAGAAGATGCGGGCGGAAAAGCTGTTTTGATTGGAAGCTAATAATGCTTGAGAGTATCAGAAATATCTTCAGTATCCCGGACCTAAGGCGGCGGGTGATTTTCACCCTTATGATTTTGGCGGTTTACCGGATCGGGGCTCAAATTCCCAATCCTGGAATCAGCGGCCAGGCGCTGGCTGAGTTCTGGCAAGCTCAGCGGGGCACTCTATTCGGAATGGTCGACTTGTTCACGGGAAGAAACATGTCCCGAATGACCATATTCGCCCTGGGCATCATGCCTTATATCAGCGCGTCCATTATACTTCAGCTTCTGCAGGTGGTGGTGCCGTACCTGGAAAGATTATCCAAGGAAGGGGAATTAGGACGAAAAAAAATCACGCAGTACACCCGGTACGGGACCCTGGGCATATGTCTTGTCCAGTCTTTCGGAATCAGTATTTTTCTCGAAAACATCACAACGCCCGGAGGAGCTCCCGTTGTTCCCCATCCGGGACTGGGATTTAAGTTGTTGACCGTGCTAACCTTGACCACCGGAACGGTTTTTATTATGTGGCTGGGGGAACAAATTTCGGAGCGGGGAATCGGAAACGGCATTTCCTTGATCATTTTTGCCGGAATTGTGGTGGATTTTCCCCGCGGAATGCAAAGTTTGATAGAGGGACTCAGAACCGGCGACATGAGTGCTCTGCGGCTGATCTTTTTGGTCGCCCTGATGATAGCTGTCGTCGCTGTCATTGTTTTTGTCGAGAGAGGACAGCGAAGACTTCCAGTATCTTACGCGAAGCGTGTGGTGGGGAGAAAAATATACGGCGGTCAGAGCACACATTTGCCGCTCAGAGTGAACACCGGCGGCGTTATTCCGATTATTTTTGCGGCCTCGGTCATCACTATTCCTTCCACCGTTGCCCAGATGATGCAGATTCCTTTTATGCAGTCGCTGGCTGAGCAGTTCTCCATGGGAATGCCGCTTTATAATCTTTTCTATATAGCGGCCATCATATTTTTCACTTATTTTTATGTGTCCATCATATTCAATCCCGTGGACGTGGCGGATAATCTGCGGAAGTATGGTGGTTTCATTCCGGGCATCAGGCCGGGGAAAAACACATCTAATTATATTGACGGCGTGCTCTCCCGGTTAACATTAGTGGGAGCTGTTTACCTGGCTGCGGTGGCTATTCTTCCGGAGATATTGATGACCGGATTCCATGTCCAGCCGATTCCGCTGATCGGGAACTTTTTGGACCAGAACCTTCCGGATTGGTTCACTCAAGGCTTGAATGTGGATTTTTACTTCGGAGGAACTTCGATTTTAATCGTGGTCGGAGTGGCCATGGATACTTTACAGCAAATTGAAGCTCAACTCGTCATGCGCCACTACGACGGCTTCATGAGGAGAGGCCGGATAAGGGGCCGGCGGTGATGAGAATTATTTTGCTCGGTCCTCCGGGAAGCGGGAAAGGCACCCAAGGGGAGCTTATTGAAAAAGCATATGGAATTGATCGTTTTTCCACGGGTGATCTTTTGCGTGAGGCCGTGGATAAAGGGAGGGATCTGGGCCGCCGGATTCAAAAACCCATGGAGCGGGGCGAGCTGGTCAGTGATGACATTGTGATTGAAATGATTCAAGAGAAGATTAATAAAAAAGATTCTCAGGCCGGTTACATCTTGGATGGATTCCCAAGAAATATTCAGCAGGCCCGTGAATTGGAAAAAATTGATCCGGGAAGGAATGAAATTGCGCTGGACATTCGTATCAGTGATCATGAAGTGATCAAACGGTTGTCGGGAAGGCGGGTATGTTCCGGGTGCGGTGCCGTTTTTAATCTGAAAAAGAATCATCCGGAACACCACGACGCATGTGATAAATGCGGCGGAACATTGATCCAAAGGGAAGATGACCGGCCGGAAGTTATAAAAAAGCGGTTGGAGGTTTACCACGCCCGGTCGGAAAATTTGATCGGGTATTACAAGAGTAAAAGCACTTACCAAGAAGTTGATGGAAGCGGCGGCATAAAAAAAGTTTTTGCCCGGATCGCAGCGGTTTTGAATCCGTATCTGTCAAAAAAAGAAGTGATTTGATGATTATTTATAAAAGTCAAAATGAAATCCGGGAAATCAACAAAAGCAACCGGATTGTAGCCCAAGTTCTGAGTGAGCTGACTGAAATGGTGAAGCCGGGAATCGCGACACTGGAGCTTGACCGGCTCGCAGAAAAGCGAGCTCGGGAGATGGGGGCCGTTCCGGCTTTTAAAGGATACCGGGGCTATCCGGCGTCTCTCTGCACTTCCATTAATGAGCAAATCGTCCATGGAATCCCCTCCAAACGGATTTTAAAAAGCGGAGATATATTGAGTCTCGATTTCGGAGTGGTTATGAATGGATTTTATGGAGATGCGGCGGTCACTTTGCCGGTCGGAGAAATCAGTTCTCTTGCCGCTAAGCTTATCGCTGTGGTTAAGGAAAGCTTGTTCCGGGGAATCAAGAAGGCTGTTCCCGGGAACAGGATTTCCGATATATCTTCCTCTGTTCAGGAATATGTTGAACAGCAAGGATTTTTTGTTATCCGGAATTTCGTCGGGCATGGCATTGGTTTTTCACTGCATGAAGAGCCTCAAGTGCCTAATTTCGGCACTCCGGGACAAGGTCCCAGAATAAAACCCGGGATGGTTCTGGCGATTGAACCCATGATCGCAGTGGGGGATTGGGAAGTCGAAATCTTAAAAGATAATTGGACGGCCATAACCAAAGACAGGAGCTTATCGGCCCATTATGAACACACTATCGCCGTCACTGCGGATGGGCCGAAAATTTTAAGTGTTGCGGACACGGCACTTGATGTTATGAAGGAGTCAAAACATGCCTAAAAAGGATGTTTTTGAAACGGAAGGAACCGTTATTGAGACCTTGCCGAATGCGATGTTTAAGGTTGAATTGGCCAATAAGCACCAAATATTGGCGCATATTTCTGGAAAAATGCGGAAGTATTTTATTCGGATATTACCAGGGGACAGAGTTATGGTGGAACTTTCCCCCTATGATCTCACTAAAGGAAGAATAATATATAGATATAAATAAAGAGGATGAAGATCATGAAAGTAAGATCATCAATAAAAAAAATGTGTCGAAATTGCCGCATCATCAAACGCAATGGTGTTCTGCGAGTGATTTGTACGAATCCCAAACATAAACAAAAACAAGGATAAATGAGGTTAAAATGGCAAGAATAGCAGGTGTCACGCTTCCCAGCGATAAACGGATTGAAATCGGCCTGACGTATATTTTCGGGATCGGCCGCTCAAAGGCCAACCGGATTCTGCAGGAAGTCAATATCGATAAAGACAAAAAAGTCAAAGACCTCGGGGAAGAAGAGGTGAACAAAATCCGGCAGATCATCGAAAAGAGGGAGAAGATCGAAGGCGATTTGAGGAAAGAGGTTTCCGGAAATATCAAAAGACTTATGGATATCGGTTCTTACCGGGGGATGCGCCACAAACGAAGACTGCCGGTTCGGGGACAACAAACCAAAACAAATGCGCGAACACGCAAAGGTCCGCATGGCCGCAGTATAAAAAAATAGGAGAACTCAATGCCCAAGCCAAAACGAAAGACGAAAAAAAAGAAGGTAAGAAAAGATATAGGATACGGGATGGCGGATATTTATTCCACTTTCAATAACACCATTATTACTATATCCGATCAGAAAGGAAATACCGTTTGTTGGGGAAGCGCCGGAACGGCTGGATTTAAAGGGGCCCGGAAAGGGACACCTTTTGCGGCTCAAATCGCGGGGAAAGATGTTGCGGGCAAAGCCCAGGAAAGCGGAGTGCGTTATGTGGATGTGAAAGTGAAGGGGCCCGGCGCAGGCCGTGAATCAGCTATCAGATCCCTCCAATTGGGTGGGCTGGAAATAAAATCCATCCGGGATGTCACTCCCATTCCTCATAATGGGTGCCGCCAGAGAAAGAGACGCCGGGTTTAACCAGGAAAGGAGATAAGGATGGCAAGAAGCAGAGAGCGAATTTGTCGATTTTGCAGAGTCGAAAAAACAAAACTTTTTCTCAAGGGCCATAAATGCCTGACTGATAAATGTCCGGTTGAAAGAAGGCCTTATCCCCCTGGTGAGCATGGACGCGCCCGGAGGAGGATTCTTGGATATGGAATCCAGTTGAGGGAAAAACAAAAGCTGAAAAGATATTATGGAATGAATGAAAGGCAATTCCATCTATTTTTTGCCAGGGCTGACCGGAAAAAAGGAGTCACCGGCGAGAATCTTTTGTCCATGCTGGAAAGAAGGCTGGACAATGTCCTCACGCTGGCCGGATTCGCTCATTCCCGTCCTCATGCCCGCCAGGTGATTGTTCATGGGCATTTCCGGGTCAATGATCATAAAGTCAATGCTCCTTCCATGATGGTGGAGAAGGAGGATACCATTTTCCTGATGGAAAGCTCTGGAAAAAATGAAGATATTTCAGCCGTGGTGAAAGCTCATGAAGGGAAAGCCGTACCCGGCTGGTTGGAAGTTGACCGGGAAAACCACCGGATCCGGGTTGTTTCTTATCCGGAACGGGAGGATGTCACCATCCCGGTAGAAGAGAGGCTTATCGTCGAGCTGTATTCGAAATAAACCATTAATTATATTTAGCAGGATCCGGATATGCAGCATTCCGGATCGGATCAATTCCGGGCACGGAAACAGGAGGCATCATGACAGAAACAGGATTTCAGAGACCAAGATATCTGGAATGCGATCAAGATACGGTATCAGAGATTTATGGGAGATTTTACGCCCAGCCGTTTGAAAGAGGATACGGTATCACAATCGGAAACGCACTCAGACGCATACTTTTGTCGTCGATAAAAGGGGCTGCCATTACCAATATCCGTATTCAGGGAGTGATGCATGAATTCTCGACTATTCCGGGGGTTGTGGAGGATGTGACGGATGTGATTCTGAATTTGAAAAATTTACGGTTGAAGATGAAAAACAGTGAGCAGAAAGTCATGACTCTCAAAAGTGAAGGGCCAAAAGATGTTAAAGCCAGCGATATTTCCCATGACGCGGATATTGAAATTTTAAATCCGGAAGCGCATATTGCTTCTTTAGATAAAGACGGATCTCTGGATATTGAGATGGTTGTTGAAAAAAAACGGGGATACATTCCCGCGGATCAAAACTTTAAAGAGGAATTGGGCGTGGATTTTATTCCGGTTGATTCTTCTCATTCTCCTGTCAGCCGGGTGAATTATAAAGTCGAACCGGCCCGGGTTGGGAAAAGGATTGATTACGAACAGCTGGAATTGGAAGTTTGGACCACCGGTGCGATTTATCCCAAAGACGCCATTTCCCGGGCGTCCAAGATCCTGCGCGATCATTTAACTATTTTTCTTGATATTGTTGATGAACGCTCGGAAAAGGAAGAAAAAAAAGAGAGAATAGAATCACCGCATCAAGATAAAGTCGATATGCTTTCCCGGTCTATTGATCATTTGGAATTATCCGTTCGGTCTAATAACTGCCTCCGCTCTGCAGGAATCGAGAATATTTATGAATTGGTTCAAAAAAATGAGGAAGAACTTCTTAAAACCAAAAATTTCGGAAGAAAATCTTTGCTGGAAATCAAAGAAACCTTAAATAATCTCGGATTGGATTTGAATATGGATCTGCAGCCGAAATTGCTGGAAAGAATTGAGGAACTCCAGAAGGAAGGGGAGGAAGAAGAGGAGGAAGAATGAGGCATCAGAAAAAGCATAAGTTTGGACTCCCGTCTTCGCAGAGAAAAGCTCTTCTGCGAAATTTAGTGACATCCTTTTTAGAAAAGGAGCGAATAACAACCACTCTGGCAAAAGCGAAAGCAGCCCGTCCGGTTGCGGAAAAAATGATCACCTTGGGAAAAGAAGACACTCTGCATCACCGGCGCCGTGTGCTCAGATATGTTTACAAAAAAGACGTGGCGAAGAAATTATTTGAAGACATCGGCCCCCGGTTTTCGGAAAGACCGGGAGGGTACACCCGGATTGTTAAGTTGGCGCAGCGGGCCGGGGACGGAGCCGATATGGCCCTTTTGGAGATGGTCGGAAAAGAGTTTGAGAAAAAGACCAAAAAAAAGGAAAAGCTTTCTGAAAAAGCCAGAGCCGCCTCTAAACGCCGTTAATTCCTGCCCATTCATAAAGAAATGAACAGGCCGGGCTGATCGTTTCGTTATTGTTTCTGTGTGCTTTCTCCCGGATTCACTAAAACTTTTTGTCCGGGATAAATTTTTGACCTTGGGGTCAAACCGTTCAGGGACAAAAAGGCCTGGAGACTCATTCCGTATTTTCGTGCTATTTCATAAGGGGTGTCTCCGGACACCACCACATGAACCGAGTGATCAACGTCAATATAAAATTCCCTTCAACGACATTTAAAATTCCCGTTTTTTCTATATAACGGCGGTTCCGAAGAATCGCCCCAAAATACGAGCCTTTCAGAAGCCTCAGAATCGACTTTTATCTTCTCAGACATGGTCATGCCTTTTAACTTTTGCCGCTTCCATTCGATAACTGGGGAGATTCATC
>JAWODN010000087.1:0-30181 GCA_046483285.1 Candidatus Aminicenantota bacterium | reverse complement strand
TTCACTGCGAATGCCCTGCAACAAAGCAGATGCGGTGAGAGCCGGCCCGCCCGAAGGGTAAAAAAATTGCGATTAAAATAAAAATATGAAAATGAAAAACTTTCTATTTGAACTTTTATTAAAAAACATGCTAATTGCTGATAAAAAAGGGCTTGCAAAAGCATCGCAATTTTTTTATGAATAATTCAGGTTTAAAAAGTGATCAGGTTCGTAAGGTCAGCATCAAATACACCCCCAGCAAGCCGAAAAGAAAATTCGGCCCCCAAGCAGCAAAAAAAGGCTGCAGATACCCTGCATAACCCATGCTTTGAAAAACACCCAGAGTCCCCCAGTAAATCATCGCAATGATCACACTCAAACCGATTCCCACCAGCGCCCCGCGTTTCCCCATGGAAAAAGCAAAGGGAACGCCCAAAAGGGTCATGATTAAACTGACCAGGGGAAACGAAATTTTGGAATGCAGGTCGACTTCAAGCCGGGCGGTATCGAACTGTCTTTCTTTGATGTCATGAATGTACCGCTTTAATTCCCCGTAATTCATCTGGTCCGGTTCTTTCCAGTCTTTGATGAAATAATCCTTGGTTTCATTTAAAAGAAGCTGGTCTTTTTCCCGGAGGATGAATTCACTCGGCGTGCTGTCTTCAAAGCGCCTGATCCATGCGCCGCTCATTAAAAGCTCATGCCCACTGAGGCGGCCTTTATCAGCATACATCCTCCGCTTGACAGACCAGTCCTGCGAATCAATTTCCAGAATGGTTATATGACTGAAAACAGAAGCGATGGGATCAAGATATTTATAGTAATACATTCGCAGGCCGTCATAATAGAGCCTGTCTTGAATCTTGCCCGCCACCCATCTGCGGTCCAAGCGGTTGTAGCTCCGCGGAGGGATGTCGTTGATCCGGTTCCAAATTTCCTCGGCTTTTTTATTGGAATAAGGCCGGATGTTTTCCTGCAGGTAGAAAGAAAAAAAGCTCACCAGCCCTGAAAGGAGAAGGACCGGAAAAACCGCCCGGTATAAACTGATCCCCGAAGCCTTCATGGCGGTTATTTCATTGAATTTCGTCATCAGGCCCAGGCTCAGCAAGACGGAAGTCAAAGCGGATATGGGCAGCGCATAATGAATGAAATCCGGTATTTTATACCAAATGTACTCAAAAAAGAGAGAAAGAGGCTTATTATGCTCATAAACGTTATCGATCTGATCAAAAAAAGTGATGATAACAAAAAGGGATAAAGTGCTGATAAAAACCAGGGAAAAAACCGCGATGTATTTCCGTGCGGTATAGCGGTCGAGAATGTTGGGGAATCGAAGCGATATCCGGGGCAGGTCCAGTGAAAAAAACCGGCCCCTCCAACGGGGGAATCTCTCCCGCACCCAGCGCAGCGCTCTCTGCCAATGGCGTTCTTTTCCTGACGACAAAAAAGCATAAACACCGGTAAAACTTAAAATGATATTCGCGCTCCAAATTCCGGCAAAAGCGGATATCCGCCCTTCGACGGCCAGGCTGGCCCCCGCTTGAATCAAGATATAGTAAAAAATGATAATCACAATGCTTAAAGTGAAGCCGCTGGTTCGGCCTCCCTTGCGCGTTGTCACCCCCAAGGAAATCCCCAAAAATGCAAAAATAAAGCAGGCGAAAGGGAGGGCCCACTTTTTATGGATCTCGACCAAGGTGGTTCTTATCTGCCGCTGCATGGTTAAAAACACCGGAGATTCTTGTTCCGGGCCGGAAAACTTTTCCATCCGGTTCTTCATTTCAGCAAGGTCAGAATGCAGCTCAAAAATGTCTTTTTCCCGCTCTCTTTTTTCCTGGCTGAAACTGGGGAATATATTTTCTATATCCAATTCCTCTTCCAAGCGCTCAAACACCGTAACACTGTATTTTTCCGGATTGGATGGAGAAAAAGAATGAACCGCCCCCTCATGAAGCTCGAGAACAGCCCTTTTTTTCTGCGGGAAAAAATTCAAACTTCCCCGGGACGCCAAAATCAATTGCGGGTCCCTGTGTGGACGGGTGAAGTGAACAAAAATATTTTCCCAGCTGTTATCCGGAGCGATATCCTGCAAATAAATCACCGTATGAGGAATCGCTTCATAAAACTCCCGGGGGCGAATGTCGATCTGGGCTTTGGCCAAAACCGATTCGGATAGGGTCTTGACCCAGTTATGATTGGCCCTGGGAGCCATATAAAGGCTCAAAAACGACGTCAAAATCCACCCGCAAAAACTGAAAATCAAAATGGGCCGCAGCAAACGGTGAGTTCCCACCCCCAGGGTTTGAAACGCGGTGATTTCGGCGTCGGTGGACATCCGGCTCAGTCCGGCCAAAATTCCCATCAGCACCGACATGGGGATGGTGAAGGCCAATATGGAGGGGATTAAAAAAATCAATAAAGACAAAACCGCTTCCAGCGAGACTCCCCGGGCGATGAACATTTCGGACAGCAGCAGGATTTGATTCATCAGGAGCACAAAAGAATAAACCAGCAGCCCAAGCAAAAAAGGAGGGACAATCTCCCGGAAAATATAGCGGTCGAATATCCTGAACATGCGTTCTTTTATAACATAATCCCGCCCTCCCCGTCATCTTCAAAGCCCCCCGCTCCTTGCCGCAAGAAAAACGGTAATGATAAAAAAAAAAGCCCCGGGCGGCAACCCGGGGCTTGGCTTTGTGATTATTCAACCGGTCAACCGGTCGGGTTAATACATTCCTCCCATTCCTCCCATTCCTCCGGGAGGCATGGGCGGCGCGCCTTCAGATTTATCTTCTTCGGGGATATCCGCCACTAAACCTTCCGTCGTCAGCAGCACACCGGCGATACTGGCGGCGTTTTGGATGGCTGTCCGCACCACTTTTGTGGGGTCGAGAACTCCGCTTTTCACCAAATCTTCATACTTTTCAGTTAAAGCGTTAAAACCGAAATCAGTTTCTTTATTCTCTTTGACTTTCTCCACCACGATGGAACCCTCAAAACCGGCGTTTTTAGCGATCTGGCGCAACGGTTCCTCCACGGCGCGCCGGACTATATTCACACCGATCTTCACATCGCCTTCCAATTTCAAATTATCCAGCGCCTTCTGGCTCCTCAGGAGGGTGACTCCTCCACCGGCAACAATGCCTTCTTCTACGGCTGCTTTGGTGGCATGCATCGCGTCTTCCACCCGGGCTTTTTTCTCTTTCAGCTCAGTCTCGGTGGCGGCGCCGACTTTGATCAAAGCCACTCCGCCGACCAATTTGGCCAAGCGTTCTTGAAGCTTTTCCCGGTCGTAATCCGAAGAGGTCTCGTCGATCTGGGTTCTGATCTGCTTGATGCGGGCTTGAACATTTTCCGTATTTCCCAAGCCTTCGACGATGGTGGTATTGTCTTTATCCACCACCACTTTTTTCGCTTCCCCCAGCCAATCCATGGTCACATTTTCCAGTTTCACACCGATATCTTCGGTAATGACCTGTCCGCCGGTAAGAACCGCAATATCTTCCAGCATGGCCTTTCTTCGGTCGCCGAAGCCGGGTGCCTTCACCGCCACACACTGGAATGTGCCTTTCAGCTTATTAACCACAAGTGTCGCCAGGGCTTCGCCTTCCACATCTTCAGCCACGATCAGCAGGGGACGGTTCATTTTAGCGACATTTTCCAGCAGGGGCAGCATCTCACGTAAATTGCTGATTTTCTTCTCCAAGAGCAGGATCACAGGGTTTTCCAGCACGCATTCCATTCTGTCGGAATCCGTAATGAAATAGGGAGAAAGATAGCCGCGGTCAAACTGCATCCCTTCCACCACCTCCAGGTTGGTTTCCAACCCTTTGGCTTCTTCAACCGTAATGACTCCGTCCTTTCCCACTTTATCCATGGCTTGGGCGATGATTTTGCCGATAGATTTATCATTATTGGACGAAATTGCGCCCACCTGAGCGATCATTTCTCCGCTGACGTCCCGGCTCATCTTTTTCATGTCTTCAACTACGGCTGAAACGGCCAGATCAATTCCCTTTTTGATCAAGGTCGGATTGGCACCGGCAGTGACATATTTCAACCCTTCTCCATATATGGTTTGGGCAAGGACCGTTGCTGTTGTGGTGCCGTCCCCGGCCACATCGGAAGTTTTTGAGGCGACTTCTTTAACCAATTGCGCCCCCATATTTTCCAAAGGATCTTCTAAATCTATCTCTTTAGCCGCCGTCACACCGTCTTTGGTGCTGGTCGGTGAGCCGAACTTTTTTTCAATAACGATATTTTTTCCCCTGGGTCCCAGGGTTTCTTTGACCACATTGCTTAAAGCGTTGACTCCCCTTAAAAGAGATTGTCTCGCTTCAGCTCCTAATGTTATTTGTTTTGCCATTTAATACTCCTCCTTTTCACCTGGTTAGGAAATTTTGGCTAGAATTTCATCTTCCCGGACTATCACATACTCTTCATCAGCGATAGCCACTTCCGTTCCGCTGAACTTTCCGATCAAGACCCGGTCTCCCTTTTTCACTTCCAGGGGGATGACTTTATCACCTTCGACCCGGCCTTTTCCGGTTTCCACCACCTCAGCTTCCAACGGCTTTTCTTTGGCCGTATCGGGAATAATAATGCCTCCCTTTTTCGTTTCCTTCTCTTCCTGCCGTTTTAAAAGAACTCTGTCATGCAATGGAACAATTTTCATTTATGCCTCCTTTCGGTTAAATTAGCAGATAGCTGCAGAGAGTGCTAATATAAAAAATTCAAAGCATGTTGTCAAGAGGGGATTAGCGATCAATTGTTTTGATTGCTAAACCTGGGAAGGGACCAGGTGCGGCTGACCAGCCCTCTACATATCGAGCGATTTGTAAAGATTATGCAGAGTATTTCGGTGGATCCCCATGGCCTCGGCCATGCGGGTTTTGTTTCCCTTGTATTTCTTTTCGTATGCGGCGATAAACAATTTCTCGAATTCGTTCACTGATTCTTTCAAGGGCAGCTCATGATCCGCCAGTTCCTGGACCAATATGGACATCTTTTGATGAAGATTCAATGATTTATATTTCTCTTTCATTTTGTTCTCTCTTGCCGGTGATTTCATGGTAAGCCCGGCTGAACTCCTCCTTTAATTCCCTGGGAATTATATCCACGGCATAGCGGGTCATTTCCAGACATAAAGGGGCTAAAGAGGATTCCTTTAAAATTCTGGGGGCCACTGAGAAAACCAACAAGGAAAAACAGATGATTCCGCAAAGCAAAACTCCTTTGACAATTCCCAATCCTCCGCCCAGGATGTGATTGAAAAACTCAAGAGGCCCCTTGATAGCCCGGCCGATCATCCGGGAAATCAGCCATCCCAGGCAGAGGAAAATCAAAAAAATGGCGGCAAAAGCCAGGAAATGAGAAAAAACCTCCCTGGCAACTAGAGGCTCGAACAGAACGGCGGCCTGAGGATAGTAAAGCAGAGCCGCCGCCAACCCGGCCACAATCGCAGCCAAACCTATCAGCTGGCGGGCGAATCCCTTGATAATTCCCACCATAAAAAAAACCGCCAGAATCAAAAGAAGCCCAACATCCAGCCAATTGGAAATCAAGCTTTTATCCTTCCTTTCAAATCTTCTATCATCCGGCTGTCGCCGTTTTTAATACATCCAAATGGAATATCCGGCTTGATGGAACCGTGAAAATCGGAACCGGCGGTGGCCACTAAATCCAACGCCTCTGCCTGTTTTTTATAAAAACCGGTTTTTTTGTGATTATGGTAAGATGTGTAAACTTCCAATCCCTCCAGCCCTTTACCCTTCAATTCCCTCAATTCGGCTCCGGTTACATTTTGAAAAGAGGCCCCGGGATGAGCCAGCACCGGAACACCTCCGGTTTCCCGCACCTCATTTAATACATCCGCAAGCTGGATATTTCTGCGGGAAACATGAGCAGGTTTTCCCTCCGCAAAATAATCACAGTAAAATTGATAGGGAGCGGATCTTCCGTCCGGAAGGTGTGAATACTTCCTCATTAGGTCTTCAGGCTGATCCCCCGCTTTATCCAGCAAAACTTGAGCTATGGTCACCCCAAGGGGCGGAAAAGGAGAAGCCGCCCTCTCCACCTCGCGAAGGCGGATAGCAAATCCAGCTTCCTGCAGCCGCGCAATCCTGGCCTCGGCCTCCTCCATCCGCCTCTTGCGGGCTGTTCGAAGAAGTTCATGGAGCTTTTTTGATTTCCAATCGACAAAAGGGAGCAAAAGATGAAATTCCCGGCTTTTATACAAGGTGGTCAACTCAATGCCCGGAATGACTTCCACTCCGTATATCTCTCCCCATTCAAGGGCCTCCGGATAAGCCGCAACCGTATCGTGATCCGCAATAGAAACAGCCCCGAATTTATATTGCGAAGCCAACTGTATTATACGGAAAGGGCTGAAATCACCGTCGCTGCTTTTATTGGAATGGATATGCAGATCTACAGGGCTGTCCTTCATGGATAATCAAAGCTCGTTTTCCCCTGTCAAAAGGCGGTATATCTGCAGGTATCGTTCCGCTGTCTGGCGGATGATGGATGCCGGAAGTTCAGGGGGAGAAGATTTCTTGTCCCAACCGGTTTGATTGAGATAATCCCGGACAAATTGCTTGTCCAGACTGGGCTGCGAGCCGCCTGGAGAATACTGGTCCACCGGCCAAAACCGGGAAGAATCGGGAGTGAAAATTTCGTCGATTAAAATCAATTCGTCGTTCAATAATCCGAATTCAAATTTGGTATCCGCAATAATAATTCCCTTAGACAAGGCATGCAGCGAAGCTTTTTGGTAAAGTTCCATGCTGATTTCTTTTATTTTTTCGGATAAATCCTCTCCCACAATTTTCTGCATTTCTTTAAATGATATATTTTCATCATGCTCCCCTCCCTCGGCTTTGGTGGAAGGGGTGAAGATGGCATCATCCAGGCGGTCGCCTTCCTTTAATCCGGAAGGCAGTTTAACTCCGCAAATCTTTCCGGTTTTCTTATATTCTTTCCAGCCGGAGCCCGCCAGGTACCCGCGGATAATGCATTCGACAGGAAGCACTTCAGTTTTCCGCACCAGCATGGATCGCTTTTCCAGCACCGGCCGGTACTTATCAAGAATAGGAGGATAATCGTCCACATCATCCGTTAGAAAGTGATTGGGGCAAACCAGTGTGGTGTAATTAAACCAAAACTTGGATAGTTGGGTGAGCACCTTTCCCTTGTCGGGAATCAAAGAAGGAAGCACAAAGTCAAATGCAGAAATCCTGTCGGATGCCACAAAAAGAAGCTTGTCCTCCAGCTCATACAGATCCCTGACTTTCCCTTTTTTGAACCGGCGAAGTTCCGTTATTTTGATTTCTGATTGTTCATTCATGTCAACCTCGTTTCAAAAAACATATGTTTCCAGAAGCATAAAGAATTTATAGACAAAAAGCAAGAAAGTTTAATCAATTCCTCGCTCCCGCATCCCAATGAAACTCAGCATTCGTCCGGAAGAAGAGCCGTTTCTGCGGTATGAATACATATCCGGCTGGGAGAAAGTGCAGCCCTCCAGGGAAAAAATGCATTTCACGCCTGTGTTCACCAATTGGTCCCGGTTCGCTTTTTTAAGATCCAAAAACAAGGTGTCTCCTGCGGATGCAAAGCCCGATTCCTCCTGCCCGTTTGCCTGAAAAGCTTCCCGGACTTCCTCTCCCACCTGATAACAGCGGGCTCCTATGCAAGGGCCGAGGGCGGCCATCAGGTTTTCTTTTCTGGAACCGAATTCATCCTCCATGCGCCCGGCCAGCTTGGCAGCCAGCCCCAGGGCCGTTCCCTTCCAGCCGCAATGAGCCGCTCCAATCACTCTTCGCACCGGATCCACCAGGAGCACGGGGAGGCAATCCGCCGTCTGGACAAGCAGCATCAATCCCGGAACCGGGGTTATGCAGGCGTCTCCGGCGGGAGGCTTGTCCGGAACGGTTTCCACCCGGATGATCATATCCGAATGGATCTGGCGTAAAAACACATGGTTAAAACCCCTGGACCTTGTCTTCAGCCGTTTTAAGTCAAAAAAACGGTTGCCGAAGCCGTGGCAGAGAAACTTCAGGCGAGACAACTCCGGAGCTTGAATCGTTTTGGCGATTTGCATGGCTCTTTACGCTGCTGAATGTCCAGAGTGATGCCGGGGCCGGAAGCCCGGAATACAGGCGAAGCTATTCATCCATTGCCGCTTCCGATGAAAAAATAAAATCGCGGTAATTCTCAATCACGTCCCTGATCAAAATATTTTTATCCAATTTCATGATCTGTTCAGGAGTGATCTCTGGAAAAAATTTTCGGGTCTCTTCTTCAGAGGCATCCTGTTTTCTTTTTCGTCCCTTAATGCGCAGCCGCAACCGCATCTCCACCGCCTTCTTAGGCAGTTCCAGGATGTAGCGGAAATGATCAATCCTGGATTTTCCGTAATAGATGATAAAGGAAATAGACCGGCCCTTAACCCGAATGATTTTTGACCGGACTCCGTATTCGCGGAGCTCGTCTTCTAAACTTTCAAAAGCCGGTTCCACCACAAATTCACAAAATTGGCTGAAATCTTCCAGCGTATCTTTCTGGCTGGAAAGAATAATCCGGTATTCTTCGAAAAATTCAGATAATTCTTTTTTCCAGTCCCTTTTCATCTTTTCACCGCGGTTATGCCCAGGAAATCCGTTCTCTCTTAAAGCATGATCTTTCCCTCAGGAACGAATCCTTTCCGCAAAACTCCGCCCGAATTTTTCAGCCCGCCTCAACTCTTCCTGAGTGGGAACTCCCACCCATTCCAAAGAATCCCCCAGATTCCAGCCTAAAGGCTCCACGATTTTTTTTGTTTCTTTCAGAGCTCCGCCGCTCCAGCCGTGACTCCCGAAAAAAGCCGCGGTTTTGTTTTTTATATGCTTTCTGGCCGCCATATGCAGAACTTCGGCCACCGGCGGAAACAGGGAGACCTCATAAGTCGGGGCTCCCACCAACACTCCCTTTTGGGTCCACAGGGAGGGAAGGATGAAACTTACGTGCTGCCGGGCGGCGTCGAAAATTTTCACCGGCAGCCCCGTTTTGGAAACACCCTGAGCGACGGCGTTCATCACCATCTCCGTGTTTCCGTACATAGAGCCGTAAACAATGGTCACCCCCGGTTCCGCGTCATGCTCGGCGTATTCAGCCCATTTTTTATATAGATTGATAATGCGTCCGGGATTCCCTCTCCAAATCAACCCGTGCGAAGGCGCAATAACATCGATGGGCACATCTTTCAACTTGGATATGGCGGACAAGACCCGTGCGCTGAAATTAGCCACGATATTGACATAATACCTCAGGGCTTCTCTTTCATAGTAAGCCAGGTCACGGCAATCATCATCGAACAAGGCGCCTCGGATGGCGCCGTAACCTCCAAAAGCATCACATGGAAATAAAATTTTCCGGGAAATCTCGTAAGTCACCATGGTTTCCGGCCAATGTAAAAACGGAGCGGAAAAAAATTTCAGAGTTTTCTTTCCCAAAGACAATTCCTCGCCGTCATCCACCGCCCTGACATTATCTTTCACGTCGAAAAATTTCTCCAGCAGCTGTTTCGTTTTTTTGGATCCAATGATCTCGGCGTTCGGTGCGACGCGGCGGAAAGCCTGAATTAAACCGGAATGATCCGGCTCCAGGTGGTTCATGATGATATAGTCTATTTCAGATAAGGCGGTCACATCTTCAATCTGGGCAAGGTAATGATCGGCCTTGGTATCCCGGGCCAAATCGATGAGGGCCTTTTTTTCATCATTGATCAAATAAGAATTATATGAAACTCCCGCCTCCGTCATAGGCCACAGGCCTTCAAATAAATCAATGGTTCGGTCATTCACCCCCACCCAAAAAATATCAGGTTTGATTTCAACAGCCGGCATAACAACCTCCAAATTTTTTGTCGTTCTTTTTTGCTTGTTTTTGAATTTTTCCTTTTTTATTCAGCACGTGCCGCCGTCTTCCCGAAAGCGAAGCCGCACAGATATAACAAACACCTTGGCATCAGAGGAATCAAGGGTTTCTTCCTCTGACGCTTTTTTATTATATTAAAAACCGGTCAAGCAATCCACCCGCACCCCTTAACCGGATAAAAACAAACGGATGTCCATAACATTGGTGTGGGTGGGTCCGGTGACGATCATCCCGCCGGCGGATTTGAAAAATGAGTATGAGTCGTTATTGATTAAATGATCAAGAGGCCGGAGAGACAGCTCGGCCGCGGCTTTAAGGATCGAAAAACCGCCTCTGGCTCCGGCGGCTTCCGTGGGGCCGTCGGCTCCGTCCGTGCCCAAACTGAACACGGCCCAATTTTCTTCCTGCGGATATCGCCGTCTCATCTCTTCCAGAAAAGCCAGCACAAATTCCTGATTGCGGCCTCCTTTCCCTTCCCCTTTCACAGTTACGGTCAGCTCCCCGCCGGCAATCAAGCAAAAAGGCCGGTTCATTCTGTTTCTCGCGGCCATGAAAGTGCGCACATAATCACCGGCCGCTTCCCGGGCTTCTCCTTGGTCTCCGGAGGTTAAAACCGAAGCCGCCAGTCCTTCCTTTAAAGCCGCTCCGCGAGCGGCTTCCAGGGCCGTCCGGTTGTCTCCTGCAATAACATGAGAAACTTTGCGGAAAACCGGATGACCGGAAACCGGTCCGCCCCGCTTTTCTCTTCGGAGACCTTCCGAAAGTAAATTCTGAACGGAAACCGCGGCTTTATCCCAAAGACTGTATTTACGCAAAACCGCAACGGCTTCAAGAAAAGAGGAGGTGTCCTTCCAGGCAGGGCCTGATGCTATTGTCTCCATATCATTCCCAATCACATCGGAAATCACCACATTCACAACCATGGCTGGATACGCAGCCATGGCCAGCCTGCCCCCCTTTACCAAAGACAAGTGCTTTCGCACCACATTCAGCTCGAAAATATCAGCACCCGCACGGAGAAGAGCACCGGTCAGGTTCCGTTTTTCCTTCATGGTGATTCCGGGTGGAGGACAACTCAATTGCGCCGACCCCCCTCCGGAAATGCACAACAGAAAAAGATCATCCGGACCGGATTTTTCCGCCAATTCCAAAATTTCCCGGGCCGCTTCGCGGCTTCTCTCATCGGGAAGGGGATGGGGAGCCGGAAGCCCTTTGAAATGTTCTATCCGGTGGTTTTCTTCCGGGAACTGAAGGAACACACCCTCATCCAGCCGGCCGTTTAAAATCCCGGACACGGCTTTTGCCATATATGGAGCGGCTTTACCTATGGCCGCCGCATGAATACGGCGGATACGGTTCAAATCAATGATCTGATTTCCGGCCGCTAAATCATTCCTTTGCAACGTCAAGCTTCTGCGGATCAGAACTTCGGGCGTCACCGCCTGCAGCGCCGTCCTCAGAATACGATCTCCTTTCCTGAACAGCTGCTTTTCGTTTATCGTGCCGGCCTCCATTTCACATGATTTAACCCTTAACCTGGATAATGGGCGGGATAGTTTATTTTAAAATTTTCCCGTAACCGCAGCAAATCTTTTCCGTCACGGACAGGCGGATGACAACTTTATCCTTTACCTGCACTCCTTATTTATGTTAAAAGTAGCCGTTCCTCTGTCAACATATGCCCGCTCAGCATTCAGGCCGGATGATGAGCGTGCCGCAGGGGCAAGGAGAGGTTAACCACACACGCTTGGGAGAAATACAATGGGCATCCCGGATCTAAGTGAAAGAGGAAGCTGGGGCTCTAAAGTCGCTTTTATTTTCGCCGCCTCGGGCTCAGCCATCGGTTTAGGAAGCATTTGGAGGTTCCCTCTATATGTCGGCCTCAACGGCGGAGCCATGTTTGTTTTGATTTATATCCTGGCGGTTTTGTTTATCGGCTTTACCGTTATGCTGGCCGAAGTGACCATTGGACGCCATACTCAAAAGAACCCGGTGGGGGCCTTTAAGCAGATCAAACCCGGGTCCCCTTGGAAATATGTGGGTTTTCTGGGGGTGTTCACCGGCATTTTCATTCTGTCCTACTATTCGGTTGTGGCCGGCTGGTCCGCCGGGTATTTTTACAAAACCATCACCGGCGCGTTCCGGGGGGAAGTCTCTTGGGAGGCATCCGACGCCGTTTTTACGGAATTCGCCGCCAATCCCTCCGCCATTGTGCTCTGCCTGTTTATAATCATCGCTATCACCACATTTGTCATTTCAAAAGGCGTTCAAGGCGGAATCGAGCGCTGGTCCAAAATCCTCATGCCGGTTCTCTTTGTCCTGATCATCATCCTGGCAGTACGCGCCCTGACCCTTCCCGGTGCGGGCACCGGGCTTTCTTTTTATCTCAAGCCTGATTTTTCCCGTTTTGATCCCAAGATGATTTTTTTCGGGATCGGCCAGGCTTTTTTCTCCCTCAGCCTGGGCATGGGAACCATGCTGACCTATGGAAGCTATATTTCCAAAAAGGACAACCTGGTCACTTCCGCCGGATGGGTCTGCTTCTCCACGACTCTGGTGGCCATCCTGGCCGGAATCATCATTTTCCCGACTTTATTCAACACCCTGAATTTAACACCGGACCGTTTCATGCAGGAATTTGATGTCAACGTCGGATTGATGTTCCAGGTCTTCCCCATTATAATATCCAAAATGCCGGGCGGGTTTATCTTTGGAATTATGTTTTTCACATTGCTGCTTATCGCCGCTTTGACCTCCACCATATCCATGCTGGAAGTGCCCACCTCTTTCCTGGTGGATGAGAAAAAATGGAAAAGAAGCCGGGCCGCTGTTTTTATCGGATTTATTGCCTTTCTGCTCGGCCTGCCTTCCGCTTTGTCCATTGGAGGCGTTAAACTTTTTACGAAATGGGATATCATGACCAAAATGGACCTGGTTTTCGGAAATATCATGCTGGCAGTGGGAGGGCTTTTCATGTGTCTCTTTGTGGGATACGCCTGGAAAGTCAGAAATGCGCTGAAAGAAATCAGCCAGGGCAGCCGCCGGTTTCGTCTCAAATCCTTGTGGATATTCAATGTGAAATTTCTGGCCCCTCTGGCTGTTCTTATTCTGCTGATCTTTATCCGTGTGATCACAGGATAAATTTTCAAGCCCGCCCGAACCATTTTTTTATGAATTCATCATGAGTATAATACACCAGGAACCATGACAATGATCTTTGTTGCGTTTATTGCGTTTGTTGAGTTTATTGCGTTTGTTGCGTTCTCTTAGTCTATCTGGTTCATCTGGGTCTATCTAAGTCTTCTCAGTCTATTCGGTCTTTTTAGCCGGCTCGCTGTGCGGGTGTTACTAGCCTGAATGATGAGCGGACCGTAAATCTTTAAGGTCGCTTCAGCCACACCTGAATTCCATATGCCGCAAAGAAACGATTTTCCAAGTCATTCATCATGTGTATAATATACCGAGAACGATGACAATCACTTTTGAACTGATGTCATGGGGGCGGGATGATGGATGAGCCGGCCCGTATGAAGGCTGAGCGGGCATGGTTCCTCTCCGCAGGAGAGGAGAGCGAAGCCGGAATCGGAGCGGATGTCCTCGCTGGGGACATCCGCGTGGCGGCGATCCATCACCCGCTCTCATGACCACATAGAAACGATTTTCTAAGGTATAGGTCAGGTTTGCCTGGCTGAGGTATAGGACGGACGGAATAAATGAAAAAACGAATCAATCTGTTAAGTTTTCTGCTGAAACTTCTGGTCAGCGGCACTTTATTGACCCTGCTGCTGGTTTTCAGGACATCTTTTTCCGATATCGCCGCAGTATTAAAAAACGCGGATCCCGGATGGCTGGCGTTGTCTTTTTCCCTGCATCTTTTAGGGTTATTGATCAGTGCCGCCCGCTGGAAAGTCCTTATAATGGCCCAGGGGGATGATGTTCCATTTTTCTTTCTCACGAAATCTTACCTGGTCGGCACTTTTTTCAACAATTTTCTGCCGTCCCGTATCGGGGGGGATGTGGTGCGGATTTGGGATGGCTCCCGCTATTCCCGGACCGTTCTGAAGTCATCCGCGATTGTGCTGGTCGAACGCATGACCGGAATCATGGTTCTCTTTTTTTTCGCCGTCGTAGCCGCTCTCATCCGGCTGGACATGGCCCGCACCATCCCTGTCATCTGGGTCTCACTCCTGATGGGATTATCCGGACTGCTCATGCTTATGATGTTTTTCACGCCCTTGACGGAGAAGCTCCTTCGTTTAATCCCGGACCTCGGCCCCGTCGCCAAGATAAAAGCAAAAATTTATGAATTCCGCAAAATCATTATCTTTTATAAACAGCGAAAAGCCGCTTTGATTCAAGCGTTTTTTTGGGCATTCTGCCTTCAAGTCAATGTCATCGTCCATTTTTTCTTGATCGGTATAGCGCTGGGCTTGGATATCAAGCTGATCGATTACTTTATTTTCATCCCCATCGTGTTATTGATACAGCTCATCCCGATCACCATCAACGGCCTGGGGCTTCGGGAGGGGGCTTATATCGAAATCTTCGAATTCTACGGCATCACCGCGGCCTCCGCTTTTGCGTTTGCTCTGATTGATGTCGCCTTCATGCTTATCATTGGAATCATCGGTGGTATAATATATGTGACCCGGAAATAAAAAACCGGCATCCTGAAACTGTTGGTTCCGCACAAAAGAATATGAACCGATGAAAAAAATCTTTTTTATCATGGCTGCAGCCGCGCTTTTGTCTGCAGCCGGATCGTATCTTTTTCCTCAAGATGTTTCCGAATATGAAAGGCGCCTGACTGAGATATCCAATCAGATTAAGGATCTTCAGTCCCGGATTCAAGCGGAAGAAAAGAAAGAATCCTCCATTCTGTCACGCCTGGACAATCTGAGTTTTCAAAAAAATCTCATCCAGAAAGAAATCCAGCTGTATCACACCCGGATGGAAAAAACTGCCCGGGAAATCGAGTCCATCCGTAAAAATATTCCCGGCCTTGAAAAACAGCTACAAAAAAAACGGGACGGAGTCGAACAAATTCTCACGTCGTTATATAAATACGGACAGCTGAATTATATTGATCTGGTTTTGAAAGTCGACGACGTTGCTTCCCTGCTGACTCAAAACAAACAATTGACCATCCTGGCCCGCCACCAAGAGAATCTCATTTCCGATTATCTGAATGCTTTGCAGGATTTGGAGCAAGCCCAGGCGTCACTGGAAAACAAACAGGATGAAAACAAAATATTGATTCGAAAAGCCGAGGATAAAAAACGGGAACTCCAGGAGCAGGAAACCCGGCATCGCCGCCTGATCAATGAGATCAAGCAAAACAAACACGCCCACAGTCAAATGCTGGAGGAATTAGAGGACCGCGCGGAGCAGCTGCAGAATCTCATGAAAAAACTTCTGGAGGAAGACATCAAGCTGCCCTTTGCATTGCTGCCGCTGTACGAAAAAAAAGGAATGCTTCCCTGGCCGGTATCCGGAAAAGTGCTCAGCCGCTTCGGAATCAAACGTCATCCCCGCTTCAATACCGTCACCAAAAACAACGGGATTGAAATCTCTCCTGCAGGCAGTTCCATTGTGAAATGCATTCATCCCGGCGTGGCGGTGTATACGGATTATATCCAGGGATACGGAAACCTGATCATCATCGATCACGGTATGTCTTACTACTCTCTTTACGGACATTGCGCCGAATTTTTGGTCCAAAAGGGAAGTGCGGTCCAAAAAGACGCTCCTATTGCGATCGTGGGTGATGTCGGATCTCTGGAAGGGCCTTCTCTTTACTTTGAAATCCGGCATAAGTCCAAGCCCCTCGATCCCTTGCAATGGCTGGAAAAAAGATGATACAATCGAACGGAGCAGGCTGAAAATCATGCAGCATAAAAAGGTAAGATTTTTTTTATTGGCTCTTTTCGCGGCCGCATCCTTGTTTTTCATTGTGGAAAGCGGCATTCTTCCCGGAGGCAACGGCAACTCAAACCGAACCGCGGGTTTTCGAGTTTTGGAAGCGGCCGTCAGCTTGATCCGCAATGACTATGTGGAAGAACCAGATCCCGTTCAAACCATGGAAGGCGCCTACAAGGGGCTGGTCAATTCTTTAGACAGGGTATCAGGCTATTTAAACCCAGCGGCTGCCGAAAATTATGTGGAAAGCCGGAAAAATCCGCTTCCGGAAACCGGAATCATTTTATATAAAAATTACGGGACTTTTCCAATAATCACCGGGGTCAGAGAAAATTCTCCTGCTGAAGAAAACGGCCTTAAAACCGGAGATTCCATTGGAGCTATCGACGGGGAATCCACCCTCCATATGAGTCTGCTCGAAGCCAATTTGAAGCTGAAGTCCATCCAGCCCAAGTCAATCCGGCTCAAACTCATCCAAGCCGAGGAAAACCAGGAAATCACCGTGGAGACCCGCCTTATTCCGGGCCGGTCCCCCTCCCTCCAGCCCGAAACCGGAACCAGCGGCATTCTTAGAATAAGAAACTTCACAGACAGGGTTGTGTCGGAATTTCAAAAAAATCTGGTCCCCCGCTTGATAAATTCTCAAAAGCCGCTCATCCTGGATCTTCGAAACTGCGATCAAGGAGATTATGAGGCGGCTCGCCGGTTTTTGAATATTTTCATATCTGCGGATGAAATCGGCTATTGGGAAGATAAAACTGAGGAAAATAAAAAAGTGGAATGTCCGGAAAAAGCTGTTTTGAACCGCATCCCCCTGCATATCTGGACCAACCAAGCCACCGCGGGTCCTTCAGAAATGGTGGCGCGGGCTCTTAAGGACCATGCTCCGCAGGTATCAATTATCGGTCTCCCCACCCCAGGTTTAACCGCGCAAATTGAATTTTTTCTTCTTGACGGCCAAAGCGGCATGATCCTGACCTCTTCCGTCTTTCACCCCTCTTCTTCTCCTCCATTGTGGCAAAAAGGAATAAAACCGGACATCCGAATGGATCCCGGTGACCTCAGCCGGGAAGCCTATCTCAAAACAACGCAAAAAGCCGCTGTGGATTGATGCCGTCTAAACTGCCCCCTCAGGGGAAAGAAATACAGCCGAACCCTTTTGTTATCTTCGCCATTCTGGTTATCCTGGCTGGGGGGGCCGTATTGGGATTAGACTACCTGAACTGGAAAAAGGGAGATAAATCGCACTTTTTTTCTGTTTTTTCCACCGGAGCAACGGAGATTGAATCCGTTTCCGCTTCCCCGCTTTTTGACATCGCCCGGACTCTGATTCAAAAACACAAACTTTCCCAGGATGCTTTCAGTCATTACCGCGATGCGGAAGGGTTTTTTCATATCATGTTGACAATCAGCAGCAAAGAATACAGCCCCTTGAGTCAAGCTTTAAAGGCGGCCTTCAATAAATTGCAGGCATCAGTGAGAATGGAATCCAGGTCTCATGAGGAGGAAGCCCGTTATGTCCTGTGGGAAGTTCAGGGAGCTGATGGAGAAATACTTTATGTTCTTTTTCTTATTCAGCCTCCGGCACCGGACAAAACGGAGTCTCTCTCAGATCAAAGGGGGCGGGTCGCCCTGATCATTGATGACCTCGGCTATTCTCTGAACAGTATCCACACTATTTGCGAGCTTAATCAGAAATTAACCATAGCCGTGCTTCCGCATACCCCTCTCGCCAGAGAAACCGCTCGAATCGCCCGGCAAAACAACCTGGAAATCATTCTCCATCTTCCCATGGAATCTCTCAACAACCATTACGACAATGAACATACCGTGGGCCTTATCCACTCCGGCATGAGCAAGGCTGACATCATTGCTTCCGTAGATGGAGGGCTTAGAAATGTCCCTTATATCCAGGGGGTTAACACGCATATGGGCTCTAAGACCACTCAAGATCCTGAAGTGATGAAAATAATTCTCAGCCGTGTGAAAAAGAACCGTCTGTATTTTATAGACAGCCGCACCGCTTCCGAATCAATCGCATTCGCCGTTGCCAGGGAGATGGGTATTCCTTCATCACGCCGCCACGTTTTTTTGGATGGGGAAGTGGACCCCCAATACATAAAAAATCAATTCATCAAACTCCTTGAAACCGCCGTCAGAAACGGATATGCGGTAGGAATCGGCCACCCTTATCCTGAAACTCTGAAAACCCTGAAAGATCATTTTCATCTTATTGAAGATTATGGATTGCAGGCCGTATATGCTTCCGAAATCGTTGAATAGCCAGCGGCAATCCATCATCCTTCCCCTCTTTCATTATGACTATCCCAGTCTCGAAGATGCTCACTTTTACCTGACCTCTTCATAAAAAAATGGCGATATTTTTGCAATCTCTTTCATTAACAACGATTTACATCATTTTTATAAAAAGCACAAACGTCACGTTTTTCCTTGCCTGTATTTCATTATAATCGCAATTTTTTTCCCTTCGGGCGGGCCGGATCTCACCGTAACTGCCGGGTTGCAGCTCGTCGCAGTGAAGTGCCACGGCTTCCTCGCCGCAACTCCGGCATCTGCAGCAATCCCGGCCCGTGAATAGGCCAGGTTTTATAAATCTCAGGTTGCACCCGAACTTAAGTTAAGATATATTAAAATAGTAAAGGTTAGGTTAGCCTGGGTTATTCAGGGGCCCGAATTACCGCAGACGACGGCAATTCGCTAATTCATTGTCGTCCTGAGGAGCGCAGCGACAAGGGATCCCTGACTGCCTCGTATGGGCGGTTGACCCCGTTCTCACGAGGCAGAAAGGGATTGCCACGGCTTGCTGGCGCAAGCCTCGCTATGACAAGAAGCTTGTCGTCCTGAGGGTAAAAAAATGACGATTACAATAACAATTAAAAAATGAAAAACGTTCCATTTGATCTTGCACTAAAAACCATGCTTATCACTGATAAGAAAAAGATTCCAAAAACATCGCAATTTTTTTATGAAAAGGTCAGGCTAAGGTATACGTCAGATGAGAATATCAAAAAATAATGAGGAGGATGGTGATGATAAAAACAACAGGGATACTGGCTCTCACAACGGTGATGGTTTTTTCCATGCTGAACATCAATTGCTCCCCGGGAATGTCCGGAGAAGAATTAAAAGAATCCATCGAAGTGGTGGATGTTTATACCCGGTGGGAGGAAAAATATTATCAGCCCTGGCCCCCTAAATTAACCATAGCGCCCGCGATATCGTTCAAAGTAAAAAACACAGGTGACGAACCTTTGACCTACATTTATTTCAACGGCATTTTCAGGTTCAAAGGGGATCCGGAAAATCTCGGCGACAATTTCATAGCCGGAATACGGGGCGAACCCGTCCTCCCCGGGGAAACAAGCGAAACCATCACTTTGCAAAGCCACTTCGGAGTGGAGGGGAATTCCATCGATCATTTCAGAGGCAACCCCGAGTGGAAAACCGTGTCCGTCCGTTTATTCGCTAAATCCAAAGGGTCTCAATATGTTCTCCTGGGGGAATATGAAGTGTCCCGGGAAATCAACTTTGAAGAACCGGAAGAAGTGGGCAGAACCGAAACACCTGAAAAAAAGAAATGACCATAACGGTCTCATTCAGGTTCCTGCATAATCCAGCGGATTTTCAATAATCACTTCAACATAGCTGCTTTCGCGGAGTTTCTTTAAATACTGTTCCATGACTTGCTGCTGTTTCCGCTGATAGAGAGACCGCTCGATTTCATCTCTGACTTCTTGAAACTCTTTTATCCGGTTTTCTTTTTTGTCCGCAAGTTTAAGCAGCCACCAGCCGCTTTGAGCTTCAATCCAGGGGGAAATTTCTCCTTCATCCAATTTTTCAACTTCTTTTTCCAAGGCCCGGTTCAACTCACCAGGCCGGTAACTTCCTAAAAGTTCCGGGGATTCTTCATCGCTCCCCAATTCTGAATAAACGGAGGCCAGGTCGCCGAACTCCGCCCCGGCCTGCAGCTTACCCAAGATTTCATCCATGACCGGCTGGACTTCTTCCCTGATTTTATTTTCCCCCGACAGATAGATCGCTTTGATGGTGTATTCAACCGGTTCTTCAAATTCCTGTCTATTCTCCCGGTAATAATTCACCACTTCGGTGTCATCCACGACAATACTCTGTCCCACTTCATTGAATATGACCGCCTGCCTCATCATGTTCTCTTCCATTTCCTTTTTCCAATCCTCGAAAATAATACCTTGCTCCTGCATAGCCCGGATCAGCTGTTGATCCGTTTCGAATCCGTTCTCTTCTTTTAACTTCTTAATCTCCAGATTCACTTGCTCGGTCACGTCGATTCCCTGGGTTTTGGCTTTCTGCAGCAGCAATTTATTGGTGATCATATCTTCCAATAAATGGTCTTTAAGCAATTTCAACTGAGCATGAAGCTGTTCTCCCTTCAGCTGAGAGCGAATAGCTTCCTCCCGCATGCGGTATTCAGCCCGGACTTCGGATAAAGTGATGATATCCTCTTCCACCACGGCGACAATGGCTTCAATGACTTTACCCTGTGAAGAAAACAGGCCGGCGGCCAATAAAAAGGTGAGTAAACACATTGCTTTTATTTTCATCATGATATTTCCTCTTTTTCAAGCAGCGCCAGCCGGTCGTAATAAAACGACCAGTCGCAGCGCTTTTTCAATTCCTCTAAATACGCTTCCATGTGACTTTCGATTTTGCGCTTAAGGAGCCTCTTTCTGATTTCAGGAGAGGCTTCCTCCAAATTCATTAAGGTTTGATCCAGCCTTTCATCCAGGCGGAAAATATGATATCCATATGCGGATTCAACGATCCGGCTGACTTCACCTTCTTTCAATTGATAAACAACTTCGTCCATTTCCAAAGGAAGCTGCCCCATTTCGAAAACCCCCATATAGCCGTCCCGCACGGCTTCCATACCCACCGACACCGTCCGGGCCGTCTCCCGGAATATCTCTTCCGGAGCTCCCTTTATCTTTTCCAAAGCCGCAACCGCTTGCTCCTGAGTTTTCAAAAGAATCTGACTGACTCTAACCCTTTCCGGCCGCAAAAAATCCCTTTTATGATCTTCGTAATAATCATTGATTTCATCAGCAGAAACCGGTATTTCCTGGATGAGCCCCGCCGTGAATTTTTCAACACAATATTTATCCAGAAGAAGCGCCGCTGAAGGATTCTCTTCCAGAGAGGTTTCAGTGAAGTCCTCGCCTAAAACACTTTCCAGATAATTCCGCCTTTCTTGGGATGCTAAAGCCACCCCTTCTTCCTGCGCCGCCCACAGCAGCAGCTTTTCTTCAATAAAACTATGGGTTAATTCCTTCAAAGCCTCGGGAGACAGGGTAACAAACTCCTGCCCCGTGGTCACTTTCACATAGCGGCGGTAATCCGCGTTGGTGTACTCCTTTTCTTCGATGGTTAAAATGACCTTCCGCCCTTCCCGTGTGGACTCATATCCCCCGCCGTTATCAAAATATCGCCCGCAGCTCCAGATCAAGCTCAAAATGAGTGAAATGAGTCCGAATTGCTTCCACATAACAATTATAGTATAGCAACATACCCGGATTCATCACAAGCCCGATTATCCGGCAAAAATCTCTATCTCCTCCTTGTGGGTGAGAATGATGCTTCGGGCGGGCCGGATCTCACCGCATCTGCCGGGTTGCGGCTCGTCGCAGTGAAGTGCCACGGCTTCCTCGCCGCAACTCCGACATTTGCGGCAATCCCGGCCCGTGAATACGACAGGCGGAGATTTATAACGTTCGACACACTGCAAACTCTTTCAGGATGGAAATGGTTTCATCCATGAGGCCGCTGGGGCCGTCCCCGCTGATTTTTAAAGTTATTATGCCGCCCGGGGTGATGGAACCGGAGAAATCTTTCAAAATCCTCACCAATTTATCCGGAGCCGCCTTGGAATCCGGAAAAAACTTAAACAGGATCCGGTCATCCACCCGGTCAATCGACTCGATTTTCAAGAGGCCGGCCAAGTACTTTATCACTCCGTACCGAAAAAGATGACGCACTGTGGGGGGCACCGGACCGAAACGATCACCGGTTTCTTCCTCGATCTGTTTCATCTCCTGCAGACTCTCGATGGACGAGACCCGCTTATAAAGATTCAAACGCAGGTTGACCTGAGGCAGGTAGGATTCCGGTATCCGGATATCCGCTTTGAGATTGATCTTAGTTTTAACTTCCTCCACGTCTTCGCCTTTGAGCTTCCGCACCGTCCGCTCCAGCATATTCATATAATAGTCAAAACCCACCGCTTCCATATATCCGTGTTGCCGTGCGCCCAGAAAACTTCCCGCCCCCCGGATCTCAAGGTCGCGGGCGGCCAGCCGGAATCCCGATCCCAGTTCAGTGAATTCCCTCAAAGCCGAGAGCCTCTCCTTGGCCTGCGGCGTGATTTCCTGGTAAGGCGGGACCAAAAAATACGCAAAGGCCTGGCGCGTCGCCCTTCCGACCCGGCCGCGGATCTGATAAAGCTGCGCCAGGCCGAAGCGGTCGGCCCGGTTGACGATCAAGGTATTGACGCGCGGAATGTCGATACCATTCTCGATGATGGTGGTGGAAACCAAAACATTATAATGTTCTTGAATGAATTCCATCATTCTTTTTTCCAGTTTAGCCCCGGGCATCTGTCCGTGAACAGCCGCCACCCGGGCTTCAGGCACCCACGTTTTTATCATCTCCACAATAGTGTCAATATCATTCACCCGGTTGTGAATGAAATACACCTGTCCGTCCCTTGCCAGTTCCTTTTTCACCGCTGAGGTGATGAGTTTTCGGTTGAACGGAGTCACCACCGTGTGGATGGCCAAGCGGTCACGGGGAGGGGTTTCAATCAAACTAATATCCCGCAGGCCGGTCAACGACATGTTTAGAGTCCGGGGAATCGGAGTAGCGGTCAGCGTCAACACATCAATATGGGTTTTCATCTTCTTGATTGCCTCTTTATGCTTGACTCCAAACCGCTGTTCTTCGTCCACTATCAATAAACCCAAATCCCGCATCCTCACATCTTGGGAAAGGAGGCGGTGAGTTCCGACAACCACATCCACCAGGCCCTTCTCCAAGTCTTTTAAAATCTTGCCCTGCTCCAGATTCGTCTGCATGCGGGTCATGCCCTCCACCCTGGCCGGAAACAGCACCATCCGGTCCCTGAAGGTCTTGAGATGCTGACTGGCAAGAACCGTGGTGGGGCATAAAACCGCCACCTGTTTGCCGTCCATAACGGCTTTAAAAGCAGCCCGGATGGCCACTTCGGTTTTGCCGTATCCGACATCCCCGCATAAAAGCCGGTCCATCGGAGTGTCCGATTCCATGTCTTTCAGCACATCTTGAATGGATGTCAGCTGATCTCCGGTCTCTTCATGCTCAAACGTTTTCTCAAAATCATCCATCCAACGGCCTTCCTGGCTGAAACGGTATCCTTTGACCGCTTTTCTTTCGGCATAAAGCTGAAGCAATTCCTCAGCCATCTTTTCAATGGCTTTTTTTGTTTTGGCTTTGGTTTTTTCCCACTGGGGAGATCCGAGTTTGCTCAGCGGAGGAGCGGCTTTATCCAGATGGGAATATTTTTGCACCAAATTCAAATCTTCCATGGGAACGAACAGCTTGTCTTCATCCTGAAAAACAATTTCTATAAATTCCCGGGCTTTATCCTCAATCCCCATCTTCACCAGCCCTTTAAACATGCCGATTCCGTAATCGGTATGAACGACATAGTCTCCGGCTTTCAGATCCTGGAACTGAGTGGAGAAAGGCCGGGTGCGGCCCCGCCTGCGCAACACCCTTTCCAGAGTAAATATGTCGGATTCAGAAAATAAAGTGATGCGCTGTTCGGCAAAACGGAAGCCCCGGTTCATCCGTCCTTTCAAAAGGATGACGGATTCATCGCGGGGTTTATAAAAAGGATCTTCCGATTTGATAAAGGGAATTTGGTTTTCCTGAAGAAGGAAAGCCAGCTTATCCCGCACCCCGTCCCCGGAAAAGAAAATCAAGCAGGTTTCTCCTTCGCTTTGCATTTTTCTCAGGAATTCCAAAAAGAACGGAATTTTATTTTCGAACCGGGGGGCGGGCTGGAAGGAAAACACCAGCTCTTCACCGTCTTCCTCAAAAGAATTCAGGTGAAACGATTGTTCTTTGACTTTTTCCCAAAGACAGAGAGGGAAAATATCCTCCGGAGGAAGGGCGAATTGATTCTGAGATATCACTTCCTCATATTGCTCATTCCAGTCCTTCAGCATATCCTGCCATTCCGCTTCCAGCCGGGAAAAATCATCCACAATAAACAACGCATCTTCCATGTAATCATGAAAGGAAATGAAATGTTTCCGGTTAAGCACGCTGTGAACGGCGAAGGAGGGATAGATCTCTCCCCCCTTCAAACGCGCGATCCGGGCATTAAGGTCATCCTTTTGTGTGGAAGACGCCGTTTTCTTCGCTTCCGCCGCCCATTCTTGGATAAAAGAAGAATCAGCCGGAAATTCCCTTAATGCCGGTAAAACCATTCGGTTGACACGCTTAATAGAGCGCTGGCTGGCGGAATCAAAATCACGAAGCGAATGGATTTCGTCTCCCCGGAATTCGATTCGAAAAGGATTTTCCTCCCATGGGGAAAAAACATCCACGATCCCGCCCCTGCGGGCATACTCTCCGCGGGAACTGATGATATCCTGCCTTTCGTATCCATATTCTTCCAAAATATTCAGCAGTTGACCCCGCTCCATGGATGTTCCTTGATCCAGCTCCAAAAAAAACCCGGAAAGATAATCCAAAGCGGGAAACGGTTTAAGCAATCCCGGCAGGCTGGTGATAATCAGGCGGTTCCCTCCTATGATCCAATCATAGAAAAAGCGCATCCGCGAAGAAACCGCTTCCAGGGGCGGGGGGATTTCCTGATAAGGATTTTCGGTCATGGCAGGAAGGATATTGACTCCGGATGCTGCAGAAAATTTATTGAGAAAAAAACGGCACTCCTCTTCAAAATCCCTTCCCGATATTCCGGAAGGCTGAATGAGAACCATGGTTTTCTTGATCTCATTCATGAGAGCGGCTAGAAAATACGGCTTAGACGCCGCGGTTATTCCGGAAGCGCGCACCCCTGCCGGAGCTTCTTTCAGTTTTGCCGTCAACCGCTGGAAAGAACGGCTGTTTTTGATGAAATCCAAACTCATGACTTTCTTATTATACGGATTTTTGGATTTTTAATAACCTGAACGGAGGGAGGGGAGTTGCGCAGCCGCCGATTTAAACGCAGCAAGCACAAGTCAGAGGCGGAGCCAATACGAAAATTTCAGAAAAACACTGTAGTCATCCTGAAGATACCGGCCCGAAGCATTCTGAAGCATGTTGTTATCAATGCCCAGGAAAAACACAGTTCCTGGTTTAAGAACGTAACTGAACAAGAAACTTCCGTACACGTTTTTGGTGAAGTGATTGTAATCCACGATGGTGCGCAGGGAGAAGGCCTTGCTGATCTGATATGTGATCTGCTGGCGCAGAACATTAAAATCATAAACCTGGCTGCCGCCCCATTTTTCCCAAAAAGTTTCTTTGCTGAAGGTGTGGCTCACACGCAGTCTTTTGCCCGGCTTCAGCGTGAAAAATAATCCATAGGATTGGCTGTATCCCAGAAAGGGATTTTCCGGGTCATAATAAACACTGTCCCCGGTGCGGAAGGCCATTCCGAAAGGGAGCCAAGAAATAAGCATCAGGCCGGCATCCCATTCCAGCGATTTTTTTTGAAAATCAATTCCTCCGAAACGCTCCACATCCCGGCGCAAAGCAATATTCATCTGGCTGAATTCGGTAAGCCGAATTTGACTGGACAGCGAGACCCATTCATCCTCCATGGTTTCACCGTCATGTGTGAAACGGCGCCCGCCTCGAAGCCGCACCCGCACCTGGTTGAGAAATTGTTTTTCCGGAAAAAATTGATAAAAAACACTCCCGCCGTAACTGCGGTAATCCACCCGGTTGACAAAGCCGGAGGCCGCGATAAAATCAGGATGCAGAGACATCCAATTTATCCCGCCTCCCCAGTTTCGGGAATAATATCCGAACTCTCCGAACAAAGCCGGCGCCAGGTTGGACTGCCGTTCCTGATTGCGGGTCTGTGAACCCAAGGCTTGAAAGGAAAGAAAAAAATTATCCTTGAATTTGAATTGTCCGTCCAGCCCGGCCACCCGGTTGTATCCGCCGCTTATTTCTTTATCCGTCATGGAAAATCCCAGATAGGACTCCTTGAAAATATCCGCCTTGACCCGAAATACGTTGAACAAGGCCTGCTGGGACGAAGCTCCGGCGGAATCCTGAATCGTCCACAAGCTCTCGGTGGGGTTTCCATCCAATGCGGAAAGCAGCCCGTAGGTGAAACGCCCGGTTTTCCCCGTTATCTTGGCTCCGGCGATTGGGTCGATAATCCTCCGGGTGTAGACCATTTGGATTTGCGGAAACCGGAAAATCTCCATTCCTTCCAGAAAAAAAGGTCTTTTTTCCGGATAATAAAGGGCGAATCTTTTATTGACATCGATCTGGGGAGTATCCGCTTCGATCTGGCTGAAATCGGGATTCACAGTCATATCCAGGGTGATATCCGAACTGATCCCGTATTTGAAATTCAAACCCGGCTGGGGATCAATTTTTTCCCCCTTGGTTTTAAGAGAAGTGAAAACCGGCATTAGCTCAAAATTCATTCCTTTTTCCACATCGCCTTGAATTTTGATTTCATTCGCCTGGCACAGCAGTCCGGGAATGGATTTGGACATGGGCGGCCATATGATGATTTCCCCGGTCCGGGCGAGGGTGCGCCCCAGGACCAGCCCCCACTCTTTTTCCGGGCTGTCGGGAAACCGGAAACTTTTAAACGGCAGCGCCATTTCCACAGTATAACCCTGTTCATGGACCCGGCCCTCCGAATAAAAAACCGTATCCCAAGTGGGATCTATATTGTCACTGCCGCCTTCTTCCACCCGGATGCCGTCCATTTGGATTCCGAAGGGATTGAGAAAAAAAGCATAGGCCCGTCTTTTTTCATTAAAAGCATCCAGAAATATCAATATCCAGTCATCCTCCAAGATATTGTCCCGCTGGGTGATGGAAGTCCGGATTTTATCCGGTTCGGCGTCAAAACATTGAAAAGCGATATAAAGATTTTTTTGATCGTATCCAATATAGGCTATGGTTTTTTGGGTGGGCTCCCCCTTTTCCACTGGACTAAATTGAACAAAATTATCAATTATCAGGGCTTCCTCCTGCCAGACAGGGTTATCCAGTATGCCATCGATTCGGGGCGCTTCAGACAATTCCGGGATATTCAGCTTGATTTTCGCCTCATCCCCCCGCAGAGCCGCCGGAAAAATCATCCATATCAACGTTAAAACAGTTAATATCATTTTGACTTTTTTCATTTTACTCTCTCGCCTGACTTGCACTCAGCTGTTTCATGAATTTCACATATCTATACGAAAATGAATTTAAAAGAGTTCGTTTTCTTTTTTCGTTTTATTGTATACGCCTGATTCACTCTGTGTTTTGCCAGTGCGGCGATTCCGGTCCGCTTGTCACCCGGTTCAGAAAACACCTTGAATCTAATAAAGAATAATAATAACATGGTTTTGATTATTCCGGGGCGGGATTGCCACGGCTTGCCGGCGCAAGCCTCGCAATGACAAAGGGGCATGTCGTCCCGGGGAACGGAGCACTTTTGAGTCTGTCATTCCGGGGCACGCAGTGCCTCGGAATCCCTGACTGCCTCGTCTGGGCGGTTGGTTCCGCTTTCACCAGGCAGGAAGGGATTGCCACGGCTTGCTGGCGCAAGCCTCGCAATGACAAGGGGCATGTCGTCCCGGGGAGCGGAGCGACAGGACTCTTAGAGTGCCTCGGCTAATGAGTCAGAACCGGCTCATCAGACGAAGCCGAATAAGATCCTCACGGCCTGCTTCGCAGGCCTCAGGATGACAGAGGAGCTGTCATTTTCTAAGGTATAGGTCAGGAGAATAGGTCAGGCTTGCCTGGCCTATTCACGGGCCGGGATTGCCGCAGATGTTGGAGTTGCGGCGAGGAAGCCGTGGCACTTCACTGCGACGACCCGCAACCCGGCAGATGCGGTGAGATCCGGCCCGCCCGAAGGGTAAAAAAATGGCGAATAAATTGAAAATATGGATAATGACAAACGTTCAAGATTGAATTCTCAAAAAAATCATGCCAATATAAAGAAAAAAAGAAATTATGAAAACATCGCCATTTTTTTATGAATAGGTCAGGCTAAGTAATAAGGAAGGGAGGTCAGCATGAAAAGAAGAGAGATATGGGTTTTTATTATAGCTGCGGCTTTGATTTCATTTTCAACGTGCACTACCCGGCCGGAAAAGGAAACTCCGGCTGAAAAAGCGCCGGTCCCTTCTGAGACCCTGAGGCTTACGGTATGTTATCCTTCCACCGGCAGCCTGCGCGCTTTGATCAATCTGAAAACCCTGGGGCTGTTTAATCCTGGAGATTGGCATGTGGTGGGTGTTTATCATGAGAAGGAGCGCACGGATTACCAACAGTCCAGGGACATGGTGCGCGAACAAGGCCTGGAATGGATCACCTTTGAAGAAATAGCCGGAGACTTGACCAAGGATAACGTGTTCACTCAAAATCAGGTCACCCCCCATTACCGGAGAATATTTGAGCAGTCGGACGGAATCATCTTCTTTGGAGGCGCTGATATTCCGCCTTATTTATACGGCGAGAAAACCCATCTTCTCACCTCGATCCGCACACCCATCCGCCACTTCTTCGAGCTGTCGTTTGTTTTTCATCTTTTAGGCGGGCACCAAGATCCCGCTTATACTCCTTACCTGGAAGAAGTCCCTGAATTTCCCATTCTGGGGATCTGCTTGGGAGAACAGACCTTGAATGTGGGGACCGGAGGAACCATGATTCAGGACATCTGGTCGGAAGTATACGGCCTTTACTTTCTGGAAGACATCGCTCAAATGAACTCCGACAACTGGCATACCAATCCCCTGGCCCGGCTGTATCCTCAATTTTCCCTCTTCCCCTATCATCTCCACCCCATTCAATTGAATCCGGAGGCATTTTTCGTAACTCATCTGGGCTTCAATGCGGGTGACACCCCCTTAATTCTCAGCTCTCACCATCAGGCCGCCGATGAGTTGGGGAAAGGCCTGGTTTCCGCAGCCTCCACCTTGGACGGAAAAATCACGGAGGCCGTTTGGCATACCGAGTACCCCCATGTTCTCGGCATCCAGTTCCACCCCGAATTTCCGCTTCTTTGGAATGAAGAGGCGTCTTTCCGCATGACGCCTGAAGATGAAACCGTTTTCACACCCTTTCAGAAACTAAAAGACCATCCTCCCAGCCTGGATTTTCATCAAAAAATCTGGTCCTGGCTGGAAGAAAAAGTACAGAAATATCATCAATCCCGTGAAAAGAAATTCTCAACATCTTAAGCCGGAAGGCTTAACTCTTTACTCTTGTCACACGCTTCTGTCCCCCTTGGTCAATTCCAGGAGAGCATACAAATATCCCCTCCAATCCATCCCGCAAATAACCCCCCTGCAGGCGGAGGCGGTCAGGGACTTCTCCCGGTTCTCTCCCCTGGCGAAAATATTGGAAATATGAACTTCAATCACAGGAATCTCCAGAGCACGAATGGCGTCCAGAAGGGGATAAGACGTGTGGGAAAGCCCGGCGGGATTGATAATTATCCCCTGATACCGCCCGCGGGCCTGATGCAGTTTTTCCAAAATTTCCCCTTCAAAATTGGATTGGAAAAAATCGATGTCCGATTTTTCCCGGCCGGCCATTTCTTTCAAACTTTTTTCCATATCATCCAAAGACATTGATCCGTAGATCTCCGTTTCACGGTGTCCAAGAAGGTTCATATTCGGTCCATTGATCACTAAAATTTTTGAGGGCATATTAGCTCCTTAAAAAGGCATCGATTTCCAAGCCTGGCTGATGAGCGGGCGGGGACGACCGCAGATACGAGGCGCCTGCAGAAAACACACCGCGAACGATAACAATGATCCTCGTCGCGTTTATTGCGTTCTTTTAGTCTATCGTCCATCTGGGTCTATCTAACCTGAATTATTCAGGCTAAGTCTTCTCATTCTATTCGGTCTTTTCAGTCGGCTCGCTGTGCGAGTGTTACTAGTGTCATGTCAAGCATCAACTGTCGGGTAAAGCCGTGATAATTTGATGCGAGCGTCCTTCGTTGTGAATTGCCAGTTCACTTTGGAGTCTTTATTGTTTCTATAATTCTGCCAAGCCAGGACTTCTGATCGGACCTTTTCCATGTTATCGATTCTTCGATTGAAGCACTGCCTGGTGAGCACATTCA
>JAWODN010000076.1:0-106584 GCA_046483285.1 Candidatus Aminicenantota bacterium | reverse complement strand
GCCATTGAAAAAATCGTGTTCTGGCTGGAAAAAGCAGCCGGTGCCGCCGAAAACGATCAGCAGCGGAAGGTGATTGAAAAGCTTATACAATATTACCGCACCGGAAACCTGAAAACATTCGATGAATATAATATTCTCTGGGTCAACGACACCGAATCCCACATCGATTTCATCAACGGCTTCATCGAAGTCTACAGCGATCCCATGGGCATGAAGGGCACCTGGGAAGGCCTGGTCAACTTTAAAAATCCCGAGGCCACCAAACGGGTTTCCGTCATTTCCGGCAGCGCTTCATGGTTCGAGGAAAATTCCCCTATCGACCCCCGCTTCAAACGGGATGAAGCGAAGGGCGTCACGGCCAAGGTCATCACAGCAGCCATTCTGGGAGGCGACTGCTATCCTTCCTCCCCCGTGGGCATCAACCTGCCCAATGCCAACTGGATACGCCGGACCCATGGATCCAAATCCGTCACCCTTGAAAACATATCCTATGCCTACACCCAGTCATCCCTTGACTCTCCTTTCGGTGAAGAGTTCACCTGGAATGAAGAAATTCTGGAGCGGACTAAAGAATACGGAGCCCTGGCGGGAAACGTTCATACCGACCTTCATGAAGTGCTCGGCCATGGCTCCGGAAAGCTTCTTCCCGGCGTCAGCAGCGAAGCCCTGAGAAATTACCATTCCCCCGTTGAGGAAGCCCGGGCCGACCTTTTCGCCCTTTATTTTATTATGGACCATAAATTGCTGGACCTGGGTGTTCTGCCCAATGAGGATGCAGCAAAAGCGGCTTATGATTCGGCTGTCCGCAACGGACTTCTGACCCAAATCACCCGGATCGAGCCGGGGAAAACCATTGAACAGGCCCATATGCGGTCACGCGCACTGGTTTCCCGCTGGGTCTATGAAAAAGGGCGGGACGACAACGTGATTTCCCGGAAAACCAAAAACGGCAAAACTTATTTCGTCATCAACGACTACCATAAGCTGCGCGAATTGTACGGGGAGCTCCTCAAAGAAGTCCAGCGCATCACCAGCGAGGGTGATTACGAGGCGGCAAAAGCCCTGGTCGAAACCTACGGGGTGCACATCGATCCGGATCTCCATAAAGAGGTTCTTGACCGTTACAATAAACTCAATTTAGCTCCTTATGCAGGATTCATGAATCCCCTGTACACGCCGGTGAAAGAGAACGGGAAAATCATCGACGTGAAAATCTCTTATCCTGATCATTACGTCAATCAAATGCTGCGGTATGGAAAAGAATACGCTGTTCTCAATTGATCCTGTTATTTTCAGGCTAAGATATAAATGAAAGCCCTTCGTTTTGAATCTCCAGGCCAAGTGAAAGAAAGGGAAATCCCCACACCGCAAATCGCCCGGCCGGATGACGTGAGGGTGAAAATGGAGGCTGTTTCCCTATGCTGCCGCCTTGAACACTCCTTTTTTTCGGGCCGCCGGACCTTGATTCCGGGATTCCCGTGCCGGGGGGGAGCCGGAATTGTCGAAGAGGCTGGACCCGGAAACACCTCTTTATCTTCCGGGGACCGGGTTGTTCTTAGCGGACAGCTCGGAGACCTTTTCCAGGAATCAGTGGTCTTTCCCGGGCACGGGGCCCAAAAAATAGAATCCGGCCTTGCCGCGGCCGCCCTGGCCCCTTCCGAACTGTACGCACGCATGCTGGCCCTGCTCAAGCGGGCGGAAAAAATTTTCCGCGCTCTATGCGTGGTCATCGGCCTGGGTCCGGCGGGACTGTGTGCGGTGATGTGGCTGCGGGTCCTGGGGGCCCGCCAGATCTGGGCACTGGAGCCGAATGAGCACCGCCGGGAGAAGGGATTGGCTTGCGGAGCGGACTATGTGTTTTCACCCAACGATAAAAAGGCGATGGC
The DNA here is from genome assembly GCA_046483285.1 of Candidatus Aminicenantota bacterium. Lineage (GTDB taxonomy): Bacteria > Acidobacteriota > Aminicenantia > Aminicenantales > Aminicenantaceae > CAYRTV01. The sequence goes on along the minus strand of JAWODN010000076.1, from coordinate 104,698 downwards.
CACCATAAACGGCATGAATCCGGAAACGGTGATCGAATGCAGCGGCTCCCACAGCGGCATGACCGCCGCCATGGGTCTGGCTGAAAAAGACGCCCTGCTGTTTGGATATAATGACATTCCTTTCCAGGTCGTCCAGTCGGATTGGAGTGAAAAGAATCTCACTATTAAAGCCCAGTCCGGTTTCGGCCACCTTGTCTGGAGTGAAACCGCGGATTATATCAACCGGTCTTTTATTGACCCGGGACGTCTTATAACGGATATTCTGCCTTTTTCAGCGGCGGGCTATTCTCAGGCCATGCGAAAAATCCGGTCGCCAGAAACATACGGCATCATTCTTGAATTCTGACTCCCAAGAGTCCCTGTCACCAAGCCGATTGATCCGTATTTCGCGGAAGGACATTCTTTTCCCCTCAACGCTAAAAGAAAATTATTAACTTTGAAAGCTCACCCAACCGCATTGACCATGGGAAACAGCTGTGATAAAAAGAAGACACAAAAGCGTGGGTGAAAATAGGAATGAAATCTTTTTAAGGAGATCATCAATATGAATGAAGCCCCATTTATTCTGGATGGAAAAGCCATGGCCCAAGCCATTCAATCCGAAATCAAAGAAAAAGTCAGCCAAATGAAGCGGCAAGCCGGTGTCACCCCGGGTTTAGCGGCGGTTTTAGCCGGTTCCAACCCGGCTTCGAAAATGTATGTCAAAATGAAGCGCAACCGGTGCGCGGAAGCGGGAATCGATTCTTTTCTTCATGAACTTCCGGGTGACGTATCTCAGGACTCCTTCATAAATCTGATCGATGAATTGAACCAAGATCCCAGAGTCCATGGAATCCTGGTTCAGCTTCCTCTTCCCGACCATTTGGATGAGGAAAAAATTCTAATGAAAATCAGTCTGGAAAAAGATGTGGACGGATTTCATCCGGTCAACATCGGACGATTGACCATGAAAGGACGGGATCCTCTTTTTATTCCGGCGACACCGTCCGGCTGCATGCATATGCTCAGGGAAGCGGAAAAAAAATTGGACGGATTTCAAATCTCCGGATCAAACGCCGCGGTTCTTGGGCGCAGCAATATCGTGGGCATGCCGATGGCGCTGCTTCTCATCCACGCCGATGCCACCGTGACCGTTGTCCACAGCCGCACTCAAGATATCCCGGCCGTTGTCAAAAACGCCGATATCGTGATCGGGGCCATGGGGAAGGCGGAGATGATCAAAGGGGAATGGTTTAAGCCCGGAGCGGTGGCGGTGGATGTCGCCACGGTGCGGGTGGAGGACCCCTCCGCAAAGAAAGGATATGTGTGGAAAGGGGATTTCGAATTCGAGGAGGCCAAAAAACGGGTGGCGGCGATTTCCCCTGTCCCCGGAGGAGTCGGCCCCATGACCATCGCCATGCTGCTGAAAAACACCCTGCACGCCGCCCAAACGGCGTCTTAGAGCCCCGCTTTAAAATTTTTCCATCATGCGATACTGGATCGCTTCAGAAACATGCATCGCGTTTAAGGTTTCTTCCCCGGCTAAATCAGCGATGGTTCGGGCCACCTTCAGCACGCGGTGATAGGCTCTGGCAGTGAGCCCGAGCTTATCCATGGCCGTTTCCATCAGTTCTTCGCCCTCCCGGCTGATGATACAGAATTTCTTGACATCCTTGTTCCCCATCGCCGCGTTGCAATAAATGTTTTTTCTCCGAAACCTTTTCAGCTGCCTTTTTCGTGCCGCTGTCACCCGTGAACGTATGGCTTGTGAATTCTCTCCGTCAAAGTTTGACACCATATCTTTAAACTCGACTTTAGGCACGTCAATCTGAATGTCCATCCGGTCCATCAAAGGTCCGGAAACACAGGAATAATAGCGGTTTTTTTGAAAGGGTGTGCCTGAGTATTCCATTCCGGCAGGCGCTGAAAACGAATCCTCATATGGATTCATGGCCGCCACCAGCATAAAATCCGCCGGATACGTCACGGTCATGGCGGCCCTGGAAATGGTCACAATCCCGTCTTCCAAAGGCTGCCTCAATCCTTCCAGCACCTGCCTGCGGAATTCCGGCAGTTCATCCAAAAATAAAACCCCATGATGAGCCAGACTCACGTCTCCGGGACGGGGGATTTTGCCGCCCCCGATCATCCCCGCATCAGAAATTGTGTGATGGGGAGACCGGAAGGGCCGCAGCCTCACCATCCCCTCCCCGTTCAAAAGGCCTGCGGCGCTGTAAATGCGGGTTACGTCTATGATCTCATCCAGAGTCATAGGAGGCAGAATGCTGGGAAGCCGGCGGGCCATCATAGTTTTTCCTGCCCCCGGAGGCCCTGTCATCATGATATTGTGCCCGCCGGCGGCCGCCACTTCCAGAGCTCTTTTCACATGAAGCTGGCCCCGTATGTCCTCGAAGTCAAGGGTGTGCTTTTCCACAGGAAGAATATCCCTGGCTCTCAGCTGCAGCGGCGGCACGGCATCGGGCTCCCGCATGAGTTGAATCACATCTTGGAGATTTTTTAACCCATAAATCTCAATGTTCCTGACCAGAGAGGCTTCTTTACCATTGTCTTCGGGAATCACGATTCCCTTGAATCCGGATTCCCGGGCCAGCAAAGCGGCGGAGAGAATGCCTCGCCCCGGTTTCAAATGACCGTCCAAAGCCAATTCCCCCATGAATAAATAATCCCGCAGCCGCTCCGCCGGGAACACCTCCAGGTGAGCCAGAAGCACCAGAGCGATGGGCAGGTCAAATGCCGACCCCTCCTTTCTCCGGTCCGCCGGAGCCAGATTGATCAGGATTCTCCGGCGGGATATCGAAAAGCCGCAGTTTTTCAATGCGGCCTGAACCCTCTCTTTGCTCTCCCGGACCGCCGCATCCGGCAATCCCACTGTGACGAAATTGGCCATCCCGAAAGTGATATCCACCTCCACTTCGACAGGATAGGCTTCAATCCCCTTTAACGCCGCACTGGTGCATTTAAATAACATCCCGTATAAGAAGACGAAATGAAGGAGGGTCTTGTATCACTTGAACCCGGCCCGTTCATCATCCAGGCGAGGCGCTTTTTAGGATGGGATTATTTTTTTCCCCTTATAAACTCACGGGTTAATTTTTCCAGTTCCTGGTCGACATCGCCCCGGTTTTTAAATTTTATCTTGGTGAACCGGATCGGCTCTTTACTCTGCTTAGATGCGAATCTCATCTCCTCTTTCACTTTTTTTCTTTCTTCGCGGGCAGCCTGGAATATTTTTTTTCGCTCTTCTTTTTCCTTTGCTTCGGGCTCTTCATCTTCCTTTCCGAAAACCTTGGCTCTCACCACCGGAATGGTCAATTTGGCGATTTCACGAAGAGTTTCAAAAACCCCGATACCGTTGACGGCGGATGATTCAACAAAGGGAAGCTTAAGGGGGTTCAAAAGGCTGTTGAACGTCTCCACAGGGATCAGATTATCCAGATCCCGCTTGTTGTACTGGAAAACCAGCGGAATAAAATTGAGGTCGACATTGTACTCAAGCAGATTGTTCCTCAAGCCGTCGAAATTTTCCAGGTTGGCGTCTAAAAGCGGAATCTGGGAATCCGCGACGAAAACAAGGCCGTCGGCACCTTTCAAAACACTTTTTCTCGACGCGCTGTAAAACACCTGACCGGGCACGGTCATCAATTGAAAATGAACCTGGAAGCCGCTTATCAAGCCTGCTTTTATGGGAAGCATATCAAAAAAAATAGTGCGCTCAATCGGGGTTTCCAGACACAACAAATCCCCCCGGGAAGAGGGATCCATGTTACCGAAAATATAGCGAAGATTGGTCGTCTTGCCGCTTAACCCGGGCCCGTAATAGACGATTTTTATTGCGATGTTTTTGGTGGTATAATTGACAAACGCCATAATGAATCAACTTCTAATCCTTAACATAATCCTTCAGGGGAGTCAACTTTCACGCATTCGAAAATCTGGCGGTACTTGGACATAATGATGTTCCATGAGTACCTCGAAGCCACATAATTCCTTCCGTTTTCCCCCATCCGGTTCCGCAAGGAATCATCCTTCGCTAAAAGCCGGATCCCTTCACCGAACTCCCGGCAATTGGAAAACCACAGCCCGGCACGGCTTTCGCGGCAGTGGTCCACCAGCAGCCCGCAATGCCCCTGCACCACCACCGGCGTTTGCACCGCCAGGGATTCAAGGGCCGCCATGCACAGACTTTCCAGCCGGGAAGGGTGGATGGTGGCCAAAGCTCCGGCCATCGCCGCATTTTTCTCCTCCTGGGAAACATACCCCAGATACCGGATGTCTTCGTGTTCGGGAAGGTCCATCAGTTTTTTCCCGATAAGGGCCAGAATCAATCCCGGGTTTTTTTTCCTGTATTGAAGAAAGCAATCGATCATCTCTTGGCATCCTTTACCTTTTTCAATTCTCCCGGCATAAAGAATATAAGGTTTTTCCAATCCATGCCTCAAAGCAAAGCTTTCCGGTTTTATTTCCCCGGGAATATCAACCCCGACACCGGCGGTTTGCTCGCATTTTCCTTCCAGGGAAAAATGTTTCTCCACCAAACGCTTCTCCGCTGATGTGTTAAAAATATACCCCTCAGGAAGAGAAAACACGGATGTCATGATATCCAAGTATAAAGGAGGCTCGTCATGGGCCGTGGGAACCAGAATTTTTTTTCTCTTGACTTTCTGCATACCCCAGAAAGTGGTGTAATATAAATAGGTGAAAAAAATAAAAAGATCATAGCCGCTGTCATTGTCTCCTAAATATTCAATCAGTTTCGGGCAGACCGGTCCTTGACGTTCCATCCATTCAATTTCGTCGTCCCGGGTATGGTTATGATGGAAAATCCAATCGGAATACCGGTTGAACGAGTCGATATCTCTTTCTTGTTCCACCGGAAACCGCTTGATATCCACCCCATTGAGAATAAAATCACCGGACGGATACTCGTTTTTCCAGGTGATATAATCCCGGGCCGTAGTGGTGAACACCGTACAGTCATCCCCGGACCGGACCAGTTCTTCCGCGATCATGCGGCAGAGAAGTTCCGAGCCTCCGATCACATCCTTTCCGTAACGTTGAACCACCAAACCGATTTTCATGTCACCTCCCGTACTCAGACGGCGGCTTTCATCCTGAAAAGGAAATATGCCGGAGCAGTTTTCCTTCAGGGTTTTCTTTTTTGAAGGTTTCCAGCCTTCGGTGCTGTGTCCGGATGACCGCACGGCGCAGGCTCCGGTCTGCCGCAACCCGGTGAACCAGCTCCCCCACATAATCAGGCCGTTTATGATCGATCAATATGCCGGAACCGCCCAGAGTATACGGAACGGCCGCTGCGTTGTAAGCGATAACCGGAAGATCGAAAATCATACACTCGATGAAAGGCAGCCCGAACCCTTCATGTTCGCTCATGGACAAAAACACATCTGAAATTTCATACAGCGCATACAGACTGTCATCCCGGATATGGCCGGTGAAACACAGCTCGTCGGGCTGAAGATAAAAATCATCCGCCATGCGGATAAGGGCACGGTAATAGGAAGGCAGGGAATGAGTCTTGCCGACGATGATGAGTCTGACCATCGGAGAAATGTATTTCTTGTAATAAAACCCAACCCGAATCAGGTCTTCGATTTTTTTATTGGGTGCGATTCTTCCGGTGAATAAGATATTGGTGCGCCCGTCGTCAAAGACATCAATGTCAAACCGGTTCGCCGGCCGGTTGTATTTCCGGAAGTCCACAAACAAGGGAAACACATCCGTATTTTGGTATCCCATTTCCACAAGCTCCTGCCGGTTGTACTCGGAATCGGCCAAAGCGGAATGGGAATAAGGCGCCAGGGAACGCAGTTCCTCCCGGCCCAAACGGGAAATCCGCGCCATTTCCTGATTGAAACCGGAAAAAAACCTCTCCGGTGTGATGTTATGATACAGAAGAATCCGGCGGTTGTTCAGCCTTTTAAAAGCCGGGGTCATGGAGGACGGAAGGGCGAAATGATAAATGGTGACATCCTCTCTCCCCGGTGCGGGATAACGGTTGAGCGGCTCCGACTCAAATTTCAATTCTTCATCCCGGTCCAGGCAATATATCTGTGAGGAAAAGCCTTGTTTCCGCAAAAACTCTCTCATGTGGCGGGCGGTGTCACCGATGGCATCGCCCCAATGAAAAGCCGGAATCCACTGGTCGACTCTCATAATGCCGCCGTCCTTTTCACATGCTCGAGCAGAATGCGCCCGGTGTTTTTCAGCTTGTACTTCTGAAGCGCCTGAATTTGACGGTTCAGTATCTTTTCTCTTAATTCGCGGTCTTCCACCATCCGGTCCACCGCCGCCGCTGTTCGGATAAAATCCTTGTCACGGAGAAGCACTCCCCCGCCGTTCATGGTTTCCTCCACCGCCCCCGCGGCAAAGGCGGCCACAGGCACACGCCGGGAAAACGCCTCCAAAAGCGGAACGCCGAACCCCTCGTGTTCACTCATGCTGAGATAACAATCCGCCGCTTCAAAACAGGCCAGCAATTCGGAAAATTCGATGCTCCCGGTGAAATGCACATCGGAAAGCTTCAGCCGTCCGGTCAATTCCAGAAGCGCCGCGTAATACCGTTCCATCCCCCGGTAATCTCCCACCAGGTAAAGCTGAGACCGGGAATTGAAATATTTCTTATAAAAATAAAATATTTTGATCACATCCTCAAAACCTTTATTCGGAATCACTCTTCCCACAAACAACAGGGTGGTTTTTCCTGTGTCCAATATCCGGCTGAAAACCGGGTCTGCGGGATTTTTGAATTTATCAAAATCGATAAGAAGCGGGAGCACTCCGGTTCGGGGATAACCGGCCTCTTCCAGTTCCTTGCGGTTGTACTCGGAATCCCCTAAAGCCAGGTCCACCTTTTCCTTAAACAGCCTCAGTTCCAACCGGCCCTTGTAGCATTCCCGGGCCAAAATGCGGTGGGTGCCGACAAAAAAGGAATAGGGGGTGATATTATGATAAATCATGATCTTCCGGTCGGGTATCCGAAAGAACATTTTGGAAACCGGAGACCCGATGGAAAAATGGAAAATGACCACATTCTCAGGGCTGCTGAAACGCGGATATTCCCGGTAGTCCCGGCCTTGCGACGCCATCCTGGGATCGAAAAAACGGACAAAAATTTCGGACCGGAAGGCGTTTTCACGTAAAACCTTTTGAATTTCCAACATTTCATTGGAAATGGCGTCTCCATATGTCAATGATGTGGCGAATTGATGTATATCCATAATCCTGACCTATACCTTAGAAAATGGCGATGTTTTTGCCGATCTTTTCTTAACTGCGATATTCATCGTTTCTATAAAAAACACAAACGTCACGTTATTCCTTGCCGGTATTTCATCTTAATCGCCATTTTTTACCCTTCGGGACGACATGCCGCTTTGTCATTGCGAGGCTTGCGCCAGCAAGCCGTGGCAATCCCTTTCTGCCTCGTGAAAGCGGAACCCACCGCCCATACTAGGCAGTCAGAGATCCCTCGTCGCTCCGCTCCTCGGGACGACATTGAATTAAAGAATTGTCGTCGTCTGCGGCAATCCCGGCCCGTGAATAGGCCAGGATCGAAGGCTAAATCTTCAAGGTCGCTTCAGCCACACCTGAATTCCATAAAGCCGTATTAACCTCATTCCGTAAATTAATCATAGCTCAATTGAAATCCCTATTCAAAATCCGCGCCAGGGGCGGCACGGCTGGAGGGGGCCCCCCGCCCGCAGGCAGCGAGGACGGGGAAGGAAGCCGTGCCGGGGCCCTTCTTCCAATTGTCATGGTTCGTGGTGTGTTATGCACATGATGAAGTCATGGCGGCTGTCTTTTCAATGTGATCCACAAGAGTTAAGTATTTTTTTTCAATGACAGCCCAGGTGTAATGGGTTTGGAAATATTTTTGCCCCCTTTCCCCCAGACTCCGGTGCAAACGTTCGTCGGTCAGCATCAAATGCAGGGCCCGCTTGAAATCACTGTAGTCATCATAAAACAGCCCCCCGCCGCTCCGCCGGCATTGCCCCTTCAGCACGTCACACCGGCCGTTGACCAAAACCGGTTTTCGCAAAGCCCATGCCTCCAAAGTCACCATGGATAGGCTTTCGTAAGGGGAAGGCATCATCAATACGCGGGCACCGTTCAGGGCCGCCCACTTGTCTTCCTCCGGCAAAAATCCCAGGTAAATGATATCGGGATGAGAAGGGATCTTCATCACGTTGCGGCCCACCAGCACCAATTGAATATCCGTGCCGGTCTCTTCTTTGCAGCGGAGAAAATAATCAAACAGCTCTCCGCACCCCTTGTTTTCGTCGATTCTTCCTAAATAGAGAAGGTATTTTCCGGAAATCCGCCGCTTCCGCCTGAAAGGTTCCACCGCAGCCCGCGGGGGAACCCGGGTTCCCACTCCCACCACCTCGCCGGGAACCTGATGGTTACCGGAAATCTTTTGAATCAGACTGCGCTCTTCATAGGAATTATAAATAATACCTTTCGGTTTGCGGAACAAATCCCTGAATAATCTCAAATATATGATGTCATCATGCTCGGCGGTGGGAACCAAAAGGCTCTTCTCCGGCACCGCATTGATGCCCCGGTAAGAATGGTAATAACGGTAACTGAAAAAAATGAAGTAGGCATAATCGCCCGCGTGTCCGCGAATATAATCAATCAATTCCGGAGACAGGGGGCCTTCTTCCTCCAGCCATTTCTGCTCTTCCTGGGGGCTGTGCTCTTCTTCCAAGATAAATTTCTGGATCGCGCCAAAGCGTTGGGGATCCCGGGGCCGTTTTACGGGAAAACGCCTCACCGGCACCCCGTTTATAATCTCATGCCTTTCAGAATACGCATTTCTCCAAGTGATGTAATCAACCGCCTGCGTGGTCAGAACTTCCACATCCCAATGCCGGGACATGTGTTCGGCCACCCAGCGGCAGTGAAGTTCAGCGCCCCCGTTGATATCCATCCCGTAGCGCTGAACCACAAAAGCGACTTTCATTCAAAAACCTTGTTCTCCAGCACACGTTCTCTTTTTTTCAAAAGCGCGAAATCCTTTTCAACAATGCGGGTCTGGACTTTCAAGCTATCCGCCTCGATCTTCAACTTGGTCAATTCGACCACCAGGTTATGTTCCAAAGCGTGGATCAGCTTGGTGTATTCTTTTATCCTATCCGTTTCAGCAAATAAGCGCCCCAATTCCCGGAAAGTTTTATCCAGATTCTGCTCAAACCGGTCCACTCTTTTATCAAGCTGGGTCACAGCCCCGCTGATTTTAAGCAATTCCCGGGAAACATTTTGGTCGAACCGGTCTATCCGGCGGTTGGTTCTGTCGATATGGTATAGGGCTTCCACCACCTGCCGGTGAACCGGCAAAATCATCAGTTTAATCAAGGGCCCGAATGGGCGCAGGATTTTAAGCAGAACAGATTGCAAACGGCCTGGCGGCGGAGGCCCCGGATCTTCCTCTTGACCGGGAAGAGCTGCCATGTCATTCAGCGGCGGCGCAGAAACCTCTTCCGGTTCACCTGCAGCCGCAGACTTCTTTTCTTCTCCCCCCCCGGAACCGGCGGCGGCCCTGATTTGCCGCATGATATCATCAACATCGATATTTTCATAATCGATACGGTAATCATCCTGGACATCCTTGTGGTCATTGCTCCGGCCCGTCATAATAAACTCCTTTTCCAGGCTTATTTTTTCTCCCTGCCTATAAGATCTTCATAAACACTTTGAACATCCTGGATGTCCGGCAGAGGTTTGATCTCCATATTTTCAATCTCTTTGACTTCCCTTTCGGTGAAAAGCCCCGCTTTTTTCTTCTCCTCCAGCTTGGCCTCGATATCCTTGAGAAGCTGGTCCTGTTCTTTTTTATCCAGACCGGCGATTTCTAAAAAGGGTTTGCTCATGACCGCACCTCTTGGCGTTTTTTTATCGAATATATCCCAGGGCTCTCAACTGCTCTTTGACCCGCTGATCCACCTCCGCCTTTCCCGTCCGGCGTTTGGAAGCGCTCCGGTACATGTCATTCACCTGCCGGATGATTTCGTTGACCCGAGTGGGATGCTGGTCTGCGATATTCACCCTTTCTCCAGGGTCTTCCGGGAGGCGGTACATCTCAACCAGACTGAGATACGGCGGAGGAACAGAAAAAAACTCCAGGTTTTGCTCCTCCATCCGCTCCCGGAATAAAACTTTATCGGTATCCTGAATAACAGTGATCTTTCGGGGAAGATGAAATCCCAGAACGTCGGCCCCGACATCCGCCACGATGCGGCGGGAAAAAGACCTGCGGTCTTCCAGGTAAGTCTGCAGGCTGACACCGTCCCTTTTTTGCTCGGGATATTCGATGCCGGCTTCTTTCAAAACCGTGGGCATGATATCCACCAAGGAAACCCAATCCGGCACCCTCACACCCTGGTGGCGGGAGTGGGGAAACTTAATAATCAAAGGCACATGAAGGGATTCATTATACATGCTTTGCCCGTGGCCCCAGCCGCCGTGATCAAAAAATTCTTCGCCATGATCGCTGGTGAAAACAATCAAGGTTTCCTCATAAATATCCATCTGTTTAAGTTTCTCGAGCAGAGGGCCTATGAGGCGTTCATCCGTGTAGCGGATTTCCGCGTCGTACAATGAAATGATGTTGCGCCGCTCCGCATCCGGAAGGGGCTGGAAGATCTCCGAACGGCCGCCCAAATGACCCAATAAATCGACATGTCCGAACCGGGCATCTTCCTTCAGGAACATAGTCTTATAAGGCGGCGGGCAGGCATATGGGCTGTGCGGCTGGTAAGTATGGATGAAAAGGAAAAAATCTTTTTCCCGGTTCCAGTCCAGCCATTCAGAAACAGCGGAGAACACCCTTTCCGCAGAATCCTGGTGAAAAACTCCGCCCGCCCCTTCCTGGTAGCTGGCGAAGCCTTTGGAAAAACCATAAACCGAACTGAGAAATCCTCCGCCGGTGAAAGCCGAACAGAGAAATCCCCGGCTGTGTAAAACATCCGCCAGGGTGATCAAGGCCGGATCCATCCGCTCGTCTTCCCGGTACACTTGGTGATGGGCCCCGAAAAGCGAAGTCAAAAGCGAAACATGAGAAGGAAGCGTCCAGGGAGACGGAGCCAGCGTGTTTTCGAACAAGACCCCCTCTCCGGCCAGCCCGTCAATGTTGGGGCTGGTTTCGCGCTGGTAACCATAACAGTGAAGATGGTCCGCGCGGAGCGTATCAATGGAAATAAGAATGATCCTGCGGCTGCTGCTCTTTTGACCATACAGAACCGGATTGTACCAAAAGGAAAAAACATCGTCTTCTCCCCGCGTGGAAAGGATGAGACGGGTGGAGCTTAAGTCATAAGGGAACTCCAGTCTTTTCAAAGAAATCAAATGGTCTTCACCCGGGGGAACATCCATATATTCCTGGAATACTGTTTTCCGGCGGCCGTCCCGCTCCAATATGATTTGAAAAATGACCCCTGCGGATTTTCCGGAAATGGCTTGTTCTCCCGGTTTTCTCTTTATGCCGATTCCGAAATCCATATAAACCCAATTATTCATCGCCGGGGAAAATTCATATTCACTGCCGGGAGAAGAAAGCAAAGCATTGATCTCCTTTCCTCCCAATTTCAACTTCCTTTTCAAACCACTGGAGTTGTCTCCTGTCCCCAGGTCCAAAAGAGGGCTGGAATTTTCCGGAAATGCTGCGTTTTCCTCCGGCTTCATATCCAGAGGGAAAGGAGATGACCTTATGTCACCGGAACCCAAATGATCAATCAACCGGTAAACAGCCGGTTCCGGCTCTTTCTTTCCGCACCCGGCCGTAAAAAAAAGCACAGCGGCGGCGGCCAAGAAGGCCGCCGCCCCGCTTCCTTTTTTCTGGATCATGATCATGTCTTCATCCGTTTTTTACACCCATGCCATTGTAATAGAATTGCTCCAGGGATTCAATACGGCTCCCGCCCGCCGGAAACAAACAAGAAAATATGCATCAGAAACGTGATAAGGTAAGGGGTTAGGTCTTGAATTGTGAATTTTGCATCTAACCTGAATGATGAGCGGGCCGGGATGGCCGCAGATGCGAGGCGCAGGGCATAACGCTGTGGTCCTTCACCGCGAATGCCCCGCAGCAAAGCAGATGCAGTGAGATCCGGCCCGTCTGAACCATCGCCATTTTTTATGAATTCATCATGAGAAGAACACACCACGAACCATGAAAATGACTTCTGAACGGCAGTTATGGATGAGAGCGGGATGGGGCCGGTGATGAGTGTCACTTCTGAACGGTGGCCATGGGAGCGGTTAAGGGATCGCCGCCACGCGGATGTCCCCACCGAGGACATCCGCTCCGATTCCGGCTTCGCTCTCCTCTCCTGCGGAGAGGAACCATGCCCGCTCAGCCTTCATACGGACCGGCTGATCCATCATCCCGCCCCCATGGCTGCAAGGATTCGACTTTCCAAGGTATAGGTCAGGCTAAGTAATTACCCATGGCGGCTTCGCCACACGAAACAAATGAAAATGTTCATGTTTGATTTTTTCAGAGGCCTTCTTCTTTTCCCGCACGTCTCGCCTTTCTCGCCTTTCTCGCTCTTTTCAGACAAGATAGACGAAATGAACTGTTTTTGTTATTTTCGAACTAATAAGAGCACTAAAAGAGCCGTACAGTAAAAATACAAAAAAAAGGAGAAATGGTAAAATATTCAGCATTTATTCAAATTCAAATCCTTTTTCTCTGAATAGTTCTATACAGGCATCTGCCACTTTTGGATCGTAAAGAATATCTCGATTCTTTTGTATTTCCTCCAAGGCAGCATCAATGCCCAAAGCAGGACGGTAAGGGCGATGGGAAGACATGGCTTCTGCGGTATCTGCTACTGAGATAATCCTGGCTTCCAAAAGGATATCCTCCCCTTTTTCACCTTGAGGATAACCGGAGCCGTTCATTCTTTCGTGATGCTGCCGGACGATTTGAGCTATGGGATAGGGAAAATCAACGTCTTTTAAGATATCATAACCAATTTGGGGGTGTTCCTTAATCAGATCAAATTCATTTTTACTTAGCTTTCCCGCTTTGGTCAGGATTTCCGAGGGGATGGCGACTTTACCGATATCATGGATCAAAGCAGCAATACTGACCGCTTCTGTTTTCTCCCGGGGGAGACGTAGTTCCCGGGCTATAGCCACAGAGAGCTGATAGACCCTGTGCTGATGACCGGAAGTATAGGGGTCCCGGCGTTCCGAAACTTTGGAGATGACCTCAATGGTGGAATTCATGGCCTTTCGCAGCTTCTCTTGAGATTGGTTGATATCCGTGACATCCATAACCGTGGAAATGAAAAAGTTTTTCCCGGGAATAGGAATGTTGCAGGCGGATATGTATCTGGTCTCTTCACCTTTACTGGCAACAGGGACATTCTCCCAACACAAGCGCTTTGGATCACCGCTGGCAATACCATCCTCTGCCCATTTTTTGAGTTGGCTGCGAAAAACCGGATCTTCATAAACCACATCCCAGAATGCACCCGGTTTAGAGAGCTTTTTGCGGGTCGTCCCGTAGGTTTGCGGAAATTTATCGTTCATATAAACAAAATCAACGCTTGGGAAAACCGTATTGACGGCAATGCCGATAGGGAGGTTTTCCATCACGGTGGTGAGGAGTATCTCTTTTTCATGCAGATCCCCTTCTATCTTTTTACGCCTGGTGATATCCCGGCAGCTGCCATAGACAAAGCCGTTGGGCAAAAGTATGGCATGGAGGTCTACCGGAACAATTGAACCGTCTTTTTTGATAAGATTCAATTCACTGAGTACCTTTTCCCCATGAAGGAGGCGCTGAAAATCACGCGCATTTGCCCTGACCTCTTCAGGTGGGGAGATGTCACGGATATTCATTTGGGTTATTTCTTCTTTGGAATACCCTAACAGATCAGAAACAGCCCGGTTGACATAAACATAATTGCCTTTTTGATCGGTGATGAAAATGGCATCGGCAGAATTTTCGGTAATGGTCTTAAATTTTTTTTCACTCTCTTGTAATTTTCTTTCATTTTGGGCATTCTGCACAATTTTGCCGATAAGAAAGGCAATATTATGCAGGCGCTTTTTGGCAATATCGATGATAAAGCGAGGTCTGGGCTGATATTCTTTGGCCCGAGTGAGCAGTGTATTGTAATCTATCTGGTATTTCCGGGATAGTTCTTTTAAGGTCTTTTCATCAGTAGGCGGATTTCCGTAGCCGATATTGATGACTCCTATTATTTCCTTACCGGCATAGATGGGTTCGGCATACAGGTTGATGCCACCAATACACTCGATATCAGTCGGCTTGCCCGTTTTTATGGCTTGTTTGGCAGAATCATGCCAGCAGTTTTCATGACAGAACCATTTCCCGCAGGAAAGTGCTTTTTTATTGTCCTCTGTTTTACATAGCTTCCGGGAAGCAGCATCCATCAACTGGCACCAGCCAGACACAAACATCCCCAAGGCATAATCTCCGTTTTTTTCATAGACGGCGACTGAAGTATCCAGAAGCTCCATAATGTCAACACAAAGCATTTCCAATGTATCTTTCCCTGCCAGATCCAGGATGGTTCTTTCGGTATTTAATTCAGTTACATCACCATAGAAAGGCATATAAGACTGATGGTCTTTCTTCTTTTGGCTATCCTCTTTTTCCTGGAGCCATCGTATTTTTTGAAGATCTTCTCCTTTTTTCTCAGCCATTCTTCTCATATTTTTGCACACGTTCTGCATTGACATTTCGGCATTTCAAACAAAAATTAATGACAGGAAATTCGTTTTTTTGTTGATTATGATTTTTCCTCCCTTTCATCAATTAACCGCCAACTAAACAACTCTATAAAATATATTATACAAAAATCTTTTCCGGTCAACAACGAAATCACAAAGGAGAGAGAATATCAGAAAATGAGTTTTAAAGCAGCTCAGAAAAAATAGAGATTTCCCATGTCCTCGATTCAGGACGTAAGAGTGTCACCTATATTCTGATGGTTCCTCAGCTGCTTTAGAGAGCTGATCTCAAGGAGGAGGGAGCCGAGTCGCATCTTCTTTCATAATAGCGTCTATTTGAAAAAATAAGATAATGACAAAACCGGACATTTTTACTTTGCGTTGACACAACAGACAAGAAAGTATTGTCATAATTCCAGCAATAGGTTAGTCTATATGACATCTGCGAACCATGAAAATGACCTTCAGGAAAAAAATACGAATAGGCGTCATCGGCGGCGGCGCACCGGATCCGGATTCAGCCAACGCCGCTTACTCGGCCGGGCGCTTGATCGCCGAAAAAGGTGCCCTTTTGGTTTGCGGGGGGTTGAGCGGGGTGATGGAAATGGCGGCTCGGGGATGCCATGAAGCGGGAGGGCTCAGTATCGGAATCCTTCCCGGGGAAAACCGGAATGCCGCCAACCGCTATATCGATATACCCGTCGCCACCGGAATGGGATACTCCCGAAACGCTTTGGTGGTTATGAATTCAGACGCACTGATCGCGGTGGGAGGAAAATTCGGCACCCTTTCAGAAATCGCTTTCAGTTTTGTGCAAGACAAACCTGTCTTCGGAATAAACACCTGGGATATTAAGGGCGTCCATCCGGTGCGGTCACCGGAAGAAGCCGTTGCCAAAGCCCTCCGCCATTTTTTCCCATTGCTCAAGTGATTTTGGTTGATGAAAAATTACAAAATCACCATCAGTTATGACGGCACCGGCTACCACGGCTGGCAAAGGCAGCCGGATAAAAAAACCATTCAGGGAACCATCGAGGACGCCCTGCATCCATTCCGTTCGGAAAAAATTCACGTTGCCGGCGCAGGGCGGACAGATGCCGGAGTTCATGCCTTCGGACAAACCGCTCATTTTAAAGCTGATTTGGATTTGAGCGAAAATGAATTGCTCCGGGCCTTAAACGGACGCCTCCCCCGCTCTATTCGAATCATGTCGGCGGAGACGGTAAGTATGGATTTTCACGCCCGCAAATCCGCCCGCTCCAAAATATACCGGTACCGGATTTACAACGCCTATGACATCAGCCCTTTTGATACCAGGTTCGTGCTGCATTGGCCGTCTTCCCTGAATTTTAAAAAGATGCAGCAAACCGCTTCCCTCTTTGTCCGCGAAGCGGATTTTTCATCCTTTTCCTCCAACCGTTTCCTCAATCCGGTCCGGAAAGTGACGACTTCCCATCTCGAGCGGCACGGAAAGGAAATCGTCTATACCGTGCAGGCCGACGGATTCCTCCGCTACATGGCGCGGACAATGGCCGGCGCTCTTTTGGCTGCAGGAAGAGGGAAAATGGAACCTGAAAATATTGAAAAACTGTTTCAGAATAACCAGCGCTCCAGCCTTGTTCCCACCGCTCCGCCTCATGGACTGGCGCTGGTGAAAGTGATTTATTGATCAAAATCTTTAACCATGACCAGAGCGTCCTCCGACGGAAGATGATAGTAATTTTTCCGGACGCCGGCGACCCTGAATCCGAATTTGGCATACAAAAAACAGGCCGCTGTATTGGATGGCCTGACCTCCAAAATCACTTCTCTTCCGCCCTGTTTCCGGATCAATTCAAGGGCACGGCTCAAAACGTCTTCTCCCAAACCCCGGCCCCGGAAATCAGGATGAACGGCGAAATTGCTGATCTGGGCTTCATCCTTGACCAGCCAAAAAATAATGTATCCGATGATCTTCTCCAACCGGGAATGAATCACAACATAAGGGAATGACATATCATAATTCGCGATTTCCCCCAGAAACGAGGAAAGGTGCCAGGGATTGCTGAAGGAGGCCCGCTCGATTTCCATAACGAAAACCAGATCCTTTTCTTCCATCCGGCGAAAATAAAAAGGATGAAAGGATTTTTGGGCTGTTTTAATGCTTCTCCTCCGCCTGCGGTTTCCGCAAATAAAGAGGAACGACTTCCCGGTTATCGACACCTTGGTTTTTTTTTATCATTTCATAACCCAGCCGGCCGACTTCTCCGGCGACAAAAAAACTGCGCCGGGATATTCTGGCTTTGTCATGACAATACCGCCTGATTTTGTCTCTGTAGCCATGAGTCCCGCTGCCGATAAAATGGATCACGCGGCGGCCGGGCAGGCGGGCCAAAAAATCATCCGGCGAGTACGCGCATTCCGGAACAACAAGCTGCAGCCCGTTCTCCTTTTTTTCATAAAGAGCGGCATAGACTTCCTTTTTTTTGGCATCCAGGAAAGGGCAGATGAGACGGGCTCCCGAACCGTTTAATTTGAACGCAAGCGCGTGAAGCCTGGAAACCGGCGCTATGGGCTTGGAGAAGGAATAAGACAGCGCCTTGACCGTGCTCATGCCGATTCGGATTCCCGTGAAAGATCCCGGACCGGACGCCAGCGCGTAGCCGTCTATTCGGCTTAAATCCAGATCCAGCTCACGGAGAAGAAAATCAACGGCGGCCATAAGCCGTTCTGAATGAGTCAAAGGAGATTCAATATTGATCTCCCCCAACAGGCGGGTGTTCTCCATGACGGCTGCGGAACCAGCGGAATCACAGGTGTCGACAGAAAGAAGCAGCATCGATGTTCACTTCATAATTTTCCGGGCATAGGCGAACAATCCCCCCGCTTCCAATATATCCCTTTGCACCCGGCTCGTCGGTTCCAGCTGAAACTCTTCTTCCCGGGTCAGGTTGACCCCGGCTCCGGAAGCCAAATCGATATCCATAACATCTCCGTTCCGCCATTGCCCGTTTTCAACCCGTTCCTCAACCACGCCTTCGCCCCGTAAAAGCGGCAAAGCGGAATTGACGGCATTCCGGAAATAGATGGCTCCAAAGGAGGGAGCGATAATCAGGGCGATTTTAAGGGCTGAAAAGCAATCCACCGCCTGCTGCCGGGAAGAGCCGGCACCGAAATTGCGGCCCGCCACCAAAATATCACCGGGCCGGGTCCGGCTGGAAAAATCCTTCCATCCCTCCAAGTTGCCCAATGCATGCCGGCCCATCTCCTCCATATCCGTTATATGAAGGAACGCATTATGAAAAATCTGATCGGTATCGATATCCTCGATCAGACGCCCCCGGGAATCCGTCAAAACCCAAATCCTGCCTTTTGCTTTCATGTTTTCCACTTTATAACTCTTCCGGCGTCCCCATCCGCCCTAAAACACAGGATGCCGCTACGACTTGGGGTGACGCCAGGTATGTGCGTCCTTTTCCCTGCTTCCCCTCGAAATTCCGGTTTCCGGTGCTGACCTGCACTTCTCCTTTCCCGGTTAAACCGACATGGCCTTCAGCGCATCCACCGCAGCCGGGATTCCCAATCACCGCACCGCTTTCAAACAAGTCATTGAGAATTCCTTTTTCCAGCAATCCGGCATAAACCTTGCGCGTGGCCGGCACGATTTTTAAATTCACTCCCGTTTTCAGGCGGCGGCCTTTTAAAACCTCCGCCGCTGCCTCAAAATCTTCCAAACGGCCGTTGGTGCACGAGCCGATGAATCCGGAATCGACCGCAACATCGCGCAGCGCCTCCACATCCTTGACATGATGCGGATGAAAAGGCACCGCAGCCTGAGGAGGCATCCCTTCCACATTGATCCGGATAACTTCGGCATAAACAGCATCCCTGTCCGCCTGAAGCGGAATCCATTTCTTTCCGCCCCAACCCGCCAGTTCCTTCCGCGTCTCCGTCGAGGCTCCCGGAATAAACCCGATGATCCCCGCCATTTCCGTGATCATGCTGCATAGGGTGATCCGGCCGGACAAGGATAAATCAAACACCGCTTCGCCGGTGAATTCCACCGCTTTCAACGCCGCTTTTCTGGTCCCCAGTTCTTTCAGTATATACAGGGTCAGATCCTTGGCGCCGCTGGAAAGATCCGGCGTCCCTTCCACCTCCACCTTAACTGTTTCCGGGACTTCAAACCAGGCACGCCCCGTCCGGAACGCGAAGGTGATATCCACGTCTCCCATCCCTTGACCGAAGCAGTCCACCGCCCCCAGAATATTCATGTGGCTGTCCGTCCCCACCACCGTGTTTCCACTGCCGGCATGGCCTTTTTCCATCAAAACATGAGAGCCGATGCCTTCATCCACATCATAAACCCGAAATCCCTTTCGCCGGGCGAAATCCCGGCAAACCTGCTGGTGGTCCGCATATTTCAGCGAACACGCCGGCACGCAAAGATCAAAGGTGAAAAAAGTTTTCTCTTGATTCTCAACGGGATCATCACGATATTCCCGGTTGAAATTTTTCACCACATTGGGGCCGCCGAAATCCCGGGCGGAACGGACATCCAGGGCCATCCACACAATATTCCCGGCTGACGCATCATCCCGGGTATGCGATCCGATCATTTTCTCGATAACCGTCTTGCCCATCACACCTCCTGTCCTGTCATCTCATAACCGCTCCGCCACCGCTGCAGCCATATCCAAAGTGGAAGAATCACCGCCCATATCATAGGTGCGCACTTGACCCTCTGCGATCACTCCTGCCACGGCGCTTTCAAGCTGCCCGGCTTTTTCGGATTCCCCCAGCCAGTCAAACATCATTTTGGCCGCCAGCAGCATGGCGGTGGGATTGACTTTATTCATTCCTGTGTATTTAGGCGCGGACCCATGCGTCGGTTCAAAAACCGCGTAATCATTTCCGATATTCCCGCTGCAGGCGAAGCCCAGGCCTCCCACCAGCTGCGCGGATAAATCCGAAATGATGTCTCCAAAAAGATTCTCGGCCACCAGCACCGAATAATCCTGAGGATTCTTGACCAGCCACATCGCCATCGCGTCGACATTGGTTTCCCACAGTTCCACATCCTCGAATTCGCGGGAAATTTTCCGGGCGATATCCAAAATAAAGCCTCCCGTCTCCCTCAGAACATTCGGCTTTTCCACTATGGTCACAGATTGCCGCTTATGCTCGCGGGCGTATTCAAAGGCTTTGCGGACGATCCGCTCACATGCTTTTTTAGTCATAATCCGGGTGGACATGGCCAACTCTTCAGGCGGGACATCCATGAATTTCTTCATTTTAGGATGAACGGCCAAGGCCTGTTTTATGTCCTCCGGAAGAGGATGAAACTCGACTCCGGCATACATCCCTTCTGTGTTTTCCCTGAAAACAACCAGGTCGATATCATCCCGGTAATTGAGCGGATTCCCCGGATAGGCCTTGCACGGCCTCTGGTTGGTATACAAATCAAATTCCTGGCGAAGCCGGACAATGGGACTGAAATACGATTCGGTTTTTCCCCGCAGTGCAGGATCCAGCTCATTTTCGGCGTCTTCCTTGGGCTTGGACGTGATGGCTCCGAATAAACAGGCATCCGTATTCCGCAGCATTTCCATGGTCCGGTCAGGCAGAGGATTGCCTTCGCGGCACCAGAATTCCCATCCGATGTCCCCATAGACGTATTCGGCATCGAATTTCATGGCATCGAGCACCATCATCACGGCATCAATGACATCCACTCCCACTCCGTCGCCGGGAAGTACGGCGATTTTATATTTAGGCATTTTGCCTCCTTTCTCTTTATTTCTTTTTCTGCAAACGCTTTCGGGTAAAGGGAATCAATCCCCCTTCTTTTAAAATTCCCCTGACAGAATCAGGAAGCTGAGGAAAGAAAAATTCTTTTTCCCCGCTTTTGATCACTCCTTTTTCTAAATCCAAATCGATGACATCGCCGGTTTCCACGTGTTCCGCTAAATCCGGACATTGAATCACGGGAAGCCCCTGGTTTATGGCGTTGCGGAAAAAGATGCGGGCGAAAGAACCCGCGATGACAGCCTGAACCCCTGCGTATTTCAAACAGACGGCGGCCTGCTCGCGTGAACTGCCGCAGCCGAAGTTTCTTCCCGCAACCACAAAATCCCCCCTTTGGACCTTTCCGGCGAATTCAGGATCAAGGTCTTCCAGGGCATGCGCGGCCATCTCTTCGGGCTCCATAGGGGAATAGGTGTGCTTCCCCGGAAAAATAACATCGGTGTTCACATTATCTCCGTATTTCCATATTTTTCCTTGACTCATAGTTCTTTCCTCGGATCTGTGATTCGTCCGTGTAAAGCCGAAGCTGCAGCGGTTACCGGGGAGGCCAAATAAATTTCGGAGTCCCGGCTTCCCATCCGGCCCCGGAAATTACGATTGGCCGTGCTCAACGCGGTTTCTCCAGGAGCCAAGATACCCTGATGCGCCCCTAAACAGGGGCCGCAGCCGGAATTCAGCACCACGCAGCCGGCTTCCAAAAAAATTTCCATAAGCCCGGTCTTCAAAGCCTGAAGATAAATCTGCTGAGAGGCGGGGATGATCAAGGTCCGGGTGGCGGAATGAACCTTCCGTCCCTTAAGCACTGCGGCGGCGGCCTCAAGGTCTTCCATGCGCCCGTTGGTGCATGTTCCAATCACCACCTGATGGAGAGTGCGGCCTTCAATTTCCGTGACCGGACAAACATTATCTACAGTGTGGGGACAGGCCACCTGGGGAACCAGCTCACTGAGCTCATACTTCAAAACGGCAGCGAACCGGGCATCGTTATCGGAACACACCGGCTGCCACCTGCGGCGGGCCCGCCCTTCCAAATAACGACCGGTCTCGTCATCAGGCGAAAAATAACCATTTTTGGCCCCCATCTCCGCTGACATATTGCACAACACCATACGGCTGGAGATGGACAAGCCCGCTGCGGCCGGGCCGGCGTATTCCACCGCCATATAATTGGCCCGGTCTGCACCTTCATTCCCGATTATATGCAAAATTAAATCCTTCGCGCCGGTCCCTTCGGAAAACCGGCCGGTCAGTTCAATTTTCAGTGTTTCCGGAACCCGCAGCCAAATCTCACCGGTCGCCCAAAGAACGGCCATTTCCGAACGGCCGATACCGGCGGAAAAAGCTCCCAATGCCCCGTAAGTGGGAGTATGGGAATCGGCGCCCAAAATCAATTCCCCCGGCATCGCGAACCCGGATTCTGAAAATACCTGATGGCAGATTCCGGAATTGATGTCAAAAAAATGAGGCAGTCCCTGCGCCGCAACGAATTCACGGATGGCTTTATGGTTTCCGGCATACTTTTCTTCAGAAGCCGGAACCACATGATCGAGAACAATGACCATCTTTCCGGGAAACGCCACCTTATCCACTCCTAATTGATAAAAGGACCGGCTGATCGCCGCAGAGTTATCATGAGACAAGTAAAAATCCGGAGAAACCGTCACCACGTCACCGGCGGACACCTCTCTTCCGGCCTTTTCTCCCAATATTTTTTCAGAAAATGTTTTTGCCAAGCCGATTCTCCTTAACGCTTATATGATAACAAAAAGAGGCTTCTCTTAAGTTTTCAAAGATTCAAAGTTGACAAAATCCGCATGATTGACGATGACCGCCTCCACCGTCCTCCTGGCACCATCCCCTTCCTTGGAGTGGGCCGCAATAATATGAAGAACCTCGTCAGAAACCTTGAATTCAGAGGCGAACACCGCCCCGGATATGGGATGGCGAAGGAGCCGCCCCGATTCGCTTTTCACAAATCCGGCGTCTTCCCGCTTATACTCGAACAGCTTCCCCACATCATGCAGCAGCGCACCCGCCAGCAGGATATCCCTGTTCAGGGAAATACGCGCAGGGTACTGACTGAGCATGACCTCTGCAATCCGGAGCGAACAGAGAGTCACAGCCCGGGTGTGTTCCACCAGATTGATCGACGTTCCTTTAATCAAAAGGGTGAAAGGCATCTCTTTTAAATCATCGACCTCCCATCCGCCTTTTTGAACTGCTTTTTCCCAGATCAACAGGCATTTTTTCCGCAAATCCTCATCTTTAATCAACTCAAATTCAGGCATCAGGGCCATTAGTTTTTTTTGCATTAATTTTTCCTTTCCCCGGGGCCGTCATATTCGAAATCCTCCGGGTGAATCTTCCTCATCGGCCGCATGCGGGTTTTTTCTTCATGGATCTGAGCCACCAGGCCGGCGGTCCGGGCGATCATGAAAAAAGCGTTCCCTATTTCAGAAGGAATGTCCAGATCGCACAGCAAGGCGGCGATCGCCCCGTCCACATTGATGGGAAGTGGTTTTCCGGTCATTTCCCGCAGCCCTTTCTCCACCTCCCGCGCCATAGCCACATAACGCCCAGCCAGGTTCAATTCCTGAGCCAGACTGAACAAGCGGTCCGTGCGGGGATCCTGAGTATGCACCCGGTGCCCGAACCCTGGTGCCCGTTTTTTGGCCGCTTTCATTCGGGTCAGCTCGTCATGAACGGCTTTTTCCATTTCCGTGCCGGTGCCGTCATCCATGATCCGCCCGATTCTTTGGAACATGTTCATGGCGCCTTCAATTGCCCCTCCATGGAAGCGGGAGATCGACAGAATGCCCCCGGCTAGAGCGGCATTCAGTTCCGCCCCGGTTGAAGCCACGGTCCTGGCGGCCAAGACCGACGGGGGGCCCGCCCCATGATCAATTGAAGAAACAAAAACAGCGTCAATCAAGCGTCCGATTTCCGGCGAAGGCATTTCTCCTTTGAGCACCAGATATATCCCCTGAGAAAAGGTCACTTTTCCCATCAATTGATCCAGCGGATAACCGCGGATAAGGATTTTATTGGGCTTAACATCACTGACGGCCGTCTTCCAATGCAGATCACTCATCATTCACCTCTTATCTTAATCCTGAACCTATATCTCATCATGACTTATGGCACGGCGTGCCTCGGAATGACATTGGGATCATTTTCATGGTTCCTGATGTATTATACTCATGATGCATTCATAAAAAAATGGTTCGGGCGGGCCGGCCTCTGCGGCACCCCGGCGCACTGAATAAGCCAGGCTATATGATTTCTTTAACCCTGGCCGGAATATCCGCTATGGAATCCACCACATGAGCCCCTGCTTCCTGCAGACATTTCACCTTGCTTTCATGGGACCCCCTGGTGCCCTCCACAATTGCTCCGGCGTGAGAGAACCGGGTTCCCGACTTGGCGGCTTTTCCGCCGATATAGGCCACCACCGGCTTGGTCAGTTTTTTCCCGGCGATAAGATCCGCCACTCTTTCTTCCTGTGTGGTCCCGATCTCGCCGAACATCACCACCGCATCGGTTTCATCATCCTGCTCAAACAACGGCATAACCTCGGGAAGCGACAACCCCACCGCGGCATCTCCTCCCACATGGATAATGGTGCTCTGCCCCAATCCCGCGCAGGTGAGGTAATAAGAAACCGCAGAAGTCATTCCCCCGGAACGTGAGCAAACCCCCACCCTTCCCGGGCGGAACCACTCCCGGGCCATATCAGCGCGGCCGCCGATCATACCCAAAACCGCTTTTCCCGGACTCAACAATCCCAGGGTGTTGGGACCGATAAACCGTGCCCCCTTCTCATGGGCGAACCGCGCGACTTCCAGAACATCGTGAATGGGAACCCGGTCGGGAATCAGAACCACCAGCTGGATACCCGCATCGATCGCCTCCAAAGCGGCGTCTCTAACCAAAGCCGCAGGCACAAAGATCACACTGATATCCAGCCGTCCCAATTCTTCACGGGCCTGTTCCACGCTGTCAAATACCGGCAGCCCATACACGTCTTGGCCGCCCTTTCCGGGAGTCACTCCTCCCGCCACCTGGGTTCCATAATCCATCATCAGACGAGTCCGGACACGCCCTTCCCGGCCGGTGATTCCCTGAATCAGCACTCTGGAATGATGGTCCGCCAAAATTGACATCAGCTTCCCCGTCCTTGAGATTCCGTCTTTTCAGCCGACTTTTTCCGGTACTCCATTAATCCCGGCACCGGGAGATGAATAAAAACAG
The DNA here is from genome assembly GCA_046483285.1 of Candidatus Aminicenantota bacterium. GTDB lineage: Bacteria > Acidobacteriota > Aminicenantia > Aminicenantales > Aminicenantaceae > CAYRTV01. Next base: position 79,933 of record JAWODN010000076.1, on the reverse strand, counting down.
CCCGGCGCTCATGAAACCGGCAAAAAATTTCACACGCCAGGCATTCCGTGCATTTTCCTTTAGCGGCGGCGTCCGGCTCCACCGCCAACACCGGCAGGCCCTTCTCTAATTTCAGTATACCCGGAACGCACGCCTCCACACATCCTTGACTTGAGCATTCCGGACAGAGGCGGTGGTCTATCCGGACCTCTCCGGTCAACGTCCGGAACACGTAAGCCTGGGAGGGAATATCCGGCTCCTCCATCAGCTTGACTTCATGAATGCGGCCACCGGAATCATCGACCAGCTCCTTCATCCGGGTGGCGCAGAATTCAGGAGAGTCGTCCCTCCCGTATCCTTCCACCCGGCCGGGAATGGTGTCAAGATGATCATGAAGGATTTCTATGGCTTTGACTTCATAATTGCCCCCCAGCCGGATAACAGCGGGAATATCCAGATGGTCTTCCAGAAAAGCCTTCACCAGACCCCGCGCGGAATGGTACTGTTCCTGACTGGCCACGCCGGAACCGGAAGCAAAATAACCCTTTATGCCGGGTTGAGATAATATGATTTTTGCAGCACGGTAAACTTTGGCCGCTGAAGGATTGCCGCTGGTATCGCAGAAATTGGCCAGGGAAAACCCCTGATTCAAAACGGCATCCATGGACATCATGGAACCGCCTCCGCCGGCTCCGTTGAAACCGATGGCGTTGTCTTCAGGTTGAATCCGGTCCCTCATCTGAAAAAAATAAAAGGTTCCCCGATGATCTTTTTCTTCCACCCTGTAAGCTATTTTTTCTAATTCCGTCGCCGGCCGGTCAAATTCGCGCGCCACCTCAATTCCTAATTCCGGATGACGGTAGACCGCATAATCATCCACAGTGAAATGGCAGTCCGCGGCATAGACATGGCCGTTTCCGGTCATGACCATGGGATTCATTTCCGCCGAGCGGGCATCATATTTGCGGGCGACCGCCGCAAATTGAGCCAGAGCCGCGGATAACCGGATGAGTTTTCTTCCGCTCAAGTTCAACTTCCTGAGAGTGTTGCGGATTTGGTATTCCTTGATTCCCATCCGGGCATCAACCGGAATGCGGACCAGACTTCCGGGAGACCTGCGGGCGATGTCTTCGATCCCGGTCCCGCCGGATTTACTGAAAATCAGCAAGGGGGTCTTTTTCTCATCATCGATCACCCATCCTGCAAAGTATTCCTCGGAAATATCAAGCCTTTCCTCAACCAGAAGTTTCTCCACCACCAAGTTTTGAACTTCCATGCCCAATAGATCTTGAGTCTTTTTAAAGGCTTCCTCAGGGGTTTGAGCAAATTGAATCCCCCCTATCCCGGCCCGCCCTGTGCTCCAGACCTGAATTTTCAACACAACCGGCCTGCCGATCTCACCAGCGGCGGCACGGACGTCTTCAGGAGAAGACACCACCCGTCCTTGGGGTATCCGCAGGCCTCCTGATTTCAGGAGGGATTTGCTCTGGTATTCGTATAATCTGGCCATTCCATCGTCCGTAAAAAATTCATCTCAGCATGCTCCGGAAACTCATCTTGAAATATCCGGGTTGTCCATGTCTATTTAATCGCAATTGAAGCACAGAGTCAACTGGTCTGACCTCTTCACGGCCCGGAACGGCCGCAGATAAGAGGCGCAGGAAATAAAGCCGTTTTTAAGATTTAAACATTCCGCCGGTCACCTGTAACGGACCCACTTGGCGATCTCTCTGAGCCCGGGGCGTTTGCCGGTCATCAACAATCCCACCCGGTAAATTTTGGATGTCAGCCAGATCATAAAAAGGATAGTGAGGCACATCAAGACAATCGAAGCGAAAATTTCAATAAAAGGCGGCAGCAGTGTGGCCACCCTCATCAGCATGAGAATAGGAGAGAAAAAAGGAATCAGGGACAAGACCACCGACAAAGTGCTGTCCGGACTTCGCATGACAAAAATCATCAGCAAGATGGGTATGACCAGGGCCATGGTCACAGGCCCCACCAGATGCTGAGCCTCTTTTTCGGAATTGACCAATGAACCGATGGCCGCATAGAGAGTGGCATATAAAAAGTATCCCAACAGAAAGAAAACAACGAAATAAATAAAAACATAGGGGGGAATCCTGGGGAGACTGAATCCCTGCGCCTGTGGAAAAATCCCCGCCATCAGTGTGCCGCTGAACCGGGTTAAACCCAGGCCGAACAAAACCCATATGGCGTATTGAGTCAACCCCACCGCAGCGATTCCTAATATCTTGCCGGCCATCAACTGGAAAGGTCTGAGCGAAGACAGAACGATTTCCACCACCCGTGAACTCTTTTCTTCAATCACGCCCCGGAGGATGATCTGGCCGTACAACAAAAGAGTCATGTACAGAATCAAAACCAGGATATAGGAGATGAGAAAGGTCCCTCCGGTTTCTTCTTCCAATCCCCGTTCCGTCACCTTCTTGGTGCTGAAATTCACCCTCTGCATGTAGGCGGACACCTCACCGGGATCGAGGCCGGCTGTCTCCAGGCGTTTGGCCACCACCACGCTGTTCAGCGCTTCCTGAAGGCTTCGGATTTTGTCGAAATCCGAAACATGCTTGGCGATATATTCCGCCTGTCCCCCGGTATCTATATCTTCAGGAATAAAAATATACCCTGACAATTCTTCCTGCATAACTTTTTGATTCAAGGCCTCCTTCAAGCTTTCCAAGTCATCTCCATCCCGGAAGCGCTCCAGCACAAAACGGCGGCGGCCGTCTTTCAGCTTCATGCTGAGTTTTTCATCCAATTCATTAAAAACATCGCCTTGAACATCAATGATCCCGATGGTTTCTTGTTTTTCTATGGACATCATTGAAACCGCCATCGGAACTAAAATAAACAAACCAATGACCACGGGGCCGAGTATGGTTCCGATGATGAATCCTTTGGTCCTCACGATTTGAATGTATTCCCTGCGCACCACAGCCAGAATTTTACGCATTTCTTTCCCCCGTTTTTTCAATAAAAATGGCGTTCAGTGTGGGTTCCTTGATTTCAAATCTATTGACTCTGATTCTTTCTGCCGCCGTCTTTAGTAATTCTTGAGGATCGCTCCCTTCTTTAAGCTTGATTTCCATGAATTTCCCATAATCATCGATATTTTCAACCGCGGGGATATTCCTTATGAACCCCGCATCGCCTTCGTATCCGAGGACCACGGTGTTTTTTCCGTACCGGTTTTTTATCCGGGCGAGATTCCCCTCCAATACCCGGCGGCCTTTATTGATCAGACAGATGTTGTCGCAGATCATCTCCACCTGCTCCATCCTGTGGGTGGAAAAAATAATGGTCACACCTTGGGCTTTCATCTCCAGCATGATGTCTTTCATGAGCTTGGTATTGACGGGATCCATTCCTCCGAAGGGTTCGTCCAGGATAATGATATCCGGCTGATGGACCAACGTGGCGATGAACTGCACTTTTTGCTGCATCCCCTTGGACAATTCTTCGACTTTTTTATCCTTCCATCCGGTCAAATCAAAACGCTCCAGCCACATGTGGATATTTTCCCGGGCCTTATCCCTGGTGACACCCTTCAGTTCAGCCAGAAAATACAGCAGCTCTCCTATCTTCATCTTAGGGTAAAGGCCCCGGTCTTCAGGCAGATATCCCACCGCTTCTTTCATGGATTCATCCATTTTCTTATCCAGCACAATGATTGAACCTTCATCCGGAATAATAATATTCATCACCATACGAATGGTGGTGGTTTTTCCGGCCCCGTTGGGTCCCAGCATTCCGTAAACACTCCCTTTGGGGATGGTGAAAGACAGATCATCAACGGCTTTGAATTTTCCAAAACTCTTGGTGACATGGTCCACAACCAGAGCATTCATGCTCGTATCCTTTCCCTTCAATTTTCACTTATCCAGGCCCGCACATCATCCAGGTTGAAAGGCTGAATCTTCCGGGCCGCTTCAGCCGCACCTGAATCCCGTATCGCCGCAACACCCGGCCTGCGGATAAATAATAACTCAAGTGGAACCCATATTCAAACCAGCGCCAAGGGCGGCACGGACTGGACGGACCTGAATATTTTTCTTTACTCATCCCCCGCTCATCTCTTACTATAAAGAGACGAACCCGGCCGAAATGATGGTCAAAACTTTTTTGGAGACATGAAGATGAAACGAAGCACATATGTTTGGATTATCATTCTCATTTTTATCGTCATCATCAGCATCGCCGTCATATCCCTATTGTTTTATCAATTCCGAACGGCCCCCAGCGTCCAATCCGATTCCTATCTGGAAATCCCTCTTTCAGGCGAAATCCATGAAAGAGCAGCCCCTAATATTTTTTCCTTCATGACAGAGCGCCTTCCCTTGTCAATGCACGACATCTGGTGGAATCTCCGCAAGGCCAAAAAAGACACCCGGATCAAGGGAGTCATCCTGCGGCTGGGATTGATGCAGTGTGACTGGGCCAAAGCCGATGAGATCCGGAATTTGATTTTAGATTTCCGCCGCTCCGGCAAGAAAGCCTTTGCCTATATCGATGAATCTTTTGATTTCGACAAGGAATATTACCTGGCCACCGCATGCGATCAGATCATTCTTCATCCCGAAGGCATGTTGATCGTTAATGGAATCGGCGGGTACGTGCCTTTCTTCAAGCAAGCCCTGAAAAACCTGGGGATTGAAGCCGAAGTGGAAAAAATCGGCGAGTATAAAACCGCTTACAACATGTTCATCGAAGATGAATTCACATCCGCGCACCGGGAAATGCTGGATTCCATCTACAAGAACATCTATGATCATTATGTAGACGTCGCGGCCCAGGCCCGCGGAAAGCCTTCTGAACACATCCGAAATCTTCTTAACCAGGGTGTCTTTCAAGGAAATGCCGCCCAAGAATCGAGTCTGATTGACGGCCTGTTGTACGAAGATGAATTCCGGGAACTTCTCAAGGGAGAAAATAAAAAATTCAACCGGATCAGCCATGCCGAATATGTGAAAATTTCTCCTTCGTCCCTGGGCCTCAATAGAGGCCGAAAAATCGCGTTGATATACGGCACCGGCCCCATCGTCACGGGAAAAGGCGCCTATTCGGTTATGGGCAGCCGCACAGTTTCCGAATGGATCCGAAAAGCCAAGGATGATGACTCCATCGCCGCAATTGTCTTCCGGGTCGACAGCCCGGGCGGTTCGGTGGTGGCCTCTGATACAATTTGGCGGGAGGTCTCTTTGGCGAAAAAAAAGAAACCAGTCATCGTTTCCATGTCGGATCTGGCCGGCTCCGGAGGATACCAGGTTTCCATGGCGGCCCATTCCATTGTGGCCCATCCCCAAACCCTGACCGGATCCATCGGGGTCATTTTCGCCAAGTTCAATTTCGCCGGCCTGTACCGGAAACTGGGCATCACCGCCGAAAAAATCCAGTACGGCGACCGGGCCGACATGTTCACCACCTTCCGTTCGGCGACACAGGAAGAGCGTGAGCTTTTAGATCAGCATATCCGGCAAGTCTACCAGCACTTCATAACTAAAGTCGCCGCCGGGCGGAACATGAGCAAGGAAAAAGTGGACGATCTGGGTCAGGGGCGGGTATGGACCGGCGCCCAGGCTGTGGAATTAGGTCTGGCGGATGAATTGGGAGGGCTTTCCCAAGCCATCCAAATTGCAAAAGAAAAAGCCGGAATCCCCCTGGAAGAAGAGGTGAGGCTGCAGGTGTGGCCGAGGAAGATTTCTCTCTGGGACGCTCTTATGAGCGGCCGGTTTATGGCCGGAAACGGCTTTCTTCACAAAATCCCCGGTCCCGCCGGCGAAATTTACTCCCTTTTCCAAAAACTGGAACATGAGTTCGGCTGGGCGCTGATGCCTTTCTGGATCGCCCCGAATTAATCTGGTTTGTCCGGCTGAAAAATACAAGCGAGAAAAGCTTAAAGCGGGAAAAGCAATAAAGACGAGACAAGCGGGCTGACCTGCCTGTAATATGGATGAATCGCTTAGCCTGAATTATTCACGGGTCGAGATTGCCGCAGACGACGACAATTCTTTAATTCAATGTCGTCCCGAGGAGCGGAGCGACGAGGGATCTGTGAGTGCTTTCGCCAGGCCGTATGGACAATGAATTGCCAATTCGAAGCAGTCCGGGATCCTTCGCTCCGCTCAGGATGACATTAAATAAATGAAAGGTCGTCACTTCACTGCGAATGCCCTGCAACAAAGCAGATGCGGTGAGAGTCGGCCCGCCCGAAGGGTAAAAAAATTGCGATTAAAATAAAAATATGAAAATGAAAAACTTTCTATTTGAACTTTCAATAAAAATCATGTTAATCTCTGATAAAAAAGGGATTGCAAAAACATCGCAATTTTTTTATGAATAATTCAGGCTAAGTAATCCATCATGTGTATAATACACCAAGAAAGAGAAAAATCATGATTGACCACATACTGCATCTGCTGCAAAAGCACCGGGAAGGATTGAGCTACGCCAAATTAGCGGCCAAACTGCATGTGCGCCCGAAAGAAAAAGCCGAACTGAAAAAAAGTTTGAGGGAACTTCTTAAAAAAGGCATCATTTCGCAAAACAAAAAAAAGTTTGTGTTGCAAGGGGATAAGCGCACCATCCGCGGTGAATTAATCACTGTTCTTAAAGGATTCGGATTTGTCAAACCCAAAAAAACCGGTCTTCGGGACATCTTTATTCCCGGACGTTTTTCCGGAGGCGCGATTCAGGGAGATGTGGTTGAGGTTGTTTATTTAAAAAAGGGAGAAAAACCGGAAGGGCGGATCATCAGGATTGTCAAGAAACGGAAAAAAACCGTATTGGGAATATATAAGGAATTCAAGGGACGCTCATCTTATCTTCCGTTTGAGAGTCCCTCTCTGGAAGAACTCCCTGTCGAAACAGGCGGAAAGGAACTGAATCCCGGAATGATCGTTGAAGTGGACCGGGAGCGTCAGCGGATCACTGAGGTGCTCGGTTTTCCCGACGACCCCGGGGTTGACAGTGAAGTCATAATCCGGAAGCATGGGCTTCCCCGGGATTTCCCGGAAGACGTTTATGATCAAGTCCATTCCATTCCCGGAACCATCCAAGAAAAAGAAAGGTACGGCCGCCGTGATTTGCGCAATTGGGACACCATGACCATTGACGGAGAAAGCGCGCGCGATTTTGATGATGCGGTCAGTATAAAGCGCCGTAAAAACGGCGGTTTTTCGCTGGGAGTTCATATTGCGGATGTTTCCCATTATGTGCGGCCGGGGACCCCGTTGGACAGGCAAGCTTTTGACCGAGGCACCAGCGTCTATTTCCCGGATGCCGTGATACCGATGCTCCAGGAGAAGCTTTCCAATGAGATATGCAGCCTGAGACCGGAAGAGGAAAAATTAACCATGTCGGTGATGATGGAATTTGACAGAGAGGGGCGCCTGCAGAGCCGGGAATTTTTTCCTTCAATTATTCAAACGGCGGCCAGGATGACGTATTCATCGGTTTATAAAATATTCCAAGGAGATAAAAAAGAACGGCGGAATTATTCTTCTTTGGTTTCCGATTTGCTGGACATGCGTGAATTGGCCTCCCGGCTGCGGCAAAATCGAATGTCTTCCGGCAGCATGGATTTCGATCATCCCCAGCCCGAGTTGATTTATCGAAAGGGGGCTCTGCACAAGGTGGTGCCTTTTTTTCAGAATGAGGCCCATCAATTGATTGAAGAATTTATGCTGGCAGCCAATCAAACGGTGGCTGAATATTTAGACGGCAGCCGGCAGCCGTTTATTTACCGGATTCATCCCTCGCCGGATCCGAATGATTTGAATAAACTCAGGGAAATTCTGAAGCATTTTGGAATTTCGCTTCCCCCTCCCGATGCCATAACCCGCCGCGATCTTCAACGTGTTATGGACCATTTTGAAGGCCGGGAAGAAGAAAAGTTTATCACCATCCAGGTGCTGAGAAGCCTTCGGCTGGCCATCTATTCCGTGGAAAACAAAGGACATTACGGATTGGGAAAAAGTCATTACACCCATTTCACCTCTCCGATACGCCGGTACTCGGATCTTGTCGTCCACAGGATTCTGAAATTCGTTCTTCAAGACAAAAAAAGCAAAGACAACGGCCTGACGGAAACCGCGGCGCAATGTTCAGAGACAGAGAGACGGGCGGATGAAGCGGAAAAAGAATTGATCAATTGGAGGATATACCGCTTGCTCAAATCAAAGGTCGGAGATACGCTGGCCGGATTTATTGTTGATATTACCGGATCCGGGCTGGTGGTTGAGTTGGATGACTATTTTGTATCAGGAATCATTCAGTATCAGGATCTTGACCATGATTACTATTTTCGCAAGAGTGAAAAAACCCTGAGGGGACGCCGTACCGGAAAAACATTTGAGCTGGGGGATCGATTGGAAGTCATCCTGCTTTCGGTTAATCCCGAATTGGCCCGCATGAGTTTGAAACCGGCGAATCAGTCTGTATGATGAATGAATGGGGATGTCGATGACCATGGCCGAAAAATATACGGATATAAAGGAAAATATTCTGAGACGTGTCCGCGAGAAAGGCCGGTTGGGATTAACCGGAAAAGAAATTCAGGATACCATGGGAATTTCCTTGGTTTCCGTCTGTGATGTCTGTCAACACTTGGAAGCGGAAGGCCGTTTGCGCATTCTGGTTTACTCTCCGTTGGTGGTGATGGATAAAAAGGCGTTGGAGGAGATTGAAGACAGCCTGTTTTCTTTCATAAAGAACGCACAGGAGCGGGACTTCGGGACCGGCGGGATAAGAAAAGAACAAGTTTTCCGGGATTTCTGCTTGCCGCACCGGCTTATCGAATTGGTTCTCCGGAGAATGATCCGTTCAGGCAGAATTCGGAGTGATAAAAGCCTCTTAACAGCCGTCAGGGTGGAACCGGAACTGACCCAGCGGCAGAAAAATTTGCTTTCCGAGTTGGAAACCATGTGCGCGGAAGGAGAATTCCGGCGGAAAAGCATAACGGAACTTCAGCAGCATTTTGAAGTGTCGGCCGAAACATTCAACCGTTTTCTGGAGATGTTATTGGAGAAGAAAAAAGTGATCGACGGTAAAGAAGGGATTCTTTTTCATTCCCGGTGGCTGGAGGATATCATCACTTCCCTTAAGATACCGGGCAAGAAAACCCTGACGGTTGCGGAATTTAAAAAACTGACCGGATTATCCAGAAAATTCGTGATTCCCCTCCTGGAATTGCTGGATCAAATGGGAGTGACCCGCAAGGAAGGCTCGACGCGCATCATATTATAGCCGGGGGATGACAAGACTTTATCCCTAATCTGATCTATTCTGCCTTATTGGAATCATCTCCGGACGCTTTTTTGGGGGAGGACTTTTTTTGTTTGGATTTTTTCTTTCCGGGACCGGGTTTTTCTTCTTTTTGCCCTAAAGCGGATTTCAGCTTTTCTGCGAACAGCCCGGATGAAGACTTCTCCTCTTCCGCAGGCTCACCGTAAGGTTTCTCTTTTTCTTGCTTTTTTGCTCCCGGAAGCTCTTCCATTTTATCATCTTCGAATTCTTCTCCGGCTTTGAGGGCATAAAAAGCTTCCCATTCGGATTCTTCCTGTTCAATGCGTTCTTCAATATAACGTTTTCCGCCTTTCTGGCGCCGGGGCTTTTTTTCAAGCTCAATTTTCTTTTTGATGCTTTCTTTTTCATCCGGTTTTTCTTTTTCCTCCACCGCCGCGTCCAGTTCGGCTTCATCCTCGAGTTCGGCTTCAGGTTCAGGAACCGCAACTTCGGCGGGAACGGTTTTTCCAGAAGGAACAGCCCGTTCTCCCTCTTCTTCGGGAAGCTCGATTTCTTTTTTCTCTTCAAGGATAATTTCTGGAGAAACGACTTCGCCTACCGTTCCGATTTCCGGGAGCCCCTCTTCAGTGTCTTCTTTTTCCTCATCTTTTTCCCAGGCCTCTTCTTTTTCTTCCATTTCCGCTTCAGTTTCTTTTTTGAGCTGGGCTTTTCTTTTTAATTTGTCATGATACAGAAACAGACCTTTTTTCTTTTCCGAGGGGATGAATTCCGGGGATGACTGTAAAGTCTCGCTGACGTCTCCGGTGGTGGTGTTTGCGAGCATGGTGGCCAGATGGAACGCTCTCAGATAATGCAGAGTCAAGGCTTCGCCTTCCAGTCCAAAATGACGGAAAATCAAGACCAGCAGTTCGCGGAGGTCCTTTCCCTTCCGCTGGGGATATAAGGAAAGAACTTTTTTTAGAGTTCCATGAGCCAAAAAGATAATTTTATTGGGATGAAGATAAGTGGTTATTTCTTTTCCGGTTTCGGCGAAGCGGTCGTTTTCAGGATCATACTTCAGCACCGGAAGGATCACTTTCTTTTTAGATTTTTTCAGCCAAAATCGAAAACGGTTGATGCCTTCTTTAGCCAAAGTGATGCTGGCTCCCTGAGGAACATTGTATTCCTGGTAATATTCATCCAATCCCAAAAAGATATGGTTATCGGGATAATAATAAACGGTGTATTCTTTTTTATTCTCGACATCAAAAAAACGGAATTCGCGGGCGGCGGAAAGCTCTCTTTTGAATTCCTCCGGAACAATGACTCCGCCGCCGAGAATTTCTCTCCAAGAAAGATAGACCTTGAGAGGAAACTTTTTGTCCGGGGCTTTGTGGAGAGCCTTGTCTTTCAGCTCCGGAACCGCAATTTTTGGTGCCGACAAAGGATTGTTTTTTAAAAAGGATTGAAGAATATCGCGAAGAAACCACCGGCCCCATCCTTCAGGGGAGACGAACAAAAAATTGCGTTTCCGGGAACGGCTTAAAACATAATTGAGACTTAAACAAGATAAGTCCATCCGGTCGTCTCCCGGCTGAACATTAAGATGAGCGGCCGCTAATTCCTCAGTTGAAGCGGACTTTCGGCTTTTCTTGAAGCCGGTTTCAATTTTATCAATAGTTTTTTTGCTTACTTCAACCTGTTTTTCAGTCAGCTGCCAGTGGTGGTTCCAAGAAAAAAACTTGCCGGATTTCGAAAGAGCCGCTTCAAGATTTTTTCCCAGCTGACGCAGGTCCTTATCGGTCATGGATAATTCATGCAAGCGGGGGTCCTCTTCCCGGGGAAGGATTTCCGGTTCAGCCTCTTTTCCATTCGCCGCAGACGGGAGCATAACCTGGGTTTTGGTTTTTTTCATATAATCAATGTGTCTGCGGAAAGTTCCACCACCCGTGTAGTCCACTTCGAGCATTTCACAGTTGAAACTGTCAAACGGGATCTTGTTCGTAACTTCCAGGACGATTTTTCCCTTGAACGGCTCGCTTCCCTTGCTGCTGACCATAAGAGATTCGTCGTATTGCTTGCAGATCAGATCTCCCACTTCATATTTGCAGGCGGAATCATATATCTTAACTTCTTGGTTCAATTGATTCGCATTCTTTTTGAAGGCGACTTTCTTTATCAATTCCTGCAGAGAAGGAGCTTTGTGATTTTTCGACAATTCGTCAATGACGAAATTCATGTCGTCTTTAGTGATTTTTGTGTGTTCGCTTCCTTTAACCATTGTTATTTCTTCATCTTTAATAATGATACCATAATCGCTTTCTGAATATGAAGTGTATTTTCCCATTGTTTGAGCACGGCGGATTGAAATCCTTCTATCACGCTGCGTTCTATTTCTTCGCCGGCGGCAAGACTGTGGCCATGAAGAACAATCACCCGGCTTCCCGCATTTCTGACTAACTGGGAAGTTATCCGAAATTTCTCGGCATCGGTTCCGCTGGCGTTTTCCTGCCATCCGCAGTCCGTATAGAGAACATCCGCATCCAAAGCGGCTTCACCAGGGTCATGTCCCACAGTCAGCGAAAATCCGGTTTCCTTTCCTTCTTTCCCGGCCGGGTCCAGAATATTCTCATCCGGCTTTAAATTTTTTGGGCAGGCGATATGCAAATGAGCGCCGGTCTTGGCCAGGCCTTGGATGAGGCTGTTCAGAACCGGAGTCCGGCCTCCGATGTAAGCCAAACGCAGACTGTTTAAATCCAGGTTGAATTCTTTTAAAGTGAACAGGTCCGCCAAAGCCCGGCAGGGATTGAATGTGTCCGAGCCGGTGTTGATGACGGGAATGATTAATTTTCCCTCCCATTCCATTATTTGCGAATGAGGAAAAGCACCAGCCAAGACACAGCTCACCCATTTTTCCAGGTGTTTAAGGATAAACAGGCTGTTATACCGAGGTGAAGGGAAGGGACAGGGAATGTAATCACCCCCCAATCCGGCCACCGCCGGTTGAAAAGAAGGTTCGATTGGGAAAGACTTTTCCGGGCCGGCCACCCACCCGGCGGCTTGATTTTCCAATCGCCGGTAATAACGGGCCGGCTTGTTTTTGATCTCCAGGGCCAGATCCAGCAACGCACTGAATTGATAAGGAGAGAAATCCTTTAAGGAAATCAGTCCGCCGGGCATATCATTCCCCCTGAGAGGAAGCCACGATGCGGGTTCCTGAGCGATTGATGAGGGCGGCCTTTAAATGACTGGCGGAGGTGATAAGAACTTCCCGTCCTCCCCGGTCTATATATTCAATGGAAGCTTTGATTTTGGGTCCCATTGAGCCTGGAGGGAAATGCCCTTCTTTCATGAACCGTTTGGCGTCATCCACCGTGATTTTAGAAAGAGGCTTTTCTTCCGGTGTTCCAAAGTTCAGACAGACGCGGGGAACATCAGTCAGGATGATAAACAGATCCGCCTGAGCTTCATAGGCGATGAGGCTGGAGGCGAAATCCTTATCAATAACCGCTTCAACTCCCTGGAAGAATCCGCGTCCGTTGATGACAACCGGAATGCCGCCTCCCCCGGCAGCTATGACAATCCGGCCTGAATGCACCAGGTCTCGAATAATTCTTTTGGGCACCACATCGATGGGCTGGGGGGAAGGGACCACTTTACGGTAGCCTCTTCCGGCGTCTTCCACCATAACCCATTTTTTTTGCCGTTTCAGCATCTGGGCCCGGTATTTGGAATAGAAAGGGCCGATGGGTTTAGTCGGATTTTGAAAAGCAGAATCTTTCTTATCCACCACCACCTGGGTGATGATGGTGGCCACATCTTTATCCAGCGAGCTTTTCCGCAGCGCGTTCACCAGGTTTTTTTCCAGCATATAACCCATGCTGCCTTCGGTCATGGCGTCACAAATTTCAAGAGAAAACGGCGGGACTTTATTGATAGACTCCTCCATTTGAATGAGAAGATTGCCGACTTGAGGGCCGTTGCCATGCACAATGATCAGCTCATATCCTTTCTTCACCACATCGATCATCAGGCGGGCCGCCTTCTGCGCATTTTTCATTTGCTCAGACTGCAGCCCCCGCTGTTTTTGGGGGAGGATGGCGTTTCCGCCGAAGGCGATGAGAGCGATTTTTGGTTTCATTAAAATTTTCTCAAGACCTCATTCAAGTCGGGTGAGCCGATTTCATCCAGCTCATAAGCCACCCGCAGAATGGTTTTATTGGTTTGAATCAGCCGGCCCAAATCAATAGGAGTCCCGCTGATCACCAAGTCACATTTGCTTTTGTCGATGGTTTTTGCCAGTTCCTGCATTTGTATCTTTCCATAACCCATGGCGGGGAGAACCCGGTCCAAATGGCTGTATTTCTCAAATGTGGCCTTTATGCTTCCCTCCGCATAAGGGCGGGGATCGATAATATCACCGGCGCCATACTTTTCCGCCGCCACAATTCCGGCTCCATACTTCATTTCCCCGTGAGTCAGAGTGGGCCCGTCTTCCACCACCAGCACGGTTTTTCCCTTGATCTGATCTCCCTGTTCAACTTGAATCTTGGAATTGGCCTGAATGATAACAGCGTCCGGATTGTAGGTTTTAATATTTTCCAGAACGATGCTGGTGTTTTTCTTTTCGGCTGTGTCCATTTTATTGACCACCAGGACATCGGCGCGGCGGAAGTTGGTTTCACCGGGGTAATAACGAAGTTCGTGTCCGGGACGGTGAGGATCCACCACCACCACTTCCAGGTCGGATTTGTAAAAAGGGATGTCATTGTTTCCCCCGTCCCAGAGGATGACATCGGCTTCCTCTTCCGCTTGTTTCAAAATAGCGCCGTAATCGACTCCGGCGTACACGATAATGCCATGCTGGATGTGAGGTTCATATTCTTCCATCTCTTCTATGGTGCAGTTATGCTTGATCATGTCCTGGTAGCCGGCGAAGCGCTGGACGGCCTGCTTCGCCAAATCTCCGTACGGCATAGGGTGGCGGACAGCCACGACCTTTCGCCCCTTTTCTTTTAATAAGCGGGCGATTTTCCGGGTGGTCTGACTTTTGCCGCATCCGGTCCGGACAGCGCAGACCGAAACCACCGGCTTCTTGCTGTCAATCATGGTTTCTTTCGGACCCAGTAAAGAAAAACTGGCTCCGGCCGCCTGAACTTCAGAAGCTTTATGCATAACGTATTCGTGCGGGACATCGCTGTAGGAAAAAAACACCACATCAACATGGTGTTTTTTTATCAGTTCGGATAAATTTTTTTCCGAATCGATTCTGATTCCATCGGGATATTTCTCTCCCGCCAGCTCAGGCGGGTATTTGCGGCCTTCAATATCAGGAATTTGAGTGGCGGTGAAAGCCGCGATTTGATAATTGTCATTATTTCTAAAATAAACGTTAAAATTGTGGAAATCTCTTCCCGCTGCGCCCATAATGATGGCTTTTTTCATAGTTTATCGTCTCCTTCTCGATCGATAATTGCGAAGAATTTTCAAAAAAGAAACAATCAGTATAATACTTTCCAGGGTTAAATGCAATTTTTTTAAGCTGTTGGGAAAGCCTCTCCATCTTTGGCACAGCTGAAATTGTTCCTTTGGGTTCATGCCGCTTAGCCTGGATTATCATCCCTGCGGCAGCCCCCCCGCGGGAAATTTGGTTTTCTATTGACAGAAAACAGCTAAACTATTAATATAAACTCGAGTTATTCCCCGGCAGGGAGGCGGCTGCTATTGCAGGAGGCGCGGCATGTGTCCTTCTGTTTTGCCATGGGGAAACAATTTCTAAGGGACAGGTAAAGCACTGAATTATTATTCAGGGCCGAAAAGCCGGGAGTATAAAAAGGCGCGTAGCTCAGTGGCAGAGTGCTTCCTTGACGCGGAAGAAGTCGAGGGTTCGATCCCCTCCGCGCCTACCAATTCTACCCGGTGTATTCAAGAAGCCAAAAAAAAGGACCTATTTTCCCTCAGGGGGCGCATAATAATTTTTCAAAACATCCGGAAGGACCTGAAAACCGGCTTCAGCTTCCGGTGAAACGGCCGGCTTTTTGATATGATTCAACCTGCTTAAAAAAAAGGATAAAGAATACGTATGGAACAAAAACAAGAAGGTGAAGCGGCAAAACTGGAAATACTGCGGCACAGTGCGTCTCATCTCCTTGCTCACGCGGTATTGGAGTTGTTTCCGGAGACCCAGACCGGTATCGGTCCCGCGGTCGAAGATGGATTTTACTATGATTTTCTGCGGGAGGCTCCTTTCACTCCGGAAGACCTGGAGGCCGTTGAAAAAAAGATGAAGGAGCTAAGCCGCGAAGATATTCCTATAGTCAAAAAAGAATTTTCCCGTGAAGAGGCCCTAAACCTGTTTCAGGAGCTGGGTCAAGATCTCAAAGTTAAACTGATCAAAGAGAGGGCGGGAGATACGGTCACTTGTTACCAGCAAGGGAATTTTATTGATTTTTGCCGGGGTCCTCATATGTCTTCGACCAAGGAGATCCGGCATTTTAAAATTTTATCGTCTTCCGGAGCTTACTGGAAAGGGGATGAAAAAAACCCTCAGCTTCAACGGATATACGGAACGGCTTTTTTTACCAAAAAGGCTCTCAACACCCATCTTCAAATGCTGGAAGAGGCGAAAAAGCGGGACCATCGCAAATTGGGAATCGAATTGGACCTGTTCAGTTTTCATGAAAGCCTCGGCGGCGGCTTGATTCTCTGGCACCCCAAGGGGGCGGCTGTGCGGTGGACTATAGAAGAATTTTGGCGCCGGGAGCATTTTCAGCATGATTATGAATTGATATACAGTCCTCATGTGGCAAAACTGGATGTGTGGAGAACCAGCGGTCACACGGAATTCTATGAAGCGCTCTATCCTCCCCTGGAAAGCGAAGGCATAGAATATCAGCTGAAACCGATGAATTGCCCGTTTCATATTATGGTGTATAATTCGGCTCAGAGAAGCTACCGGGAACTCCCCCTCCGTTGGGCGGAGCTGGGGACCGTATACCGTTACGAGAGGAGCGGGGTTTTACATGGTTTGCTGCGGGTGCGGGGTTTCACACAGGATGACGCCCATATTTTCTGCCGTCCCGACCAGCTGGAAAAGGAAATTGAGCGGACCATCTCATTTGCCCTGAAAGTATTGGCGACATTCGGATTTACAGAATATGATGTGTTTCTTTCCACGTGTCCTGAAAAATATTGCGGCGCGAAAGAAGACTGGAGCACCGCCACCTCGGCGCTGGAAAAAGCTTTGAATCAGGTGGGGCTGAATTTTCAGATCGATGAAGGGGAGGGGGTTTTTTACGGACCTAAAATTGATATTAAAATCAAGGACGCGTTGAACCGCTCCTGGCAGTGCACCACCATTCAGCTGGATTTTAACCTGGCGGAACGTTTTGACCTGACGTATATCGGTGAAGATGGAAATGCCCACCGCCCCTATTTAATTCACCGGGCTCTTCTGGGGTCCCTGGAGAGGTTTTTTGGGATTCTTATTGAACATTACAAAGGAAATTTTCCCCTTTGGCTGGCGCCGGTTCAGGTTGGCATTATTCCCATTGCGGACCGTCATTATTCCTATGCCGAAGAGTTACACCAGACTTTTAAAAAAAAGAAGATAAGATCTGCCATTGATTCCCGGCGTGAAAAAGTCGGTTACAAAATACGGGATGCGGAAAAAAACAAAACACCCCTTATTCTGGTTGTCGGAGATAAGGAAGTGGAGAATCAAACCGTTTCCGTCCGAATCCATACCCAGGGTGATAAGGGCGAGATGGAATTCGGCCGGCTGGTTGCAAAAACTTTAAAATTGATTGAAAATAAAGAGTTAACTGTTAATCTTTAAAGGAGGTCCATCATCAGAAGACGAGGGAGATTTACTTCGAAAAAGAGAAACCAAAAACCACACAGGATAAATGAAAGAATCCGTGCTAAAAAAATCAGGATGATTGATGAGAATAAAAAACAAGTCGGAATAATGGATATCAAAGAGGCCTTAGCCCTCGCACAGGAGAAGGACCTGGATCTGGTTGAGATCGCGCCTGATGCCGACCCTCCGGTATGCCGGACCATGGATTATGGAAAATATCTTTATGAGCTGCACAAAAAGGCGCAGGAAGCAAAAAAGCATCAAAAGCAGATTCAGATCAAAGAAATAAAATTCAGGCCGAAAATAAGCGCTCATGATTATAATTTCAAAATGCGTCATGTGCAGAGATTTTTAAAAGAAGGGAACAAAGTTAAAATCACAGTCATGCTTCGTGGCCGCGAGAAAGCCAAGCCGGAATTGGGCCGCGGTATAATTGACAGAGTCCTGGAGGATGTTAAAGACTTGGGAACACAAGATGCCAAAATCAGGCATCAGCCCTGGGCTGTATCCACTTTGTTGGCCCCCGTGAAAACAGGAGAAAAAAATGCCTAAACTCAAAACACACAAAGGAGCTAAAAAAAGATTTAAAGTGACAAACAGCAATAAAATAGTTCATAGAAAAGCATACAAAAGCCATATTCTCACCAAGAAAAATGCAAAAAGAAAGCGGGACTTGCGGCAGCCCACTCTTATTGACAGGGTGGACCGGAAGCGGATTAAACTGATGCTTCCTTATGATTTTTAAACAGGATCCGTGCGATGAACGAAGCGGGACTAACGCGATTTTTCCGCCAAGACCGCGTTGAAACTATTTTAATGTAAGGATCAGGCGGTATTAAAAAAAAGACATCCCCCGGCGAAAATTTCCGGGAGGATTTCCATACGAGGAGAAGACAATGCCGAGAGTAAAAAGAGGAACCAGACAAAGAAAAAGACGGACAAAAATTCTTAAATCAGCCAAAGGGTTCTGGGGGACCAGAAGTCATAATTACCGGACGGCCAAAGAAGCCGTTGAACGCGCTCTTCTGTATTCATACCGGGACAGGCGCACCCGGAAAAGGGAGTTCCGCCGCCTCTGGATTATAAGGATTAAAGCCGCCGCCGAACAAAACGGATTGTCATACAATCAGTTTATACACGGTCTTAAAACTCATAATATTGAATTAGACCGGAAAGTGTTGGCGGACCTCGCTGTTAACGCACCGGGAACATTTGGAGAAATTGCGCAAAAAGTCAAACAAGCCGGAGTCTGACCGCATGGTGTAGGATGGGAATCGCGGCCAAAAAGATAAAGAATTTTCAAAAAGAATTTGAGGAGGCCCTTGGGCGGGTCAAAAACCGGGAAGCTCTCTCTGAAGTGCGGGATCAGTTCTTTTCCCGGAAGGAAGGACGGTTCGCCGGGCTGGCAAGAGAAATCGAAAAGCTGAGCCCTGGGGAAAAGCCTCAAGCCAAAAAAGATATCCATCAACTTCTTGTTGAAATGGAAGGCCGCCTCCAGGCTGCGGATGAAAAATTAACTGAAAAGGCAAAACGGCAAAAGAAAATGGATTTAACCCTGCCGGGAGCATTCCGTTATCGGGGGGGAGCTCATCCCCTGCGGCTGGTTTTTCGGGAGATGGAAGAAATTTTCCTGGAGATGGGGTTTGACACCGAAACCTGCCCGGAAATGGAAACGGATCATTATGATTTTGGCGTCTCAAATGTTCCACCCCTTCAGCCGCTTCAGGATGAACCGGCGGATTTTCAGTTAAGTGAAAACCGTTTTCTGAGGACGCAGACCTGGCCTGTGCTGAACCGGGTGCTGAAGAGAAAGCTGCCCCCGGTCCGGGTGATCATTCCGGGGAAAATCTATCGCAGGGGAAAAACGGATGCCAGCTCTTTGCCCGTGTTTTTTCGAGTCGACGGTTTGGTTGCCGGGAAAGGAGTGACTTTCGCGCATTTAAAGGGGGTGCTGGAGTGCGTTCTCAAGGGAGTGTTCCTTGAAAAAATCCAAATTCGGTTCCGTCCCAGGTTTTGTCCCTTCACTGAGCCTTCAGCGGCTGTGGACATGGGCTGTCTCCTTTGCGAAGAGAAAAAACATGACTGTCCGGCCTGCGGGGGGCGGGGATGGATTGAAATCGCCGGCGGAGGGATGGTTCATTCCCAGGTATTTAAAAATATGAATATTGATCCGGAAAAATATTCAGGTTTTTCTTTTGAACTGGGAATCGACAGGGTAGCCATGTTGAGGCACCGTGTGCCGGGGATAAAGCTCTTTTATCAAAATGACATCCGGTTTATAAGGCAGTTTTCTTGAAATGAAAATCAGCATTTCTTGGCTAAAGGATTTTATTGATTTTTCCTATTCGCCGGAAGAATTGATGGACATTTTCGATTCTTTAGGACTTTCTGTTGTCAACTGGGAAAAAACAAACGGGGACACTGTCGTCGAATTGGAAACCTTTCCACACCGCTTTGATTTGTTGAGTCACCTGGGGATCGCTCGTGAACTGGCGGCGGCAAAAAATCTCCCGTGGAAAAATTGGGATTGTGTGTTCAAGGAAAGTCCGGATTCCGTTTCCACTGAATTGGATATCCAAATACGGAACGAAGCTCTTTGTCCGCGGTGCTGCGGAAAGACCGTTCATGACGTCAAGGTGGGGCCCTCTCCGGGATGGATGCAGGAAAGACTGCGCACGCTGGGGGTTTCCCCGGTTGATTCGGTAAATGACGCCGTTGTCTATAATTTACTTGCCGCCGGTCAGCCCGTTCACACTTTTGATCTTGATAAAATTAAGGGAAAGCAGCTCATTATCCGGAATGCGCGGCCCCAGGAAAGTCTGGTTTTGCGTGACGGCCGGGAAGTTAAGCTTTCTAAAGAAATGCTGGTGATTGCGGATGAAGAGAAAACCGTTTCTCTGGCCGGAATTCAGGATGACCCGGATAAATCCGTTTCCGAAAAAACAAAATCCGTGGCTCTGGTGGCGGCTTTTTTTGATCCGGAAACTGTCCGCAAAGCCCGGGAATCCATTGGGATTCAAACAGAAACCTCTTTTCGTTATGAAAGAGGAACGGATATCGACGCCCTCCCCCGTGCCGTCGAATGGCTCTCTTTTTTTTTGACTCAACAGGGGGGGAATGCGTCAAGCGGCGTGATGGATGTTTACCCTAAACCGCGCAGAGCCCGAACCGTGATTCTCCGCCACCGGAAAGTGAACGAAGTTTTAGGGGCAGAGGTGGAAGAGAAATTTATTCTTTCCGTCTTTCAGCGGGCCGGATTTATGATTGACCCCCACCAAAAGGAAAGCTGGATGATTCATGTTCCGTTTCACAGGCCGGATGTGGAAAGAGAGGCGGATTTGATTGAGGAAATCGGGCGGTATTATGGGTATGATCACATCCCCCCCCGCTTCCCGCAGGTGAATTTCTACCGTCCCCGCAATGAGAAATGGAACAAAACCGAAGAAAGTCTCCGTCAAATCTTATACCATCAAGGATTCGATGAAGTGGTGAATGACGGTTTCATGACACCGCGTTTCCAAGAATTATTTGCGGACAGGGACGAGGCTGTGGCGGTTCTGAATCCCGTTTCGCCCCGCACTTCATTTCTTAAAAACACTTTGCTGGCCGGGCTTCTTGAAAATATGCAATTGAATTTCAGCCAGGGAATCCGCACTCTTCATCTGTTTGAAATCGGGCGGCGTTTTTTTTGGGAATCGGGAGAGATTAAAGAAAAACCAACTCTGGCGTTTGCCGGCTTCGGGCGGCTGGATGAAGGGCATTGGCAGAGAAAATCACATGAGGTTGATTTTTTTCATGTGAAGGGAACGGTGGAAGCCATTTTGAAGCATGTTGGAGCCGGTCCCTGCGATTTCGAGGAAACCGACTTTCCTTTGTATGAGCCTGGATATTCAGCGGCTGTAGGAATAAAAGGAGAACGTATTGGACACCTCGGAACCATCAAGCATTCAATCCATATGGCTTTGGGATTGAATAAGAGCGTGAATGCCGCTGAGCTGGATCTGAATTTGTTTCTCAATAAGCCCTACCTGCCGAAAAGATATAATGCCTTGCGCATGAATCAAGGGATAATACGGGAAATCACTCTTATTGACGATCAAGGTGTTCGATATCAGGAGATAAAAACGGCCATCCGGAATTTAAATCTTTTGGGCTTGGATTCATTTGATGTTTATGACCGGCATGTGGGAACATTATCATCCGGAGAAGGAGTCAGTCTGTCCCTGAAGGTCATTTTCCGTTATCCGGAAAGAAACGCAAATGAAAATGAGCCGGATGAAAACATGCAAAAGATTATCCATATGCTCAAAGAAAAATTTTCTATTCAAGTAAAAGGAGAAGGAGGGGGACATTGACAAGTGAATTAGAAAGAATTAAAATTTTAGAAGGGAAAGTTTCTCAGGTTGTTGATTATATTAACCGTCTTGCCGGAGAGAATGACAAGCTGAAAAAAAAGGTTGAAGATTTAAAGGAAGAAAACAAGCAGCTGTTGAAAAAAGCCGGGAAGGCCGATGAATTGAATGAAAATTTGCAGAAGCTTGAAAGCGAAAGAGAAGACTTGAAGGGAAGAATAGAGCAGATTATTAATCAGATAGATCAATTAGGGATATGATTGATAGAATAGTTGAAATTGAAATTTTCGACCGGAAATTCAAGATCCGTGTAAAAGGAGATGAAGATGAAAAATATATAAACCATCTCACTTTTTATGTGGATCAGAAGATGCGTGAGGTGGCGGTTAAGTCTAAATCCGCGGATGCGGTGAAAATCGCTGTTTTAGCTGCACTGAATATTGCGGACGAATTTTTTCTTTGTCAAAAGAAGTTAGATAAATTAAACGAAGCGATCGGGCACATGGAGAATGAAATTGAAAGTTTGGAGGATCGTTTTTTTAAAAATGAAGATATTCTCAAAATCATGGAGCAGGAAGCTAAATAAAGGCATAACAAAGAAAATTGAACATATTATAGAAGAGAATGTTTGCAGGAAAAAAGGAAAGAATGATCAATTAGACGGACATATAAACTATTCAGATAAACTGCTGCTGCGGTTCAAATCTCATCACCAAAGAATGTAATCTGATCTCCTAACTTTCATCTCCTTTGACGCCCCGAGCAGGAGGTGGTCAAAGTGAATCAAGTTTTAATAATAGTGGCGGCGGGGTTTGCCCTGCTGTGTGGTTTTTTGGTTTTCATCCTTTTGAAAAACAGGTCCGGAGCCCGGACTCTTCTCACCGCCAAGAAAGAAGCACAGGATGTTGTTGAAGAGGCCAAAGAAGAAGCCCGGAAAATTGAACGGGAAGCTTCAATTGAAGCTAAAGAAAAATTCATTAATCTTAAACAGGATTTTGAAAGACAGACCCGCAGCCAACGCAAGAAATTCAGTGATTTGGAACGGCGGCTGCTGCAAAAGGAAGAAAATCTGGAGCGGAAATACCAGAACATAGAAAGAAAAGAGCGGGATATTTCCAACAAAGAGCAACGCATATACGCCAAAGAAAGAGAGCTTAAAAACAAAGAAAATGAATACGAAAAAAAGTTTCAGGAGATTCTCAGCGAGCTGGAGCGTGTTGCCCAATTGACACAAGGGGAAGCTAAACTGGAACTGCAGAAAAGAATTGAGGATGAAGCCAAGCTGGAATCCGTTCAGACTATTAAAAAAATCGAAGAGGAAACCAAAGAAAAAAGCCAGCAGATGGCCCGTGATATCATCAGCCAGGCTATCCAGAGGTCTGCCGCCGAACATGTGGTGGAAACAACGGTGGCCGTGGTGGACCTGCCGTCGGATGACATGAAGGGACGGATAATCGGCCGCGAGGGGCGCAATATCCGCGCCCTGGAATTAGCCACCGGGGTTGATATTATTGTTGATGATACCCCTGAAGCGGTCATTCTGTCCAGTTTTGATCCGATCCGGAGGGAAATGGCGCGGCTGGCCATTGAAAAACTGGTCGTGGATGGACGCATTCATCCTGCCCGTATTGAAGAGGTTGTCGGGAATGTCAGGGAAGAACTGGATGCCAATATCAAAGAAGAAGGTGAATCCGTTGCGTTGGAGCTGCGCATTCAGGATCTCCATCCGGAGCTGATAAAACTATTGGGTAAGTTAAGATACCGGACTAGTTACGGTCAGAATGTGCTTCAGCACTCCAAGGAAGTGGCTTATCTTTCGGCTTTGATGGCCAGGGAGCTGGGCGCTGATGAAAGAGTGGCTCTGCGCGCCGGCCTTCTGCATGATATTGGTAAAGCGGTGGATAGAGAAGTGGAGGGCACTCATACGGAATTGAGCGTTGCTCTTTCAAGAAAACATGGAGAATCGGAAGCCGTGTGCCAGGCAATTGCGTCTCATCACCGTGATATTGATTTTCCTTCGGTGGAAGCGGTGCTGGTTCAATCCGCCGATACTCTTTCCGCGGCCAGGCCCGGGGCCCGGCGGGAATTATTGGAAACGTATATCAAGCGCCTGGAAAAGCTGGAGGATATCGCCGTCTCTTATCAGGGTGTCGCCAAGGCGTTTGCTTTGCAGGCAGGAAGGGAAATCCGCATTATTGTGGAGAGTCAAAAAATCTCCGACGATCAGGCCGCCCTTGCAGCCAAGGAATTAGCTAAAACCATAAAGGATGAGTTGGATTATCCCGGACAGATTAAAGTCACGGTAATCCGTGAAATGAGAGCCGTGGAATATGCAAGATAAAATCAGCTTCTTATTCTTGGGTGACGTCATCGGAAGACCCGGGCGCCGGGGAGCCAAAAGGCATCTGCCGGCTTTAAAAAAGAAGTATAACCCCTCTTTTGTCATAGCCAACGGGGAAAACTTGGCCGGAGGCATTGGATTGACGGAAAAAACCGCCACGGAGTTCCTCGCCCAAGCCGATTTGTTGACCTCGGGAAATCATATCTGGGATAAAAAAGATGCCCTGGAGTACCTGGATATTGAAACGCGTGTGATTCGCCCGGAAAATTACCCCCAGCCTTGTCCGGGGAGGGGGGCGGTTGTTCTTAAAAATGAAAACGGAGTCAAGGCCGCTTTTTTAAACCTTCAGGGCCGGGTATTCATGGAACCGGTGGATTGTCCTTTCAAGGCGGCTGATGAAAAAATCGAGATTTTAAGGGAAGAAACCCCGGTCATTATCGTGGACTTTCATGCTGAAGCCACTTCGGAAAAGCAGGCGCTGGGCTGGTACCTGGATGGAAAGGTTTCGGCCGTATTGGGGACCCATACCCATGTTCCCACAGCGGATGAGAGGATTCTTCCTAAGGGAACGGGATATATAACCGATGTCGGAATGGTGGGAGGATACAATTCGGTCATTGGAATCCGCTGCGGCCAAGCCGTGGACAGGTTTTTAACCTCCAGGCCGCAGAAATTTGAACCGTCTAAAGATGGATTTGTTCTGTCGGCGGTTTATGGGGAAGTGGATTCTCTCTCCGGGCGGACCCTTCATTTGGAAAGAGTGTCGGTCGTTGAGGAGAATGGGAGTGAATAAAAACACGGCCGGGCCGGAAAAAAAAATATATTCTGTATCAGAAATCACCGGTCATATCAAAAAGCTGCTGGAAGATGCTTTTCCCTCAGTGTGGGTGGAAGGAGAAGTCTCCAACTTTAAAAAAGCGCACTCCGGGCACTTATATTTCAGTCTCAAAGACGAAGCCAGTCATTTAGGAGCGGTGATGTGGCGGTCCAGCGCGGCCAAAATTCCTTTTAAATTAGAAGACGGACTCCAGGTGGTTTGCTTCGGCCGGATTAACGTCTATGAGCCAAGGGGACGGTACCAGCTGCAGGTGAATATTATGGAGCCCAAAGGAAAGGGATCCCTTCAGCTGGCTTTTGAACAGTTAAAGGAAAAATTGGGAAAAGAAGGGTTGTTTTCACCGGATAAAAAGAAAAAAATTCCCCTGTTTCCCCATAAAGTCGGAATTGTGACTTCTCCGCGCGGCGCGGCGGTAACGGATATCCTTCAAACCCTGGAAAGACGGTTTGCCCGTCTGCATATCCTGATATACCCGGCGCGGGTCCAAGGAGAAGGGGCGGCGGATGAAATTGTGGCCGGGGTGGATTTTTTTAATTCTATTCCCGATATGGATGTGATTGTGGTCGGAAGGGGAGGAGGATCCATTGAAGACCTGTGGGCGTTTAACCAGGAAAAAGTGGCGCGCGCGATTTACCGCTCACGCATCCCGGTGATTTCAGCAGTCGGTCACGAAATTGACTTTACCATTTCAGATTTTGTTGCGGATCTGCGGGCCTCCACGCCTTCGGGAGCCGCCGAAATTTTAATTGAGAAAGAACATTCTTTTGTCGACCGGATCGAAAGCCTTGAAAAAGGGATCCGGCATCATTTTCTATACTTTATCCAGGAAAAAAGGCATCAGGTGATGCATCTGATCCGGCATCAGGGATTTCAAAATTTTAAAATGCGGCTGCTTCACTTGGCTCAAAAAGTGGATGAGCTGGAATTGCGTTCCATGGAGGTTCTTCGCAGCCAGCAGCGGGTGTTGGCGGAAAACCGGTCCAGGACATGCCTGCTGGAAGAAAAGATCATTCATATATTAAGGCATAGAGTGGATAATTGGAAGGGGCTCTGGGAGAATTTGGCCGCGCAGCTTCATAGTTTAAGTCCCTTGAATATATTGAAAAAAGGTTATACGTTATGTTGGAAAGCGGACGGGAAAACCCCCGTGTTAAATATTGAGCGGGTTGATCCCGGCCAAAGAATGAGGGTGGCATTTCACCGGGGTGAATTCTGCTGCCGGGTGGAAACCGTGGATAAGACAAAATCCATTTTCCTGTCCGCCGGCGGCGATAAATCCGGAAATACGGAGACGGATGAATTCAGTTGACCTGACATGTTCAGGCAAACCTGCGTAAGGAGCTTGCTATGAGTGAACTTAATTTTGAAAAGGCGCTTCAGGAGTTGGAAGAGACCGTGGACAAACTGGAAAAAGGCCGGATGACACTGACGGAATCCTTGAATTTATTTGAGAGGGGGATTCAACTGGCAAAATATTTGAGAAATGAGCTTGAAAAAGCAGAAAAAAAGATAGAGATTCTATTAAAAGACGAAACGGGAGAGATGAAAACGGAGACCTTTCCGGGCAAACCGGAAGATGAAGACGAAGAACCTGGGAAAAATGAGGAACCTTCCGGATCCGGCAATGAATCCCTGCCTTTCTGACAGATATGGGCATCGAAGACAAACTTGAACAATTAACCAAAACCGTTAATCTGGAACTGGGCTCTATTCTGGGGGGAGTTTCTTCAGGGATGGCTCGTTCCATGAAATATTCTGTGATGTCGGAGGGGAAACGCTTCCGCCCGCTGCTTTTGATTATATCCGGAGAATTATTCGGCTGTCCGCGTGAGCGGGCCCTTCCTTTTGCGTGCGCCCTGGAGCTGATTCATAACTATTCTCTTATCCATGACGATTTGCCGGCTATGGATGACGATGATTTCCGCCGCGGCAAACCTTCATGCCATAAGGCTTTCAGTGAAGGGACGGCGGTGTTGGCGGGAGATGCCCTTTTAACGCTTGCTTTCGAAACCATGACCAGGGCGCTTTTGAAAAATTTTTCGGGGCAAGAAGGGCTTTTGGAAAGAGGATTGCAGGTGATTGAAGAAATCAGCCGGGCTGCCGGGGCGGGTGGAATGATAGAGGGCCAGTATCTGGATATTACGGCCAAAGACAAAAGACTCGCGGAAAAAGAATATTACCGGCTTATCCTAAAAAAAACCGGAGCTCTCATTGTCGCGGCTGTAAGGGCAGGAGGCTGGCTGGGCGGGGCTGACCAGGAGGATTTAAGAATCCTGACGGCCTACGGCCGGAATGTCGGTTTGGCTTTTCAGATACGGGATGACATTTTGGATTCTCCCCGGGAAACCCGCTCAGGATCCAATGCGGTTTTTTTGGAAGGATCTGTTCCGGCAAAAAAAAGGTTGAACGGTCATGTCTTTTCAGCGAACAAGGAATTGGAGAAGTTATCCCGGGACACTCATGCTTTGCAATATATGGCTTTGAAGCTTTTGGAAGTGAAATAAAAATGAACGAGGATAATCTTTTAGCACAGATCAGCGGTCCTGAAGATCTCAAAAAACTGTCCGTAAAAGAACTTTTCCGCTTATCCAGAGAAATCAGGAAGGAAATCATAAGCGTGGTATCCCAAACCGGCGGACATCTTTCTTCAAATCTTGGGATGGTGGAGTTGACTTTGGCCTTGGATTATATTTTTGATTCTCCCCGGGACAAAATTATCTGGGATGTCGGACACCAGTGCTACACGCATAAAATCATCACCGGCCGGCGGGACCAATTCCAAAAGCTCCGTCAGATGGAAGGGCTTTGCGGATTTCCTTCCAGGGCGGAAAGTGAGCATGATATTTTTAATACCGGCCATGCTTCCACGGCTCTTTCCGCGGCGATGGGAATGGCGGTTGCCCGGGGTAAGAAAAAGGAAAAACATCATGTCATTGCTGTGGTGGGCGACGGAGGTTTGACGGGAGGAATGGCCTGGGAGGCTTTAAACCAGATCGGGCATCACCGCAAAAGAATGATCATTGTTCTCAACTATAATGAAATGTCCATATCACCTAATGTGGGAGCCCTTTCGAAATATTTGACTTATTTGGCTTCCGGGCAGCATTATCTGCGGCTGAAAGACCATGCCAAAACTTTTTTGAAATCGATTCCTGTGGTTGGCTGGCCCCTGATAAAAGCCGGCAGGGCTATTGAAGATGCCGTCAAAAAAACATTTTTTCCAGGACTGGTATTTGAAGAATTGGGAATACGTTATATCGGCCCGGTTCAAGGCCACAGCCTGGGCTCTTTGATAGAAGTCTTTAACGAAGCCAAGAATTATGACGGTCCGGTGCTGGTCCTCTGTGTCACTAAAAAAGGCAAAGGCTATGTCCATGCGGAAAACAATCCATCCCGTTTTCACAGCGCCAAGCCGTTTGAAATTCAAACCGGGCAAACCAAAATAAAAAATTCGCGGCCTTCTTTTTCCTCAGTTTTCGGAAGTGTTTGTGAAAAATTAGCTGAAAAAAATGAAAAATTACTGGCGATCACGGCGGCTATGCCGGATGGAACCGGATTGGAATCTTTCCGCCGCCGTTTCCCGGACCGGTTTTTCGATGTCGGAATCGCAGAACAGCATGCGGTGAATTTTGCCGGAGCCTTGGCCTTGGAAGGATTTCAGCCGGTGGTGGCGATATATTCCACTTTTCTTCAACGTGCTTACGATCAGCTCTATCATGATATTTCTCTTATGGACATTCCGGTGGTTTTTGCTTTGGACCGGTCCGGGATTGTTCCTGATGATGGTCCCACGCACCAGGGAATCAATGATATTGTGTATCTTCGGCATCTGCCTCATTTCGTGGTGATGGCCCCTAAAGATGAAAATGAACTCCAGCATATGATCGCCTCCGCCTTGCAATATGGACATCCCGCCGCCGTGCGCTTCCCTAAGGGCATGGTCACCGGCTGTCCCTTGGATAAGGATTTTAAATTCATGCCTCCCGGACAAAGCGAACTTTTGAAAGAGGGGGAGGATCTCCTTCTGGCCTACGGAAGCATGGTTTATCCCTGCCTGGAAGCCGCTCGAAGCCTGGAAAAAGAGGGAATCCGGCTGGCGGTGGTGAATGCGCGCTTTGTCACGCCTTTGGATGAAGATTTCATCCTTGATTTCACGCGTAATGGCGGGACGGTGATCACAGCGGAAGAAGGGGTGATCTCCGGAGGTTTCGGGAGTGCTGTCCGGGAACTTCTGGACCGGAGGGGTCGTCAGAAAGTCCGCTTCCTGCGTATCGGTTTGCCGGTGGAAGTTTATCCGGTGGGGAAAGTTGAGCAGATAAAATCAATGTACCGGTTGGATCCCCCCGGCCTGGCAGAAAGGATCAGGGAGTTTTATCAAAAAAGTTCCGGTTGATGGACCCCGATGAATATCACTGTTGATGAAAGGTCGGCGGAAACATTATCCGCTCCCATGGCCGCGAGGGAACGGTCTCGCCTCGCCTTTCTCGCTCTCTTCAGGCCGGATAGATAAGATAGACGAAATGGATTATTTTTGTTATTTTCGTATCAATAGGTCAGGTTGAGGTATCGTCGAGGACGGCGGCTATGACGGCTCCCAAGGAAAGAGCGGATAAGTTATTGGTCCGCAGCGGTCTGGCGGAAAGCCGGCACAAGGCGCAGGCATTGATTATGGCCGGCCGGGTGATGCAGAATGGTGAGAAAATAGAAAAGCCCGGTCAGCTGCTGAATGAAGAGGCCTCTCTTTCTATAAAGGAAACATTGCCTTTTGTGGGAAGAGGAGGATTGAAATTGGAGGAGGCGCTCGATTCTTTCCGCTTGAGTGTCAAGGGTCTGGTGGCTGCGGATTTGGGGGCGTCCACCGGCGGATTCAGTGACTGTCTTCTGCAGAGAGGGGCACGAAAAGTATATGCCGTCGATGTGGAAACCCGGCAGCTGGATTGGAATTTGAGCAAGGATTCACGTTTGATTATAATCAAAAAAAATGCGCGTGCCCTGAAGCCTGAAGATTTTGACGAAAAGCCCCAGATGGTGGTCATGGACCTGTCATTTATTTCACTGCTCAAAGTTTTGCCTGCCGTCAAAACCTTGTTGTCCGGCGATTGTGTCCTGGCTTTGATTAAACCTCAGTTTGAGGCCGGCAGGGGACGGATCGGGAAGAAAGGTGTGATCAGGGATAAATCCGTTCAGGAAGATATCCTCGGCCAAGTTATCCGGGGTGCGGCTGATATGGGGTTTCACCTGAATGGGATTTTAAAATCATCCACCCGGGGGCAAAAAGGCAACCGGGAATTTTTCGCGTGGTGGTCTCTTTCTATGGAAAACAAGGGGACTTCGAGTGAGGAAGCCATGATCAAGGAGGCGGTCTGGAATGAATAAAATCAATCGTGTCGGTATTGTCATCAAACCCCATGCCCCTAATGTGGTGGAGGTATTGAATGATTTGGTGTCATATCTTCAGGCCCAAGGGAAAGAATGTGTCCTGGAAGAAGCGGCGGCCGGTAAAATCGGAGGGCAAAACGGCATTCCCCGCGAAATGGTGCCGGATGAATCCGGGCTGATTATTGTCTTGGGAGGGGACGGAACCCTTTTGAGCATCGCCCACTTGGCGGCGAGGCGGTCTATTCCCGTGATGGGCGTTAATTTAGGACGGCTGGGGTTTTTGACCGAAGTTCCCGTGGATGAAATGCTTTTAACCTTGGATGCCTATTTTAAGGGCAGCCGGGAAATCACCAGCCGCCGGCGGATGCTGGATGTTTTTTACCGGGACAATATATTTTTATGTTTAAATGATATTGTCATCAACAAAGGGGCGTTGGCCCGGATGATCCGATGCGAGATTTACATAAATGATAAAAGGATTGCCATACCCCGTTTGGATGGGATCATTGTTTCCACCCCCACCGGATCCACCGCTTATTCTTTGGCCGCGGGAGGGCCGATCATTCAGCCCAATATGCCGGCGGTTATATTCGCTCCCATCTGTCCGCACACTCTGACTTTTCGGCCCATGGTGATTTCGTCTGATTCGGAAATCCGGATTAAAGTCATAACAGAAGGTGAAAAGACATTCTTGACTCTGGACGGCCAAAGAGGAAACAAAATGCGGAAAAACGATGAAGTGAAAATCAGGATCAGTGATCACACCCTGTCTTTGATTTCTTCACCAAAAAGAAATTACTTCGATCTTCTCCATGAAAAATTAGGCTGGGGTTAGGATCTATCCGGGTTGACAATATAAGCTTACAAAGACTATCATAATACTGACTTGGATGATGAGAGGCCGGGATTGCCGCAGACCACGACATTCCTTAATTCAATGTCGTCCCGGGGAGTGAAACGACGAGGGATCTGCAGGTGCTTCGGTCAGGACGTGCGATGAACCGAAAAGCCGGAGTGATTTCAAAAGGTTATGATGTGAACACATCTGGAGGAGATATGGCTGAAAATATTAAAAACGTTAATGACAATAACTTCGAAAATGAAGTTCTCAAATCCGATATACCGGTTTTAGTGGATTTTTGGGCGGCGTGGTGTGCTCCCTGTCATATGGTGACCCCTTCCCTGGAGAGCATCGCTTCTGAACGGGAAGGCGAATTGAAAGTGGTGAAATTGAATGTTGACGACAATAATCAGACCGCCTCAAAATACGGGATCATGAGCATTCCTTCCATGCTTTTGTTCAAAGACGGGGAAGTTCAGGAAACCCTGGTGGGGGCTTTGCCCAAAGAAAAAATTGAAGAAGCCGTCCTGAAACACATCAAATCTTAAGGGATCACAATTTCTTTTCCATCTCATCGAGACGTTTTTTCATTTTCCTGATCTCCCGGATGAGATCAAAAAGACGGGGTATGGACGCCCAGGATTTTCTCCAGGTTTTTATATCCAGATGAGGATAGCCGGCGGCGATGGAATGGGGGGGGATATCATTGGTGACTCCGGTTTTGGCAGCGAGAATGACATGATCTCCGATATTTAAATGATCGGCGATTCCGGCCTGCCCGCTGACAATGACATTTTTCCCGAGCCGTGAACTTCCGGCGATTCCGGCCTGACTCATCAATATGCAGTTGTCTCCGATCTTGACATTGTGGGCGATTTGCACAAGATTGTCGATCTTGGTTCCTTTTCCGATGATGGTTTCATCGAGCGAAGCCCGGTCTATAGTGGTATTGGCTCCGATTTCCACATCATCCTGGATAATCACCCGGCCGGTCTGAGGAATCTTGCGGTGACCGCCGTGTTCTTCCTGCAAGTATCCAAATCCATCCGAACCGATCACGGCTCCGTTGTGCACAATCACATTGTTGCCGATACAGCTGTTTTCTCTGACAGAAACATGAGAATGGATGACGCAGTCTTTTCCCAGGCGGACGCCGGGATACAAGGAGACATGGGAAAAGATGACGGTTCCGTCCCCGATATGGACGTTATCCTCGATAACGGAACAAGCTCCCACAGAAACATTCTTTCCCAGGACGGCGGTGGGGGCGATGTGCGCGCGGGGATGAATCCCGGGCCGGGGGCGGCAGGGCCGGTAAAACATTCTGACGGCACGGATAAAGTCGTGATGAGGCTGATGGGAACGGATCGCAGGAATTCCGCCTCGATCTTCACCGGGGGGAAGCAGGACCGCGGATGCCCTGGAATTTTCCAGCAGCGGCCGGTGTTTTTTATGAGAGAGAAAAGACAGATCCCCGGGTTCAGCCCGCTCAAGGCTCGCAAATCCAGTGATTTTTATGCTTCCTTTCCCTTCGTATTCACGTTCAAGCTTACCGGCCAGCGTGGCCAGGGTAAGGGAGTGAGATTCAGGTGTGTTTTTCATGCAGCCTCTCATTCAAGACCGCGGCCAATTCCGCTCCCCAGAAGAGGATGACCAAAGAAAACGAAATCCACAACATGAAAAATATGATGGAGGTCAAGGTTCCCTGAAGCAGTTGAGAGAGAACAATGCCGACGGCGGAAAAATGAGCCACATAAAAGGCGAATATTCTTTTGAATATTTCCCATAACAGCGTACTGGCTAAAGCAGCGATAGCTGCGGCCTGGGTAAAAACTTTTATATCCGGGATGAATTTATAAAGGATGAAAAAGACCACAAAGGTCAGAGTAAAAGGAAGAAGATACTGCAGAAAGAAATTATCTGCCAGGGAAACCACCTTGGGATTGATGTTTTGGGCGATGATCTCGCTTTCCCTCAAGGCGCGGTGAAGGGCGGTCCAGATAGCGGTTATGGACAGGGAAATCAGCATGATGATACCGATGACAAACATGATCATGTATTCCATCAGCCGGTTATAAAAAAACGACTTCCGGTAGTTGGCTTTGAAAATAAAATTGATGGCGTAAATCAAGTTGGAAAAAAGGAAGCTGGCGGCGATGAATGACCCCGCTAATCCGAACCAGCCCAGATTGGAAATGTTGTGGGAAACATATTGAATTCTTTCAAAAAAAAGGGGATCCAATTCGGCGAAAAATTCATCCGAAAGAATGTTCAGACTGAGAAAAGCGATCTCCGGATCCCCCAGGATTTTTGTGGTGACAAAAGCGAATAAAGCAACCAGAGGAATAGAGCACAAAAGAGCAAAATAGGAAATAATGATGGAAAAATTTCCGCACCGGTCTTCACTGAATCGCTTGAAAGTCGTTTTGATGATATTGAAAATGGAATGAACCATATAATCCTGGGATTCGCTTCAGCTGATTTTACAGATAATTCCCCCATTGCACCATGAGAATGATAATCGAAATCAAAAGGGCATAAATGACCAGGGTTTCTATAAGAACCAATCCAAAGATCAGAAGAAAACGGATGTGAGGCGCCCCCACGGGATTCCGGGAGATGCCTTCTGCTGCGCTGGCAATGGCCTTGGCCTGGCAATACGCACCGGCAGAAGAAGCGATAGTGATAACGGCACCTCCAACAATCAGGGTCAACTTGAATAGAGAAGCACGGTTATCGGACACATCGGCTTCCTGGGCCAGCAAGGGAGTGCTCATTATAACGGCTAAAAAAAAGAGCACGCATAACGGTTTTAGATATTTTGACATTTTTTTCTCCTTTTCATTTTTTATTCTTCCTCTTGAGCCACGGCTCCTGCAATATAAACGCATGAAAGCAAGACAAAAACAAAGGCCTGGATGAAAGAGGTGAAGATGGCCACGGCCATGAAAGGCAGGGGCAGAAAGTACGGAATGATTGAGGCGATAACCACGATTAACAGTTCTTCGGCAAAAATATTTCCGAACAGACGAATAGACAGAGAAGCAATCCGGGAGAAGTGGCTGATGATCTCGATAGGCAGGAGCAGCGGCGCCAGGGCGGGAATGGGGCCGATAAAATGTTTAAGATAATGGCCCAGCCCCTGCGCTTTAATCCCCTGCCAGTGGTAGTAAAAAAAGACAGCCAGGGCACAGGCAAGGGTGACATTGAGTTTGCTGGTGGGGGCCATCATCCCTGGTGCCAGGCCTATTAAGTTGCAGAAAAAAATAAAGAGTCCCAAGGTGGCTACCATGGAGGTGTATTTCGGCCCTTTTTCGCCCACCACATCTTTCAGCTGGTTTTCAAACATCTGGTATACCATTTCCAGAAAACTTTGCAGTTTGGACGGAACCTCTTTGAGATTTCTTGCGGCGAGGCCGAAAAAGAGAATCAAAATAAGAGAAACCAGAACACACATCACCACATAATCCGGAATCAAATGTTCCGGGTTCTGGACTTCTATTCCCAGCCACCCCAGCAAGGCGGCAAGAGGGGGACTGAATATTTTATTGACAATCTCGACAATATATAAACTGTGTTCTAAGGCTTCCATTTCTTCTTATGTCGTGTTAATGCCGATGCGGCTTCAAATAAAATGACCACCACAATGGATGAAAAACCTGCGGCGAACGCTAAGACTTCCTGAGAAAAAAAGAGAATTATAATTGAAAAGATCAGAATAATCAATAGAAGACGGAGCCCGTACAGGAATACGGCGGCTTTCATGGCACGCGGTTTCGATTGGTCCAGAAAACGGTCCACCGAAGCTCGCATCCAGATGAACCCGATGCCGGCGGTTCCGCCTCCCGCCAGAACCAAAAGAGCAGCGGAGAAGCCGAAAATAAAAAACACCCCCACAGCCGCAGCCAAAGCAACTATTGCGATTTCTACAGGGATGCGGCGCAGAATTCTTTCATCCATTTGCAGTTGTTCATTCATGAAGCTTTTATTTTATACCACTTTTCCGGGATTGTATAGGCGGGGATTCCCGCTGTTTATTCTCCGTTATCGTCTTGATAGCGGCGAAGTTCGCGGAACAGGGAAACAAAACCGGCCGCCACCCCGAAAAGCAAAAACACAATCAAAAGCCAAGGATGGGTGCCCAGCCATTTATCCGCATAATATCCAACAAAAAGGCCGATGGCGATGGAAGAGGGCAGGACCAGACCGATGCTGCTCATGGCCAATATATTCCGGAAAGACGTTTTTTTATCTTTGTTGTGATGAGGGTCCGACATTGATATTTCTGCGCATCCAAAAAAACAACTGTTTTTATTATGGATGGAAGGAGTCCGGTTGGCAACCCCTAACTTAATAACAAAAACAGTCCATTTGATCTATCTGGGCTGAAGAAGGCGAGAAAAGCAGAAGACCTCTAATAAAATTGCGATTAAAAAAACAATAAAAAAATGAAAAATGTTCCATTTGATCTTTCACTAAAAACCATGCTTATCGCTGATAAAAAAGAGATTGCAAAAATATCGCAATTTTTTTATGAATTGATCAGGTCAGGGTATTGAGTTGATTAAAGAAGAAACCTTATGCTACATTGGAGAAAAATGTGCATATGTCAAAGGCGATATCCCCTGTTTTTCCTTCTGGGATTCTGGATTTTTCTTTCTTTACCTGAGGCGGCGGCATTCCAGGACTCCCAAGTGGAAATCATCGCCCACACCAAAGAGAGGGTCGGGAACCGGATCACAGCTTCGGGAAGCGTGGAAATACATTACCGCGACATCAAGGTGTTCGCCGACTGGATTGAACTGAATACTGAAACTAAAGACATTGTAGCCGCCGGGGGCGTCCATATCCATCTTCCCAATGAAGTGATCAGCATGGAAGAGGTGATGTTCAACCTTGATTCATCCCGGGGTGAGATGAAAGAGGTTCACGGCCTGGTTCAGCCTTCCATCACATATGAGGCCGGATCCGTGGAAAGGGAAAGCGCCAGTCTTTTCCATTTGAGAGATGCCTGGATCACCTCGTGCACCCAAACCGTTCCCCGTTGGAAATTTCAATTCGGCCGGGCCGATTTCAAAAAAGAAGATTATGTGGCCATGTGGAATTCGGTTTTCTACATAAAAAAAATTCCGGTTTTTTACCTTCCATATATGAGATATCCCCTCGAGACTCAGCGTTCAACTGGATTTCTGATCCCCAAGCTGGGATACAACGGACGCAAAGGGTTCCAATTGTCCCAGAGCTTTTATTGGGACATTAGGCGGAACATGGACGCCACCTTCAATGTTGATTACTATTCCCATAAAGGTTTGGGGGGAGGGCTGCAGCACCGCTATATCCTGCCGGGGGACATGGCCGGAGAGTTGAATCTGTTCTATTTCCGGTTCAGGGAGGAAGAAGCCCAGTTGTATGACACCAGCACCGCCTATATTCTCCGTTTTCAGCATCAGCAGCCCCTTCCTTATGATTTCCGGCTGGTGGCGGATGTGGATTACCAGAGCTCCTTTGATTTTTTAAGAGAGTTTGACAATAATTTTTACCGGGCGGTGGCGGCTAACCGCAGCTCTCAAGTTTATGTGAGCCGCTCCTGGTCCTATTTCAATTTTAATATGCGGGCATCGCGATTCGAAACCTATTTCACTGAGAGAGACCGGTCCGTCATTAGGAAAAGCCTGCCTGAGATCAGTTTCACGTCTTCCAAAATAAAAGTGTTCACCCCTTTGTACTTGTCCTTCTCCTCCAGTTTCCAGAGATGGGAATATGGTTGGGATACAGCGTATGAGGCCGGCACTCAAAGAAGCGCGCAGAACCTGTCGTTCAGCCCCAGGTTGAATTTCCCTTTCAATGCTCTTCCCTGGCTGACCATCAACAGCAATCTTTCCTCTCAGCTCACTTATTATTTTCAGAGTTACGCCTTGGACCGAAACGAGGTGGTTCCTGAGCCGCTGTTCACCCAGAACCTGGTGTATGAATCCGAGTTCACAGGGCCTGTGTTTTATAGGGTTTTTTTTGATTCGGACGGTCTTCCCAGGTGGAAGCATATTATTGAACCCAATTTGACTTATAGGTATGAAAGCCCGGTTTCGTCTCCGGACCGCATCATCACCACCCGTTTTTTTTATTTAAATCATTATCTCAGCTATGGTTTGACCAACCGGATATTAGTCAAGGAGCAAAATTCCGCCCGGGAAATATTCACTTTGGGGATCAGTCAGAACTACTATTTTGACCCGGAAAGCGGCCCGTTGCAGCGGTACCAGGTGGACGGAGAAGTCCCGGCATTTTCAGATGTCAGCGGATACCTGCGTTTTTATCCGTCCCGCCAGTACAGTGTCGACGTGTCGGCCGCCTTCAATCCTTATTTCAAAACCTTTGCCAGAATGCGGATGGGGGCCTCTTTAGGCCGGCCTGAAGACAACTGGTTTTTTCGGGCGAACTGGTACAAAAGCATCAATCCTTACAGGCCCGGCACTCTGGCGTCCCGCCACCAGGTCGGTTTTTCGGGAGGATTGAAAATTCCCGCATTGTCCCTGGAAACCCGGGGGAATATTGATATCAATATCCAGACGCGCGAAATTTTATACTCGGCGGCTTCTTTGGTCTATCATTACCAGTGTCTGGATTTTGCGGCAGATTTGCGGGTTTTTTATTTCCGGGACAAACCTGAAATTCAGTTCGGGTTCACTTTAGCCTTGGGGAATATAGGAAAAACCACCGATTTTCTCGGAGGCGCGGAATTTTAAGAGGTGATCATGAAAGGACTTATTTTAAGTGGAGGAAAAGGAACGCGGTTGAGGCCTCTGACTCACACCCAAGCGAAGCAGCTGGTTCCGGTTGCCAACAAGCCGGTTCTGTTTTACGGGATTGAGGCGCTTAAGGAAGCGGGAATCCAAGATATCGGCATCGTGGTGGGGGACACTAAGGAAGAGATCAAGCAGAGCGCCGGAGACGGGTCCAGGTGGGGAATCAAGTTGACTTATATAGAACAGAAAGCCCCTTTGGGGCTGGCGCACGCCGTCAAAATTTCCCGGAATTTTTTAAGGGAAGAGTCTT
This sequence comes from Candidatus Aminicenantota bacterium, assembly GCA_046483285.1. Taxonomy (GTDB): domain Bacteria; phylum Acidobacteriota; class Aminicenantia; order Aminicenantales; family Aminicenantaceae; genus CAYRTV01. The sequence goes on along the minus strand of JAWODN010000076.1, from coordinate 42,046 downwards.
TTGTGATGTATTTGGGGGATAACATTTTGAAAAGCGGAATAAGTTCGCTGGTGGAAAAATTCCGGAACAACCAACCGAATTCATTGATTTTACTGACCCGAGTCCCCAATCCGGAAATGTTCGGTGTCGCTGAATTGAAAGACGGGAAGGTGGTCAACTTGGTGGAAAAGCCCAAGTCTCCTCCCAGCGATCTGGCTTTGGTCGGGGTGTATATGTTTGATTCTCATATTTTCGAAGCGGTAAACGCCATTCAGCCGTCCTGGCGGAATGAGCTGGAGATCACGGATGCCATACAGTATTTGGTCGAAAAGGGATATCAGGTTCAATCTCATCTGGTCACCGGGTGGTGGAAGGACACAGGAAAAATTGAAGATATTTTGGAGGCGAACCGGTTGATACTGGAAAACCTCCCTCCCCGGATTGAAGGAAAAGTGGACCGGGATTCCCGGTTAAGCGGTTCTGTGGTCCTTGAGCCGGGAGCCAAGCTGATAAGAGCCGTAGTGCGGGGTCCCGCCATTCTGGGAAGCGGCACGGTGATCGAAGATTCGTATATAGGGCCTTTTACGGCTGTTCAAAGGGGATGCCGTATCATCCGGACCGAGATCGAGAACAGCATTGTTCTGGAGGGGACCGAAATCATCGACATCCCCAGCCGGATAGATGAAAGTTTGATCGGCCGGGAAGTCAAGATCAAAAAATGCTCCCCGCGGCCGGAAGTCTATCGTTTTATGGTGGGGGATCAAAGCCGAATCACCATAAAGTGAAAAAAGGAGGAGAAAACAATGATCGACGGGGTTGTAGTGAAAGAATTAAAAGTTATTCCGGACGAACGCGGCCGGCTTATGGAAATCCTTCGCAGCGATGACGACATGTTTGAAAAGTTCGGCCAGGTGTATATGACCACCACCTATCCCGGAGTGGTTAAAGCATGGCATCTCCATAGAATTCAAACGGATCATGTGGTTTGCCTCGCCGGCATGATCAAATTGGCCTTGTATGATTCCCGGGATTCATCCCCGACCCGGGGAAAAATCGACCAATTTTATTTAGGTGTTCATAATCCTCTTCTGGTCCGGATTCCTTCCGGTGTCTGCCATGGATGGATGTGTGTCAGCGGGTGCGAAGCTGTCATCGTGAACATCCCGTCAGAAGTGTATAATTATGAGCATCCCGATGAGCACCGTCTGGATCCTCATGAGAATGATATCCCTTACACGTGGACCCGGAAGGACGGATAAAATGCGGACCCTGGCGGGAAAAACCATGCTGGTTACCGGAGGGTGCGGATTTATCGGCAGCAATTTTATTCATTACTGGCTGGACACATATCCCGACAGCCGGATCATCAATTTGGATAAACTGACCTATGCCGGGAATCCGGATAATCTTCGTGATATTGAAAATGATTCCCGGTATACTTTTGTTCACGGCGATATTCGCAACCCGAAGCTGGTGAAAACGCTGATGAGAGAAGCGGATATGGTGGTTCACCTGGCCGCGGAAACCCATGTGGACCGTTCCATCATAAATGCCGGCGATTTTGTTATGACCGATGTTTACGGAAGCTTTGTCCTTTTTGAAGCGCTTAGGCATTCTGAGGTCGAGATTTTTTTGCATGTCAGCACGGATGAAGTGTACGGCAGCCGGGCCGAAGGTTTGTTCAAGGAAAGCGATCCTGTCAATCCCTCATCTCCGTACGCCGCCAGCAAGGCCGGGGCGGACAGGATGGCTCATGCCTATGTGGTCACGTACGGACTGCCCATCATCATCACCCGGCCCAGTAACAATTACGGCCCTTTTCAATATCCGGAAAAATTCATTCCTTTGTTCATCACCAACGCCCTGGAGAAACATGCGCTTCCTCTTTACGGCAAAGGTGAAAATGTGCGGGACTGGTTATTCGTTACCGATCATTGCAGGGCGATGGAAGCCATTTTGCTGAAAGGAGAATTTGGGGGGGTCTATAATATCGGGGGGAACTGTGAGGTTAAGAATATCGACACCGCCCGAAAAATTCTGGAGCTGCTCAATGAACCGGATAATTTGATCACTTTCGTCTCCGATCGCCCCGGCCATGATATCCGTTACGCCCTGGATTGCGAAAAAATCCGGGCCTTGGATTGGGTTCCGCAAACATCATTTGATGGCGGTATGGCTGAAACTGTCCGGTGGTACCGGAACAACATCGCCTGGTGGAGAAAGATCAAAAACCGGAGTGAGGAGTTTCGTTCTTATTACCAGGAGCAGTATAAAAACCGAAAATAGCAATCCCGGCCCGCTCATCATTCGGGTTAGTAAAACCAGATGGTTTCTTGTAAAATGTGACCTTATTCTGTGTTGAAGGAGAGTGAACATGAAAGTCTTGATCACCGGAATCACCGGTTTCGCAGGGAGCCACCTCGCTGATTTTATTCTGGCGGAGCACCCGGACGTCCAGGTTTACGGCATGATAAGATGGCGGAGCCGCAGGGAAAATATTAGTCACCTGCAGGACAAAGTGGAGCTGGTGGAAGCTGATTTAAAAGATGCGGTGTCAATGAAAAAATGTTTGGATCAGGTCAGACCCGACCGGATATTTCATCTGGCGGCGCAAAGTTTTGTTCCCACTTCCTGGACATGCCCGTCAGAAACGTTTTCCATAAACAGCATCGGTCAAATCAATCTGTTTGAAGCCGCGCTGAGCTTAAGATTGAAACCCCTGATTCAAATCGCCGGGTCCAGTGAGGAATATGGGCTGGTTCATGAAGATGAAGTCCCGATGAAAGAGACGAATCCCCTGCGTCCTTTAAGTCCGTACGCCGTCAGCAAGGTCGCGCAAGACCTTCTGGCTTATCAGTACCACCAGAGCTACGGCCTGCCGGTTGTCCGGACCCGCGGTTTCAATCATACCGGTCCGCGCCGGGGAGAAGTGTTTATCTGCTCTAATTTCGCGCATCAAATCGCGGAAATCGAGTCCGGCAGGCGGAAACCGGTGATTCATGTCGGGAATCTGGAAGCCCAGCGGGATTTCACCGATGTCCGGGATATGGTCAGGGCGTATTGGTTGAGTTTGGAGAAAGGGAAGCCCGGAGATGTCTACAATATCGGGAGCGGCACCGCCTATAAAATTAAAGACATTTTGGATATGCTGCTGTCCATGACGGATTCCCGGGTTGAAGTTAAAGTGGATCCCAGCCGGCTTCGGCCCTCCGATGTTCCTATTCTGCTTGCCGACAGCAGCAAGTTCCGCCGGGTGACGGGATGGGAACCGCGATTCCGCTTTTCTCAATCCCTGGAGGATTTATTGAATTATTGGAGAGAAAGGGTTTAAATTGCGTGTCTTGATTACGGGCGCTTCGGGATTCGCCGGCCGCTTTCTGCTGAGAGCCCTTCACGGACGGGGCTGCCCATGTTTTGGGACCACTTATCCCGGCGGGCCGGAATCGGTTCAGCCTTGGTGTGAAAACGGGGCCTGCCGTTTGGATATCCGTTCCCGGGAGGATGTCCGTGCGGCCTTGCAATCGGCCCGCCCGGAATGGGTGTTTCACCTTGCCGCGGTTTCCAATGTCGGTTATTCCTGGAAACACCGCCGGGAAACCTTGGAAACCAATATCTTGGGAACCTTCCAAATTTTAGAGGAGGTGAAAAGATCGGCTCCCGGGGCAAGGGTGCTTTTTATCAGCTCTTCGGATGTTTACGGAGGTTCAGCGGGCATGAGCCGGGCTTTACGGGAAGATGATCCCGTGGATCCGGTCAATCCCTATGCCTACAGTAAAATCAGCGGAGAACAGCTCTGCCGGTTTTATTCTCATATAGAAGGGTTGGATGTTGTGATTGCCCGGTCATTTCCCCACACCGGTCCGGGACAAAGCATGGAATTCGTTTGTTCCGATTGGGCTCATCAAATCGCCCGCATTGAAAAAGGCAAGACAGAACCGGTTATTCATGTGGGAAATATTGAAGTGAAGAGAGATTTTTCCGATGTCCGGGATACGGTCAAAGCCTATATCGCATTACTGGAAAAGGGAAACGGCGGTGAAATCTATAATGTTTCCCAGGGGCGTTCAACCGCCCTGAGAGATATCCTGGATGTTTTGATTGAATCGTCATCCCGCAGAATTGATGTGGAGGTGGACAAGAGCAAGCTGCGCAAGGCGGATATTCCTGATTTATGGGGAAGCCGGGAAAAAATTGAAAGCCAAACCGGCTGGAAAGCTGAAATTCCTTTATCCAAAACCCTCACCGACCTGCTTCAGTACTGGAGAGAAAACGTTTAGTCCAGTCTGTTTTTAAAAAAATGACAATCAAAAATGCTCCGCCCGGAAGATTGACAAAATCATCGCCATTTTTTATGAATAGGTCAGGTATAATAGAACACGAACGATGAAAATTACTTGTGAACTGCGGCCATGGGAGCGGGAGATGGATCGCCGCCACGCGGATGTCCCCAGCGAGGACATCCGCTCCGATTCCGGCTTCGCTCTCCTCTCCTGTGGAGAGGAACCGTGCCCGCTCAGCCTTCATACGGGCCGGCTTATCCATCATCCCGCCCCCATGGCCATAAAGAAACGATTTTCTAAGGAATTATTCATGGCGGTTTAGCCACACGCGACAAATGAAAATGTTCATGTTTGATTTTTTCAGAGGTCTTCTTCTTTTCTCGCACGACTCGCCTTTCTCGCTCTTTTCAAACCAGATAGACCAGATAGACGAAAGGGACTATTTTTGTTATCTTCGAACTAATAGGTCAGGCTTGCCTGACCTATTCACGGGCCGGGATTGCTGCAGATGCCGGGTTGCGGCGAGGAAGCCGTGGCACTTCACTGCGACGAGCCGCAACCCGGCAGATGCGGTGAGATCCGGCCCGCCCGAAGGGTAAAAAAATGGCGATTAAAATAAAAATATGAAAATGAAAAACTTTCCATTTGAACTTTTTATAAAAATCATGTTAATCGCTGATAAAAAAGGGATTGCAAAAAAATCGCAATTTTTTTATGAATAGGTCAGGTATATAATTATGTGCGGAGTTATCGGATTGATCGCGAACGAAGAGGTCTTCAAGGATCTTTATCAGGGAATTTTGGCCATTCAGCACCGGGGCCAGGATGCGGCGGGCATGATCACTTATGACGGGCGGTTCCACACCAAAAAAGGAAACGGGCTGGTCAATGATATATTTAGCGCTGAAAACGCCCGCCGCCTCAAAGGAAAGATTGGGATCGGCCATACCCGCTACCCCACTATAGGCGGCGGAGGCGGTGAAGACGCCCAGCCGTTTTTCGTCAATTCGCCGCACGGAATCATCATGGCTCATAACGGAAATGTGGTAAATTACCAGGAATTGAAAACTCTCCTTTTTGATAAATACCGCCGGATTGTGAATTCTGACAACGATGTCGAGGTGATTTTGAACATTTTCGCACAAGAATTGGCCATGAAGGACTCGCACCCGCTGAAACCGGAAGATATCTATGAAGCCGTCCGGAATGTTTTCAAAAAAGTCAGGGGCAGCTACTCGGTGGTCGCCTATATCGCGGAACAGGGAATGATTGCTTTCCGGGATCCTTTCGGAATCAAGCCGCTGGTTTACGGAACCCGAAGGAAAGGAATGATTCCGGAATATGCCATAGCCTCGGAAAGCGTGAGCTTGAACATGATGGATTTTTCCGCCATCAAGGACATCAAGCCGGGGGAAGTTATATTTATCGATGAGGAGAGGCGTTTTCACTCCAAGGTGCTGACCCATGGACGGAGAACCCCCTGTTTATTCGAATGGGTCTATTTTGCGAGACCGGATTCATTTATTGATGATGTTAATGTGTACAAATGCCGGATTAATTTGGGCCGGTTTCTTGCGGAGGAAATCAAAAAACAAAACATTCAGCCCGACGTGGTGGTTCCGGTCCCGGATTCCGCACGCGACGCCGCTGTTGAAATCGCCCGCAAACTCAATCTCCCCTACCGGGAAGCCTTGGTGAAAAACCGCTATATCGGGAGAACCTTCATCATGCCGTCGGATCAATCCCGGAAAAGTTCTATCCGCCAGAAGCTCAATCCCATTGCCGCTGAATTTAAAGATAAAAAGGTTTTAGTGGTGGATGACAGCATTGTTCGGGGAAACACGTCCCGCTCTATTATAGAAATGGTGCGGGAATGCGGAGCTGAAAAGGTTTTTTTTGCCTCCTACTCCCCCCCGCTTCGGTTTCCTTGTGTTTATGGAATTGATATGCAGACGGTCAGTGAATTTATCGCCCGGGATTCGGATCCCGGGCAGGTGGCGAAAAAGATAAAAGCGGATAAAGTGATTTATCAGTCCTTGGATGCACTGAAAAAAGCGGTGCATCTGGAGAACAAGGATTTAACGGATTTCTGCGGGGCGTGCTTCAGCGGAGAATATCCCACCGGCGACATCACCCCCGATGTTTTAAAGAAAATTGAAAAAGAGCGCGGCCGGGCTCGGCTCAATCAACTGGAACTCGATCTCTGAATCGGGCTATTCTTCCAGGGCCTGGAGGAGTTCAGCAGATGTTACCGTTGCGGTTCCGATTTTTCCCACCACCAAACCCGCCGCCAGGTTGGCCAAAACCGAAGCTTCATAAATAGTGGCGCCGGATAAAAGCGACAAGGCGGCGGCGGCGATGACTGTATCTCCGGCCCCGGTGACATCAAAGACTTCTTTGGCGATGGTGGGGATGTGGAAGCAGTCCCGGGTGTTGCTGAAAACAGTCATGCCCTGCTCGCCGCGCTTAATGATCAAATAGCGGGTGGTGATGCGGTTGAAGATTTTTTGTCCGGCTTTCGCGATTTCCTGGTCGCTTCCGCAGGGGCGGTGGACTATTTTTGAGGCTTCCAGGTGATTGGGCGTTATGAGAGTGACCGGAGAAAAAATTGTGAAATTTTCCACTTTTGGGTCAATATAGACCGGAATATGATTTTCCTGCGCATAACCCAGCAGCCCGCTCATAAGCGGTTTGCTGATAAGGCCTTTGTTGTAATCGGAAACCACGATTCCTTCATATTTTTCTTTTTGAATGAAGGCGGATATTTTTTTTCTCAATGCCGGCGGAATTATATTCCTGTTTTCATGATCGACGCGGACGACTTGCTGGTGGTGCGCGATGATTCTTGTTTTGACAGTGGTGGGTCGGCCGGAAAGGGTGAAAATTCCCCGGCTGTCTGAAACATTTTGCTTTATCCATTCGCCGGAGGGGTCATTCCCGACCACTCCCACCAGCAGCGGTTCCGCTCCCAGGCTTTTTAAGTTCTGGCTGACATTGCCGGCTCCGCCCAGGCAGGAGGTGTCTTTTTTTACGGCTACGACCGGAACCGGAGCCTCGGGAGAAATGCGTTCAACCTGTCCCCATACGTACCGGTCCAGCATCAAATCGCCCAATACCAGCACTTTTTTTTCTTTGAACCCCTCGATAATCTGGCTGGCCCGCCGGGGGCGTATGGATGTCATGGGAATGTCTCCTTCAGGTAAATGGGATTGGATAAAATCCAAGGGCAGTTTTCGGAAAGAAGGCTTTTTTTAAGGGTGACTTCCACCCGGTAGAATCCCGGGTTTTCCGGTTTGAATTGGATATGTTTTTCCGGTTGTAAAGGCAAAACAGAGCCGTTATGAATGAGGCGGACGCGGCATAATTGAGCCGCCGGCAGCTCAATATGGAGACGTGTTGCCGAAGTCAGCGGAGCGGAGGATCCCATGGGGATGCGGCCGTCCGGGTTTTCAGCCCAAAACCTGAATCCGGAAGTGTCCGCGGCTCCGTCAATGCCGCTGTAAAAACGGCCTTGCGAAAGAGCGGTATAAATTTGAGCGGAGGCCGTTTTGAAATCGGAGTCTAAACTTTTTTCCAAAAGCACATGCAGGCGCAGAAGGGAAAACAACGCTTTGTAAAACATGTGAGCGTCGGCGGCGTAGTAGCCGTATAATGGACGGCGCCGGTTTATATCATCCCATTTCATCAGGTTTGCGCGGGGATAACGCAGCATTTTTATGGCGGTGACTTCCGGTTTGAAAAGCAAGATGGGAAGATAAGGAAGGATGCCGGGGAAACTGGATTTCAGCATTGAATCAGCGTTGATGATTTCCATCCCGGAATATCTGTTTTCCTTCCCCCAGCTCCACCGGCTTTTTGAATACGGATGAGCGATGACGGAAAATCCCCCTTTTTGTTCGATTTGGAAAGAGGCGATTTCAGCTGTGCCGGACAAGGGTGTGAACGGCGGCTGAATATTCATGGCGACGAGATGACCCCGGTTAAGGGAAAGTTCGCTTCCTCCCAGGACCAGGACTCCGGCCTTAATCCCGGAGGCTTGCTGGCTTTGGAGGTTAGGGTTTCCATGATCGGTGAGGATCAAAAAATCCAGCCTGCAGCCGGCGGCGGCAGCGGCGATGGCATTCACGTCTTTTTTGCCGTCGGAAAAATGGGAATGGACATGATAAACTCCCACGATTTCATTCGGGAAACGGAAGGATAAATCAGTGGGGTGGGAATAGCGCAGGACCTGGAAAACCACCCAAAACGAATACACGCCCAGGACCGCGACAAGCGAAAATATAATCCAACGGCGGTTCAAAGTTTTTTTCATTGCTGCGATTTTCTGAAGACACGTTTCCGGCTGAAGGGCAGGGTGAGAATAAAAAGAAACAGAGTCACCACTTCGGAATCTCCGAAGTTGTATTCGAACAGTCCGGCGACAGTCATGGCCAGCAGAGAGGCCAGCGCCGCTGATGTCAGGGCAAAGAGCTCAGGATTTTTGTTTTTTAGAAGTTTGACCAGGGAAATGAAAGCCCATACCAAAAAAATGATCCAAGCGGCTAAGGCCGGCAGGCCTCTTTCTGCGGCGATTTGAATGGGATTGTTGTGAAGATGGACGTTTTGACGGGCGTCTTCTGAAAGACGGTATTCCGGTTTTTGGAAAACCACATGGACGGTGTGAGGGCCGGTTCCGAAGAAGGGATAATCCTTTATGATCTCGATGCCGGCCTTTATATATTCGATGCGCTGGGCATTGGAATAGCTCTGGGGATTGAATATGCTCAAAGCCCGGTTTTTGATATGGGCGGGGCTGGCTATGTAAAACAGGCCGATTCCGACCGGGAGCAGAATGAGGGCCTTTGGTTTATAGAGAAGCAGCAGAACAAAGAAAACCACCAACAGCCCGACCCAGGCATTCCGGGTCAGGGTCAAAATCAAAGCGACGGAGGCCAAAACAAATACCGATCCCCAGACATAGCGGATCTTTCTTTTTTCGAAAAAAAACAAACTGAGAGCCACAGCGCAGAATAAGAGCAGCAGGCCGGCCTGGGTCATATAATGGTCCATGAACCCCCGGATCCGCTCACCGGGCTGAGCCCGTAATGCGAAATAAAGCAGCGAGAAAACAACACTGATCGACCCGCTGGCCAAGAGGGCGGCTTTGACCCGGGAGATATGGATTCGATGCTGGAGACCGGCGAAAGCCATCGGGACGACCAAAAAAAGAAGCAATTTGCGTGAATGGGCGAAGCTTACCGAAGGATTATGGGACATAGCCGAGGACAGCAAGGAAAGAGCGGCGTACGCGATCAATCCCCAAAAAAAACCAGGGAAAGCGAAACGTATGGCTTTTTTGGCCAGCAGATAAACCCAGAAAACCAGAGCGAACCCTAAAAAAATCTGGCTCAGCGTTATAGACAGCAGAGAAAAAAGCGCATATAAGATTAAAGCGAATGCCAGTAAAATGAGAGGTTTTTTTATCTCATTTTCATTCATAGTGACCATCCATGCTGAAACCCGGCACTGTCATTTTGCTGTCTCCTGTCTTTCCATTGACCCTCCGGCCGGGTTCGGAATCATTATCCAAGAGATGATATACCAGACCGCCAAAAAGTTCAAATAAGGACAGGGACCGAAGGTTTTATATTTCCGGAATTATAAATACTTCAGACAGGCGCGGAAGACTTTTTCCGGAGGAATGGACCGGATGCAGCGGAAATCTCCGTGGACACAATTTCGCTGGCGGCAAGGGCGGCAGTCGATTTGGGTCTGAAGGATGGTGTGGCGTGAGCGCCAGGGAGCGAAATGAGCGGGAAGAGTGGGTCCGAAGCAGGCGACAATGGGTGTTTCCGTGGCGGCGGCGATATGCATAGGTCCGCTGTCAGGGCCGACAAAAACACGGGACCTTTCGATGAGGGCGGCCAATTCCCGCAGGTTTAACCGGCCGGCCAGGGAATATATTTTGTTCCGGTTACTCCGGGAACGGCCGGAGATTCTTTCCGCCGCAGCGGTCTCTTCCCCGGCTCCTACCATCACCACGGACGTTTCAGGCAACGCGTTCAGCTCACGGCACAGCTGAATCATATTTGCTTCCCCCCAGTCCCGAAAGCGGTTGCCGGCTCCAACATGTATCGTGACCAGCTTCTGGCGGCTCAGGCCGGAATTTTGGATAAAGGTTTCGATTTTTCGGTGTTCTTGAATTTGCGGGGAGGCAATGCGGAGCCTTGGGATGTTTGTTTTTTGTCCTCCCAGCAAGGCCGCCAGGTTGATATGGTTTTCAACGGAATGAACAGGGCCGGTTTCCGGACTGCGGGAGAGGCGGGAATGGTAGATAAAGTGCCTGTACTTGACTTTGTAACCGATTTTCCAGCGGGCGCCGGAGAGAAGCGTGATCCACGCCGCCCGGGGACCGCCGTGAAAATCCACCGCAGCATCATAGTTGCCTTTTCGTATACGCTGAATGAGAGAGGTGAACCGGGATAAACCGGCGCGGGGAGGCAGCTCCAGAACCTGATCCAAATCGGGATGCCCGGACAACAGATCCGCATAAGGAAACTCCACCACATATGATATCTCTGCATGAGGAAAAGTCCGGCGAAGATGGTGAATCGCCGGCGTGGTCATGACGATATCCCCGATCCGGCGGAGACGGATTATAAGAATTTTTTTCAGCCCGTCCGGGTCAATCTTCAACCTGTTTTTCGGGGTCAATCTCAGCCTCATCGATGAGCATCACAGGAATATCATCTTTGATGGGATAAACGCGGTGGCATTTGGTGCATTTAAGGCCGTTTTTATCCCGGGTGATTTTGACCTCGGTTTTACAGACGGGACAGGCCAGAATGTCCAGAAGATGTTTATCTAGGGTCATCATTAACTCCTATTTCATTATGTTAGCTCAACCATCCCCCCTTTGTCTATTCTGGATTATTTTAACCAATCCGGATGATGAGCGGGCCGGGGGATCCTTTGGTTTGACAGGAAAATCCGGGAGTGATATTTTACCCGGGAGTATGAAAAAAATGGTGGATGAACAGAATGAATTCAGTAGAATTCTGACTTGCGGAAAATTCTCCGGCCGGATTCATAAAGCTTATGATCATTCGGAATGGATCAAGATGTTCTGTCCCCCGGGCAACCTTTGGTCCCATCCGGATATGAGGCTGCTGCTGGAAGGAAGAAACCGGGTGGGGGTCATCTCTTTTGCAGCCGGAAAGGAAGAAAAAAGCATGGTGACTAAAGAGTTCCGCGCCGGCGGAATCGATCGCCTCAAAGCCCGCTTCCAGCTTTCCAAAGCCCAAAAAGCATGGCGGGGAAGCTGTTTTCTCCAGAAAAAGGGTATCCCGACGCCTCCTCCGGCGGCTTTCCTGGAGCCCCCAAAAAACCATTTCGGTGAAAACGGTTATTTTTTTTGCGAATTTATCCCGGATGCCGTGGAAATAAGAGGGCTGTTTTTGGAGCCCTCCGGAATAGAAATAAAGGTCCTGCTGAAACATCTGGCTGCTTTTCTTTACGTTTGCCATGAAAAAGGCGTTCTTCACCGTGATCTTTCAGATGGAAATGTCTTGGTTTCAAAAAAAAGGAACGGGGAATACGGCTTTTTTTTGTTGGATACCAACCGAATAAAAGAACGCAAACGGATCCGTTTTTTGTCGAGGGCGAAAAACCTGATCCGGCTGGGGGTTCCCGCGGCATATCAGCGTTTCTTTATTCGGAGCTATCCAGGATATTCCTCCTCCCTGTTTTGGGGATGGTACCGGGTGAACAAATCCGTTTTTTCCTGGTATATCAAAACCAAAAAAAAACTGAAGTTAAAAAAAATGGCCCGGGCCCTGCGTATTTAATGAGGTCCTTTGTGCCGGGTTGGGTTTATGATTGATTCATTTGATTCCGGTCCGGAATTCCGTTGGAATCCCTATGCGGACCAGCCCCATAATGTCGCATCACGGGAAGAACGTTTCCGGCGCCATTTTCGGTATGGAGGCGGATATCTCCGGCTGTTATGGGCGAATTGGCTGAAAGCGGGACCGGCGCTCAGCCGGTATTTCCGTTTCCGGCGGGAGCTGCATGCCCGGCCGGTGCCGTTTTCTGCGCCATTGGGAGTGGCGGTTTCTCCTGAATCAGGGCGGTGGGCGCGCCTGCTGTCCGCTTTCCGGGAGGCGGGAATCCGGCGCACACTTGTCCGTATCCCTTCCTGGAACAGAGACCGCCTGGACTATTACCGGGAGTTTGCGGCACGGCTTCATGCCGAAGGGCTGGATGTGGTCCTGAGTCTGCTGCAATGCCGGGAAGATGTGGTCCGGCCTGCGAAGTGGAGGGAATTCCTCCATTTGGTTTTCAAAAATTTTTCCGGCAGGTGCCGCTATTTTGAAATCGGCCACGCCTGGAACCGGACCAAATGGGGGGTGTGGGACCACAGGGAGTATACCCAACTCGCCGGGGAAGCCGCGGCCGCAGCCGCGGATTTTGATATCCGTATGGTGGGGCCGGCGGTTATTGATTTTGAGTTTCATTTGTATCCCCCGGTCATAAAACGGGTCGATTTTGATAAAATCAGCTCGCTTTTGTATGTGGACCGGGTGGGTGCGCCGGAAAACCGGCAGTTCGGCTGGAATGCCGTCCAAAAAATAGTTTTGCTGAAGGCCGTAGCGGACGCCTGTTCTCCAAATCCAACCGGGATTTGGATTACCGAATTCAATTGGCCTTTGAAAGGGACCGGCAAATATTCTCCGGCAGCCGGCAAACCCAATGTCAGTGAGGAAACTCAGGCCGACTACATGGTCAGGTATATGATTCCGGCCCTATGCACTGGTTTTGTGGAAAGAATGTATTGGTGGCAATTGGCGGCGCCGGGCTACGGACTGATCGATCCCCGCGGGGGAGGCTGGCGCAAACGGCCCGCATTTTATGCGTTGAAAACCTTGATGGATATTCTGCCGGGGGCGGTGTTCCAAAAAAAAACTGTGGCCGGACGGGTTCACCTGTACCGCTTCCAAAAAGATTCCCGGGAATTAGTGGCGGCGTGGTCGGAGTCCTCGCCGGCAAGGGTGGAATTCAGCGGGAAACCCCAGAGGATTCTTAGCAGGGACGGGGAAAATATCCAAAGACCGGGCGTGGGGATTGAGCTGTCCGGAAGCCCCAAATATTTGTTTTTTGACCATCCGGCGATGGTGAAGGGGTTAAAATGAGTCTCAAAAAAAATACGTTTCAACCCCATGAAGTTCGGGAATATGAACGTAAGCGGTACCGGAGCTGGGATCAGAAATGGGTGGACCGGCGTGAGCGCAGGATCATCCGGAGATTGTTGGAACAAGCAGGCGGCGGATCCGGCTTGATTTTGGATGTTCCCTGTGGATACGGTCGCTTTTCCGGCTTGTTGAGAATGAAATCAGAAGAGCTGGTGAGCAGTGACATCTCTCATGCCATGGTTGAGCGGGCGCTGGCGAACCGCAGGTATGCGGGAGAGGAACGGACTCTTGGAGTCACCGGCGACATCCTGGAGGGCATGCCGTTCCGGGACGGGGCCTTTCAGGGAATTTTATCCATGCGCCTTTTCCATCATATCCACCAAGACGGCGAACGCAGCCGGGTTTTGCGGGAATACGCCCGGGTGACTACGCATTGGGTGATTTGTTCGTATTACCAAAAGAACCGGCTGCACCAGTGGCAAAGGCGGGTGCGGAGAAAGATCAAAAAAAGCGCCACCCGGATACACATGGTCACTCCACAGGAATTTGCACGGATTTGCAGAGCGGCTGATTTTGAAGTGGCGGCTGCCGTTCCCCTGTTCAAGGGGGGGCATGCCCAGCATATCGCATTGCTGTTAAAAGCGTAATTTCAAGCCGAACACCGCCGAGACACCTGAAAAGTCCACTACGGCTTTTTGCGGGTCCAGGACTCCGGCTTCCGATGGTTTCCGGTTGCGGATAAAAAGCAAAGGGAACTTTTTTTCCGGTCCGGCCTGGGCTTGGTAAAAATAAAGCTCCCCCGTTTCCTCAGAGGAAACCCCGGTTGAATCCTGATACGAGTTGGTTCCTTTAAATCCACTGATTCCGGCGTACCGCGCCGTGGATTCAACGAAGATATCCAGGTTCCGGGTCAGATTTTGAGTGAATCCCAATCCAGCCAATAAGCCGGGGCCCCGGGCTTCAGCCCGGCCTGTCCATTCCTGCCAAAAATCATCCTGGGAAAAACGGTAATAATAGGAACAAGAGGCAAAATAATATTCCACTCCGGCTCGAATATACAAAACAGGGAACAGGAAAAAGTCCGCAGTTAACCTTATGGGTACGGCTTTCAAACCGGGGCGGGTTATGACATTGACGGAACTGCCTTCGGACCCGAATTCCAGCGTGTTTCCGGTTTCTCCGGAATAATAATCTCCTCCTACCCCCACGTAGAACCTGGATGAAAGAGGAATGGATATATCAGCACCCACTAAATAATTGAGATGATGGGGATCGGGCTGGACGGGATTGGAGACATTGAGGCGGTTTTGGTAATAATGCGCCAGGCCCTTTGCTCCTGTGTTGAGATCGCCGCCGAGGGAATAATGAAAACCCCCTTTTAATGAGAATAAAACCGGGGGACGTTCCGGTTTTATCCGGGGGGGACGTCTTTCCTGCTGAGTCCTGGTTTTTTCCGGACGAATGATTTCGACTTCAGGAGGGTCTTCTTGTGCCATCTCCTCTTTTTTTTGTTCTTTTGGCTTGGATTTCGGTTCAACCGGAAGGGGGTCCAGCCCCACCACTAAACTCTTATGGACGTATCCTGTCAGAATTTTTCCCTCTTCCGTTTGCAAACGGACGTGAAACCATTCTCCGGACCTGTCCAGATATTCCAGCAGGCTGCCCTTTTCAGTTTGATGCAATATGGGGCTTCCGATATCAGGATTGGTGCGGATATTGGCGACTTCGGTGACCACCTTCAATTCGATATCCTGAGAGGCCGCGGCGCCGCCGGTTATTAAGACGGAAAAGAAAACACTCCACCACCAGGCGATGATTAGCATTCGTTTTGGATATGTCATTATGACCTGCCTGAAAAAAATCAACTCGGACGGTTCCTGAAAGAATAAACGGCAAATTCCGCTTTTTGCGGATGTCCCGCCTCGCTTATTTTTCTTCTTTCAGGTTGAGAAGCCTTTTGAAATTATAGAGAAGGATCCGTGAGGCTGTCAAGGCGGGGTATTTTACAGGAGGGCCCGCGGGGGCTTTCCTCTCCGTGGATTAGAAACGCCCCAGGAGCGAGGAGGGGGAATCTGTTCGCATTCCTTTACCGCAGGCCTGATTAGAGATAAGATAAAAACATGGATACGAAAAAGGCTGACTTTATCGGGATTATGTCGGATTCTCATGATAACCGTGACGCAATGAAAAAAGCGGTGTCTCTTTTTAATAGGTTGTCTTGCGGCCTGGTTATTCATGCCGGAGATTTTGTGGCCCCTTTTTCAGCCGGAGAACTGAAAAAATTAAACTGCCCGGTCAAGGCTGTTTTTGGGAATTGCGACGGTGAGAAGGAGGGACTGAAAAGCACACTGGCGGGATGGGGGGAGATTCAAACCGAACCGTTTTGTTTTGAATGGAAGGGGCTGAATTTTTTACTCACTCATACGGACAGCCGGCTTCATGATTTTTTGAATTCCGGAAATTATGATGTCATTATATTTGGGCACACCCATAAACCCGAGATCCGCAAAGAAGGCCATTGCCTGGTGGTGAATCCGGGAGAGGCCGGAGGCTGGCTGGCCGGGAAAAAAACCGTGGCTCTCCTGGATGCGGAAAACCGCCGGGCTGAAATTATTCCACTGGATAACACCGCATAGCCCGCCCCATATCACCCATACCACCCCTCCCGGGAAATTTATTGCCGGGGCCGGCTTTTCTGATCAGGGAAAAAATGGTAATATTTACCCTGAGTTTTCCCTGATCCATGCCGCAAGGGAACCGTTTCAAATGAGCAAACCGGACCTGGCTGCAGTCAGGAATTGAAAAGGAGATGGATAGCCATGAACAAAGGAATCTTTTTTCCGGGCTGGATATGTTTTTTAGCCTTTCTTTCCGTGGGTCCGGCCGCCGCCCAAGGACCTGAAATCACGTTCAGTCAGGAAAAATGGGATTTCGGCCGGATAAAAGAGGGTGAGGTTGTCACTCATGTGTTCTCCTTCAAGAATACAGGAGATGCCGTCCTTGAGATTCAGCGTGTGCGGACCTCATGCGGATGCGCGGCCGCCCTGGTTTCTCAAAAAAAACTTTCTCCCGGGGAGAAGGGAGAAATAAAAGTCACCTTCAACACCCGCGGCTACTCGGGGAATGTGACGAAATATGTGTACGTTCATTCCAATGACCCCCGGCGTTCCCATGTGCAGTTGGCGGTGAGTGCTTCCATTGATGTGCCTCCGCGCCCCCGCATCGGTTTGGACCGGTACAGCATTGATTTAGGACTGGTTCTGGAGGGGGAAAAATTAGCCGCGGACGCCGTCATCAGGAATACCGGCGAGCTGGAATTGGAAGTCAATCTGTCTCACAAAAACGCGTTGTTTTTGAGCGGCAGGGATGAAATCCAGGGTCCTGTGAAAATTCCGGCCGGGAAATCAAAGTCCGTGGAAATCCAGCTGCAGCCGGGGAATTCCACCGGGCTGCTGAGGGAATATATTCTTTTGAAGACCAACGATTCCCAGAGGTCCAATCTGTCCATTTATATGAGCGGATATATTGTCACAGAAGACCAGCTGAGGGATCTGTTCGATACATACAGGGATATCATTCGAAAGTGAATCATTATGATACTATTGGCTAACTTTTTATACGCGGTGGCTTCGATTCTGCATGTCATTTTGATGATATATATCTGGATCCTGGTGATCCGGGCCGTCCTTTCCTGGATTCATGTCCCTTCTCTTTACCAGGTGAAGGTGGTTCTTTTCCACCTGACTGAGCCGGTGCTGGCTCCGCTGAGAAGGCTGGTGCCGCCTTATAAATTCGGGGGACTGGATATAACGCCTATTTTAGCGTTCATTTTGATTCTGTTTATCGATTCATTTCTGGTGAAGTCCATGTCTCTCTATGCCCAGCAGATTCTGCACCAGCACGGCGCCTATTCTTTCTGAGTTTGATAGTGAGCGGGCCCCAAGCGGCTGCCGGTCATCGCCAGCACACCGCGAATTTAGCTGAGACATCGAATGCGTATACAGGTCAAGGTTCAGACCCGCGCCCGGAAGCCCGGGATAGAAAAAACCGGTCCCGGAGCGTACAAGGTTAAAGTTTCCTCTCCGCCGGAAAAGGGAAAAGCCAATCAGGATGTGATCAACGCTATGGCGGATTATTTTCAATGCCCGTCTTCCTGGATCAGGATTGTGCGGGGACACAAATCGAACCAAAAGCAGATTGAGATTCCGGATGGAATCCGCCGGACGATAAAGGATATCTCGTGAGCATTTACAATGTTATCAGCTTTTTGGGAATCTTGGTTATCGCCGGCTTCGCCTGGCTGTGTTCCTCTGACCGGAAAAATGTCAATTGGCGGGTCGTTTTCTGGGGAATCACGCTGCAGCTTGCCTTAGCGCTTTTCATTTTCATTATCCCGGCTGGAGCCAAGTTTTTTTTGTTTGTCAACCGGATGGTGGTCCAGGTCCTGGACAGCGCCACGGCCGGAACGAAGTTTATATTTGGGCGCTTGGCGCTTCCTCCCGGCACCACCAATGAAGCCGGAGAAACGTCCTTGGGTTATTTTTTAGCGTTTCAAGCGCTGCCGACGGTCATTTTTTTTGCCGCCCTGGTGTCGGCATTGTATCATTTGAAAATCATGCCGCGAATCATCCGCGGATTTTCATATGTGTTCACCCGATTGATGCGCATCAGCGGAGCGGAATCGCTCAGCGCCTCCAGCAATATATTCGTAGGCGTGGAATCCGCTCTGGTGGTAAAACCTCATCTCAAGCACATGACCCGGTCTGAATTGACCACTGTGCTGGCCGCGGGAATGGGGACGATCGCTTCAACCGTGCTGGCCTTATATGTCATGCAGCTGCAGGGGCAGCTTCCCACCATAGCCGGCCATTTGGTGTCCGCTTCCCTGCTTTCCGCTCCCGCCGCGGTCATGATGTCCAAGCTTATCGTCCCGGAAAGCGGGACCCCCAAAACCCTGGGATTGGATGTCAAGCCTCACTATGAGAGAGAGGACAACCTTATCGCCGCCATAATAAGCGGAGCGAACAGCGGACTTCGGCTTTTGGGTGGGATTATCTCCCTTCTTATCGCCTTTTTAGGGCTTTTGGCTTTGCTGGATTTAATTTTGGGATGGATGGGCGGATATTTGAATCAGATTTTGGGGATCCGCTTCTCCTGGTCTATCCAGGCTATATTGGGATATGTCTTTTATCCCTTTGCCCTGATACTGGGGGTCCCTCCTTCGGACGCCCTTGAAATCGCCCGGTTGCTGGGAGAGCGCACGGTGGCGACTGAAGTGGTCGCCTATCAGCATCTGGCGGATTATTTGGCGGCAGGAGAGCTGGAGCATCCCCGCTCGGCTGTCATCGCTTCCTATGCCTTGTGCGGGTTCGCTCATGTCGCCTCCCTGGCTATTTTTATAGGAGGAGTGGGAGCGTTGGCTCCGGAAAGAACCCGCGACCTTTCCCGCCTGGGGCTGCGTGCGCTTCTGGCCGCGACCTTAGCCTGCTTGGTTACCGGGGCGGTTGCCGGGGTTTTCACCTCGTCCGGAACCATTCTTTTCACGGGATGACGGATGACAAACCTCATTTTTTTTATGAATTCATCATGTGTGTAAGCACACCACGAATGATGACAATGATCCCCATGTCATTCCCGGAGCGGAGCGACGGGAGTCTTAGAGTGCCTCGCTATGCCCGCTGCGGTCGCGTTTATTGCGTTCATTGCGTTTGTTGCGTTTGTTTAGTCTATCTGGTCCATCTGGGTCTATCTAAGTCTTCTCAGTCTATTCGGTCTTTTTAGCCGGCTTGCTGTGCCATTGTTACCAGGGAGGTGACGGTTCTTATATGAAGACACTGACATTCTCGATCCGGCGAAGCAGCACAAGATCCTTACGTTGCTGCGCTCCTCAGGATGACAATGACTTGTCATTTTCTAACTTGAATGATGAGCGGCCCGCGAGTCCCATTTTTTTATGAGTTCATCATGTGTATAATACAACACAAACGATGAGTGTCACTTTTGAACTGCGGCCATGGGGGCGGGATGATGGATAAGCCGGCCCATATGAAGGCTGAGCGGGCACGGCTTCCTCCCCCGTCCTCGCTGCCTGCGGGCGGGGGCCCCCTCCCAGCCGTGCCGCGACTGGCGAGGACTTTGAATATGGATTTCACTTGAGCTATGATTAATTAGCGGAATGAGGTTAATACGGCTTTATGGAATTCAGGTGTGGCTGAAGCGACCTTGAAGATTTAGCCTTCAATCCTGGCTTATTCACGGGCCGGGATTGCCGCAGATGACGACAATTCGATAATTCATTGTCATCCCGCGGTGCGAAGCACCGAGGGATCCCTGACTGCCTCGTCTGGGCGGTGGGTTCCGCTTTCACGAGGCAGAAAGGGATGGCCACGCGGCCTTCGGCCGCTCGCCATGACAAAGCGGCAGAAAGGGATTGCCACGGCTTGCTGGCGCAAGCCTCGCCATGACAAAGTGGCATGTCTCCCGAAGGGTAAAAAAATGGCGATTATAAGTGAAATACCAGCAAAGAAAGACGTGACGCTTGTGTTTATTATAGAAAGGATGAATATCGCGGTTAACAAAAGATTGACAAGACCATCGCCATTTTTTTATGTATAGGTCAGACTGAAACATGGAGGAGAAAGAAATGCCTTTTCTTAAAAAGATTTTATGGGCGACAGATTTTTCGGAAGAAGCCGGGGAAGCCCTGTATTACGCGGATATGTTTGCCCGTGCTTTTAATGCGGATTTACTGGCCTTGCATGTGGTGCCGGATTTTTCTCAGGCTCTGTATAATACGGCCATGTCCGTGAAAGGAGATCTGGTCCGCAGGGTGGGCGAAATCAAACAGACCGCTGAACAAGAATTTGAGAAAATAAGAGAGAAAAAAAATCTGTCTTTTACGTCTATAGTTAAAGAAGGCAAGCCCTATGAAAAAATTGTTGAAACCGCGGAAGAAGAAAATGTTGATTTGATCGTTTTGGGGAAACATGGAATGTCCGCCTTGGAAAAATTATTTATCGGCAGCGTCACCACCAGGGTTCTCAGAAGCTCTCCGGTTCCCATGCTGATCACCAAGAAAAAATCCCCGAAGCACGACATAAAGAAGATTCTGGTTCCCACGGATTTCTCGGAGCATGAAGAGGTGGAAAGGGATTACGCCTTCGAACTTGCAGAAGGATTGGGAGCGGAATTGAATCTGCTGCATGTCATGGAACTGCACGATTATCAGTTTTCTGAAGACACTTTGGAGAAAATGATGGCATCGCTGCAGGAGAAGCTTAAAAAAAGAAAGGACAGGAAGGAAAAGGTGCGGGTTTCCGAATATGTGACCAGGTCCATAACCGCTGCGGACGGAATTGTGGATTATGTTCAACGTCACAGCTTTGATCTGGTGGTGATTTCAACCTGCGGACCTAGAAAACTGGAGCGGTTTTTTCTGGGAAGCACCACGGAAAAGGTCATTTCCCTTAGCCAATTTCCGGTATTCGCCATTCCTTCCCGCTTTTGCAAAGAGTGACGCAACGGGAAAGCTTAATCCATTGGATAGCCTTCAACCGCATATTTGCGGATGACTTGGTGTCAAGCCGCCGGGTCATTAATAATATCGATCGAATCGAAGAGCTGTTTGATCTGCCGGTCAAGCAAATCAGCGGATGGGGACTTGAGGAAGAGTCCGTTTTAGAGCTTCGCTCTCCGGGTAATCTTGAAAAAGCGAAAAAAGAACTTGACAGTGCGCTCGCAAATGATTATTTCATATTAACTATTGCGGATTCTGATTATCCGGCATATTTGAGGGAGATTTACGACCCTCCCTGTGTTCTTTACGGAGCCGGGAGAAGACATGTGCTGGAGGAGCCATCCGTCTCTTTAGTCGGATCGAGGAAACCGTCTCCTTACGGGCGGGGTGTGGTGAAAAAACTGGCCCGGGATCTGGCGGAGAAGGGCCTGGTGATCGTAAGCGGGATGGCCCGGGGCATTGATTCTCTGGCGCATTGGGGCGCATTGGAAAAAGGCCGCACTGTGGCTGTGTTGGGATCCGGGTTGGGAAACATTTACCCGCGTGAGAATATGAAATTGTTCAATAAAATAAAGGAAGATGGAGCCGTGATCACAGAATTTTCCTTTCATGCGGCTCCTCTGGGATTTCATTTCCCCCTGCGGAATCGTCTGATCAGCGGTTTGTCATTGGCTGTGGTGGTGATTGAAGCGGCCCAAAAAAGCGGCTCCTTGATTTCGGCCCGTCTGGCTCTTGAACAAAACCGGGAAGTCATGGCGGTTCCCGGCAACATCACTTCCGCGAACAGCTGGGGCAGCAACTGGCTCATCAAAAACGGGGCCAAGCTGGTTTCGGATTGGGAAGATGTTGCTGAAGAGCTCCCCCCCGAGGTGAAGAAAAAAGTGTTTCGGTATAAACCCCGCTCCGGCCAGGGCATCCCTTCTTTGAGTCCGGATGAACAGGCTCTTTTAAGCGCGCTCGCTTTGGATGATGTCACCCATATTGATGAGATTGCGGCTAAAACCAGCATGGAATCATCCAAGCTGCTTTCTTTGCTTTTAAGCCTGGAGCTGCGGGGGATAGTCAGTCAATATCCGGGAAAATATTTTCAAAGGAACGCATGATGGCAAAGAACTTAGTGGTGGTGGAATCTCCAGCAAAAGCAAAAACGGTAAACAGGTATTTGGGGCCTGATTTTGAGGTCAGAGCCTCCATGGGCCATATCAGGGATTTGCCGAAATCAACGCTGGGGGTTGATATAAACGATGGATTTCACCCCCGGTACAAAATTCTTCCCAAAAGAAAAGAATTGGTGTCCGGGCTTCAGAAAGAGGCCCGGAAAAGCGACTCTGTTTTACTGGCTGCTGATCCTGACAGGGAAGGAGAGGCTATTTGCTGGCACTTGTCTGAAATTTTAAAAGACTATAATTCCAATATACAACGGATTCTTTTTCATGAAATCACTAAAGATGCGGTTCAATCGGCGTTCAAGCATAAGCATGGTTTGGATGAAGACAAAATCAACGCTCAGCAGGCCAGAAGAATTCTGGACCGGTTAGTGGGTTACCGGATAAGTCCCTTACTCTGGAAAAAGATCGGACGGGGATTAAGTGCCGGACGGGTTCAGTCCGTGGTGCTGCGTTTGATCTGTGAGCGGGAAAAGGAAATACGGGATTTTAAAAGCCAAGAATACTGGACCATCGCCGCCTTGCTTCATGCTTCCCGGCCGCCTTCGTTTACCGCCAAGCTGGAAAAAGAAAGCGGCAAAAAGATAAAGATGGGGGATGAAAAAACAGCACGGAAGATCGAAAGCGAATTGAAAAAATCCGATTTTATCCTTCACGATTTAAAGGTCAAACAGAAAAAAAGAAATCCTCCTCCTCCCCACATCACCAGCTCTCTTCAGCAGGACAGCTTTCGATTGAACCGGTTTTCGGTCAAAAAGACCATGACTCTTGCTCAAAAATTATATGAAGGGCTTGAAATCGGAGACCGGGGTTTAGTCGGGCTAATCACTTACATGAGAACCGATTCGTTCCGGGTATCCGGCGAAGCCGCAAAAAACGCCCGGAATCATATCGCTTCCCGGTATGGAAAGGATTATATACCGAAATCCCCCCCCAGTTACAGAAGCAAGAAGAAAACTCAGGATGCCCATGAAGCCATCAGGCCCACATCCATGGATTTGTCTCCCCAAAAAATCAAATCGTTTCTCAGCCGGGATCTTTTCAGGATTTACACTCTGATTTGGAACAGGTTTATGGCTTCTCAGATGAGCCCGGCCCGGATAGAAGTCACTGAGTTCGATATACGGGCCGGCGATTTTCAGTTCTCAGCGAAAGGAGAAGTCATCAAATTCCCGGGTTTTCTTGCTGTTTACTCAGGCTCGACACCGGCTTCGGATGAGAAGGATAAAATATTACCCCCGGCAGAAAAAGGAGAAAAACTCAAACTGGAAGAATTGGAAACCAAACAAAATTTCACCCAGCCGCCGCCCCGCTATACCGAAGGAAGCCTGGTGAAAGAGCTGGAGTCCAAAGGGATCGGCCGTCCCAGCACGTATGCTCCCATTATCGCCACTCTCCAAGACCGGGAGTATGTCTTGCGTGAGAAAGGACGTTTTATCCCCACCGAAGTGGGATTATACGTCAACGGCTATCTGGTTGAAAATTTTCCGGATTTGCTCCAGGTCAAATTTACCGCCGAATTGGAAGAAAATCTTGACCGGATCAGCGAAGGCAAAGCAGACTGGCAAGAATATTTAAGATCATATAATGCTTTGCTGGATCAAGATCTAAAAGAGGCTGAAAAAAAAGAGGGGGTAAGAAAGCAAGGCATTCCCACTGAAGAAAAATGCCCCAAGTGCGGGAAGGCCCTGGTGGTCAAATCCGGACGATACGGGAAATTTAAAGCCTGCCGGGGATATCCGGAATGCGATTATAAGGAAAGTCTGGAGAAAAAAGAAGTTAAACCCTTGGATGAAAGCTGTCCCAAATGCGGATCACAGCTGGTTATGCGGAAAGGCCGTTATGGCAGCTTTGCGGCCTGTTCCAATTATCCTCAATGCAAATATATCAAAAAAGAAACCAAGGAAACCGGAATCAAATGTCCGGACTGCGAAGGCACATTAGTCAA
Organism: Candidatus Aminicenantota bacterium; assembly: GCA_046483285.1. Lineage (GTDB taxonomy): Bacteria > Acidobacteriota > Aminicenantia > Aminicenantales > Aminicenantaceae > CAYRTV01. The sequence continues at coordinate 17,987 of JAWODN010000076.1, read as the reverse complement.
GAGGAAAACCAGAAGAGGAAAAGTTTTCACCGGATGCAGCCGTTATCCCAAATGCAAATTCGCATCCTGGGACGAACCGGTTGCCAGAGCCTGCCCTGAATGCGGAAGACATTTTTTGTTGAAAAAAAGCCCGGCGGGAAAAGCTTCTTTTCTCTACTGCAGCAATGATGAATGTTCTTTCCGGCAAACCCTGGAAAAAGAAGATTCTAAAACCGGGCCGGAAGGCAAAAAAAACTCTGGGTCCGGGGGGCAATCCGGATAGTTTGGGGAGGTAAGCTGTGGAAAAACAATTGAATTCTTTCCTGGATTATCTCCGCTATGAAAAAAACGCTTCCCTTCACACCCTGGTAAACTACCGGAGGGACCTTGTTCAGTTTTCGGCCTACCTTCGGCAGCGGAATCTTTTTTATGATTCTGCCGATAATGTCATCATTCGGGGATTTTTGGCGGTGCTTTATCAGAAACGCCTGAAGAAATCCACCATTGCGCGGAAACTGGCTGCAGTCAGGTCATTTTATCAGTTCAGTCTTCAAAAAAAATGGGTGGATGAAAATCCGGCCAAAGCGGTCAGCACTCCAAAGCAGGAAAAAAATGTCCCTTCATTTTTGTCCGAAGAAGAAACGGTTGTTTTTTTGGACATCCCGGCCGGAAAGGATCCCTTGCGGGTGCGGGACCGGGCTATTATGGAGCTTCTGTATGCCACCGGAGTGAGGGTGAGCGAACTGGCAGGAATGAATCTGGATGATATTCACACCGGGGAGCGGTTGATAAGAGTGAAGGGGAAAGGGAAAAAAGAAAGGCTTGTTCCTTTTGGAAAAATAGCCGGGGAAATTCTGCGGGAGTACATTCAAGTCCGCTGCCGGATACATGAAGGGGAAATAGACAAGGGTGCTTTGTTTTTAAACCACCGCGGGCAGAGGATAAGTGTGCGTTCCATTCAGCGGATGGTTCATTTTTATCTCCAGAGGACAGCCGTGAAGCGGAAGATCAGTCCTCATTCACTGCGCCATTCCTTTGCTTCCCATCTTCTCAGCCGTGGAGCCGATCTGCGGGTGATTCAGGAGCTTTTGGGGCATGAAAGTCTTTCCACCACCCAGAAATACACCCATCTGGATTTAAAACAGCTGATGAAGGTCTACAAAAAAAGCCATCCCCGCTCCTGAGGCCAAACCTCGAATCCGGAAGGAAGGGGGAGGGTTTCCTCCCCCTTCCTTCACTTGGATTCGGACCCCACCGTGATAAGATCTTTCAAATTTTCAAATGTTTTTTCTCCGATCCCGCGCACTTTCATAAGATCTTCAATCCGGCTGAATTTCCCGTTTTTTTCGCGGTAGTCGATGATTCGCTGCGCCACTTTGGGGCCGATTCTGGGAAGCTGCTGAAGCTCTTCAGAGCCGGCGGTGTTGATATTGATTTTACCGGTTGAAGTTTCTTCTGCAGCCGTCCAGGAAGTCATCAGAGCGGCTGATAATACAGCCATCAGAGCCACCAAAAAAACTTTGGACCATACATGTTTCATGAGAACCTCCTTTTGCTGTTTATGAAGCAAAAGTCAGGCCAAATTCCCTTGGTTTTGTAAGTTGCTGTCATTAAATAAATAAACTGATTCCATCGGAATGCCGTCGACAAGGCGGGTTGACATATTCCTTTTTGTAAAAGGATATCATTGTTAACAAGACACCTGCGGAAGGGACTGTTCTGGGGAATTAATCAGGAGGAGGGCATTCGCAGAAGCATTTCTTTCAAAGCCCTCAGGGCTTTTCCCCGGTGGCTGATGAGATTTTTTTCCGACGGAGAAATCTGGGCGAAGGTTTTTCCCAGGGGAGGATAAAAGAAAACCGGGTCATAACCGAAGCCCTGATTTCCCTCGGGGTGATCCAAAATGAGGCCGCGGACGTTTTTTTCTATTTCATAGATGATTCGTCCCTGCTTTGAAAGAACCAGACAGGAGATAAAACGGGCTTTTCGCTGGGCGGGAGGAAGGCCGTTCATTTTTTCCAGCAACTTTCGGATGTTGTCTTGATCGGCGGCTTTGGGTCCGGCAAACCTGGCGGAATATATTCCGGGAGCTCCATCAAGGGCGTCGACCATCAATCCTGAATCTTCTCCTAAAATCAGACCAGGCCATTCCCGGCTGTAGAAAAGACTTTTTCCCGCGGCGTTTTCCCGGAAAGAGGTCCCCTTTTCATGATAAGCTGATTTGGACCCAATGTCATGCAAAGATAAAATCCGGATGGACAGGTCACTTAAAAACGAACGGAATTCCTCGATTTTTCCGGTATTGGCTGAAGCCAACAGCAACGCGGTTTCATTCAATTTTCAATTCCCGGATTTCTTCAAGGTAGGAAATGCTGTTATTGAATTTATGCTCTTCTTCTTCCGCCGCGGGGAATGTGATGAAAATGACGGACCGGTCCTTTTCCCGCCTCAGAGTGACTTCCTGAAATTTAATTCCTTCATGCATGGCGATTTTTTTTATATCGGCTAGAATACCTGGGGACCGCTCAGCTTTAATGACATAGCGGTACATATTTTTTTTCAAATGCTGATCTTCAAAGTAACCGAATCCGATCAATGCCAGAAGAATGCAGGCGGTGAAAATAAAGGCAATGATATAATAACCTCCCCCGATAACCAGTCCCAGCCCGGCGACAGCCCAAAGGGTGGCTGCGGTTGTGAGGCCGATGATGGTGCCGCGGGATATGATTATGGTGCCTGCGCCCATGAATCCGATGCCGGTTATAACTCCGGTGGCCACCCGCACCATGTCTCCACCCTGGGATTCCCGGCCTTCCAGAACCAATCCGGAAAAAATCATCATCATGGCGGATCCGAGGCAGATGAGGATATGGGTGCGGAAACCGGCGGGCTTTTGACTGGATTCCCGCTCCAGACCCACCAGCCCGCCCAAAGCGATGGCAAGGAGAAGTTTCAATGCGATTTCCAAATGCAGCATGAGAGCCCTTTCAGAATGCTTGCTGTTTTTTTATCATATCCGATTTCATTGAAAGTGAAAAGTGAAAATATGATTTTACGCGGAAAATGATCAACCCGTTTTTTCATAAAAAAAGGCCGCCAGATAGACCAAAAGCAGAACCAAAGTGAAAAGCGCAAAAAGAGGTTGGCGCAGGAGCTGTTCCGGCTCATCCAAAACTTCTTTTTTTTGAAAAGTTTTTTTGAAAAACAAACCGAAGTAAATCACCAGCAAGGGAGAAAGATAAAGGAAAGATTGAATTTCAAAATTCAAGGCAAACAGAAAATAAGCCAGAAAAAACACAACGCTGCTGAAAATCATGCCTGTGAACAGCGAGAGGGTGGAATATTTTTTTAAAGAGGAGCGGTAATCGCCGGCTTTGCTCTTAAGAAAACGGAATTCGGAAAAGCGCTTGGCCACCATAAGAAAATTTCCAAAAGCCCACCAGCTGATCAGAAGCGAAAGGGGTGGAAACTCACCGGCAGGGGCGAAAGCAAACCATCCGATGAGAAAACGGATGGGGTTGTTGGCCGACTCGGATATGGAGTCGAGGAAAGGAATATCCTTGGTTCTCACTGGGGGAAGGTTGTATATGAAGCCGGCCAGGAGCAGAGCGGCCAAAGAGAAAAAGAAAGACCGGTTGAAAAAAACAAAGGCTGCAGCCAGGCTGGTGACGGTTAATATGATCCCCCAAAACATAAACGGTGTTTTTTTGATCTCGCCCCGAATCAAGGGGCGGTTCTTTTTGACCGGATGATGAACATCAAACGGGGCATCCACAATTTCATTGATGATATAATTCGCCGTGGAAACCGCCCAGGTCAAAAGAAAGATAACCAGCGCCCTCAGCAGAATGTTCACCATGTCCATGCTGCCTGCCGGATCCCAATGAAGAAGATAATAGACAGCGCTGCCGACATATACAGCCAGGCTCCGCGGCCAACGGCCCGGCCGCATGGCTTTAAGGTAGGCTTTCATGACATTTTCCTGGCATAGACTTCAAGAGAGTCGCCGAAGGCTAATTTTACCGGAATCGACCTCCAGAAAGAAGACAGTTTTTTGTGGTGAAGTAAAAAATTCGAACCGGGGATCCGGGATATAAGATAATGAGCACTGAAGGTCCAGGAATATTTACGGGTCTTGATGATGGTGAATCCGTTTCTTTTCAGCAAGATCCTTAAACTGCCGGGATTGAAGTAATGGAGATGAGCCGGGCGGAAATGCCACCATCTCCTGCCCGCTGCCCAGGCTGCAAAACTGGACAAATTCGGGGTCACCAGGCAAAGGGTTCCTTCCGGAGCCAGAATCTTCCCGGTTTTGAGAATCGCTAAGTCAGGCAGCGGGATGTGTTCAATAAAATCGACCATGGTCACCGCGGTGTAATGATTGCCGGGGAGAGCCGCGGTTTCAAAATCGCCCCGGCGCAGGGTCAGGCCGTAATTTTTTTCAGCGGTTTGCACCGCCCAGGAACTGGGCTCGATTCCGTCCGGCGCCCATCCTCTTTTTTGGGCGGCGTTGAGCAGGATTCCGGTGGCGGCTCCGACATCAAACAGGATTCCTCGGCCGGGGTGGAGCCTCCCCAGGAATTCAATAATCGGTATAAAGTTTTTCTCCCGTCCTCCGGATTCTTCCTGATACAAGGGATCTTCGATCTGGCTGTACAAACGGCTGATATATTTTTGAGTGGGAAGCGGATCGGCGAAGGCATGGCCGCAATTTTCGCAGCGGGACAGGTCCCAAGTGCGGCCGTATTCCTTGTCGGTGATTTTGATGTTATCCGGGCCGAAGCTCCGGTGATCGATTTGCCCCTGCCGCCATGGTCTGAATGAAGGGGAGCCGCAGGCCGGGCAGGCCCGCGGCTTTTCGAAATCGCTTGCCATGAGATCAGCGTTCCAGGAAATGGTGAAACCAGAAATCCACATAATGCCGGTTGGAGTGGTCTCTCTTTTTACCCCGGTAACCATGGCGCTGGTCCGGATAGATCATAAATTCGAAGACCTTATCCAAATCCATAAAAGTGCTGATGAGCTGAACCGTATTCTGCATATGAACGTTGTCATCGATAGCCCCGTGGCTCATATATAAAACCCCTTTCAGGTTTTCGGCATGGGTCATGACGGAACCGGCTTTGTATCCTTCCGGATTATCCACGGGCCGGTTCATATATCTTTCGGTATAGACGGTGTCATAGAGTCTCCAGTCCGTAACGGATGCCCGGGCATACCCATGGGTGAAATAGCTGGCCCCGTACGTTAAGGCCATGCAGGTGGTGTAGCCGCCATAGCTGCCTCCGGTGATTCCAATTTTTTGATTGTCGATAAACGGCTTTGAGCGGAGCCATTTGGCGGCTTCGATCAAGTCGTGCATTTCCCATTTCCCGAGATTTCTGTGCATCCACGCCATGCCTTTTTTTCCGAAATGACCGGACCCGCGGTGGTCCAAAGCGAAAATGATGATCCCCTCCTGAGCAAAATACAGCTGGGACAAGCCCGGGTAAGTGTTGGAAACAGAACTGGACCCGGGACCGCTGTAGATGGTGAACAGAACCGGATATTTTTTGTTGTCATCGAAATCTGGGGGGAGAATCCAATATCCAGGAAGAATCCAGCCGTCCTTGGTGGGAAGCTCCAATAATTCTTTTTGAGCTAACAGGTGCCGGTCCATTTCTTCGGTGCGGCTGTCTGCGATGAGCCGGATCAAGCCGCCGTCGCCTTTCCGCAGTTCCTGTCGGCTGGGTGTGGTCACGTTGGAGTAACTGTCAATAAAATATTTCCCTCGGGGGGAGACCTGGCACCGGTGATAACCCGGTTCCTCTGTCAGCTGGCTCAACCCGCTTCCGTCCAGACTCACTGTAAAAAAGTGGTTTTCTGTGGATTTTTTTTTGCGGGCATGAAAGTAAACCCGGTTGTTTTCTTCATCCACCTGAGTGATTCCGGTGACGGTCCAGGGGCCTTGAGTCAGTCTTCGCATAAGTCCGCCCTGCATGTCATAGAGATAAAGATGAGACCATCCGTCCGCATTGCTTCGCAGCAGAAAGCCGCGGCCGTCTTCAAAAAAATAGAGATCCGTAAAAAATTCCACCCAGGTCTTTTGCTCTTCCTGATAAATTTCTTTTTTTTCTCCGTTGGAGGGATCAACCGCGAAAATTTTAATGACATTTTGTCCCCGGTTCATCCATTGAAAAGTCAAAGTTGAACTGTCCCGGGTCCAGAAAGGCCAGGCGGCATAATGGTCCGCTTTTTCTTCGATATCGGCCCAGACCACATCGCCCCCTGTGGCGGAGACGATTCCCAATTTCACATAAGGGTTCGGGTCGCCGGCTTTGGGATATCTTTCTTTTTCCAATTCTCCGTGGATTCCTTTGGTGTGATGGAAGATGGGGAAGACAGGAACCGGGGAGTCGTCAAACCGGAGGAAAGCGAGGCTGCGGCTGTCGGGAGACCACCAAAAGGCGCGGTAACGGCTTCCTCTGCCTAATATTTCCTCATAATAAACCCAGGAGGCCCAGCCGTTATAGATGGTATCGGATCCGTCCGAGGTTAACTGGAATTCCAGCCCGGACTGAATATCAAGGGTGTAGAGGTTATGGTTGCGGGTATACGCGACCAACCGGCCGTCCGGAGAAAGGGTGGGATTCATTTCTCCGTCAAGTGTGGCGGTCAAGCGTCGAAATTTCCCCTGCGGCCGGGAGTAGTAATAGAGATCACCTTTATGGCTGTACAAGAGTCCGGAATAATCACTGGTTTCATCGATATGGCTGGAGGCATCGAGACCTTCCGGCATTTTTTTCTGAATGGCTTCATAATCAATAAAAACGTCTTTTTTCCCTGTCCGGGCATTGACTTTGAGCCATTTAGGCGAACCCTTTTCTTTCTTTTCCCATTGCAGGAAATGGTCGCCGTCTATCCATCCCCCCAGCCGCTCCAAGGGACCGAATATCCGGGGTTCGGCGTCTTCATAAACCTGCGCATAGGATAATTTCTTTTTAGCGTTTTCAGCCTGGGAAGACGTTCCCCAGGGAACCGCAATCAGACAAAATAGAATCATTCCGGTTGTCATCCGTTTAAACATCAATTCATCCTCCTAAAAGGGATACTCACCGCCGGCTTGACAAGCCTGGTCATGATGCGGAGCTGCAAGGGGCTCGTTTATGGGTGGGGCTCCCTCAGCTCCGCCTGCATCATTTTTCCTTTGCAGCAGCCCGGGCCCGTTTTTTACCCGGGATGGATAAAATAAAATTGAAAATCAGTGTCTTTCGCTTTATTATGGCTGATAGAAATGAAGATGTAAACTTGAATTATTCTCCTCAAATGATAATAAAAAAAAATGAAAAACGTTTCATTTGATTTTTTATTAAAAACCATGCTTATCGCTGATAAGAAAGAGATTGCAAAAACACCACCATTTTTTTATGAATTTATCATGTGTATAATACACCACGAATGTATAATACACCACGAACCATGAAAATGATCCCAATGTTATTCCCGGAGCGGAGCACTTTTGAGTGTGTCATTCCGAGGCACGCAGTGCCTCGGAATCCCTGACTGCCTCGTATGGGCGGTGAGTTCCGCTTTCACGAGGCAGGAAGGGATTGCCACGGCTTGCTGGCGCAAGCCTCGCAATGACAAAGCGGCATGTCGTCCCGGGGAGCGGAGCGACGGGAATCTTAGAGTGCCTCGACTAATGAGTCAGAACCGGCTTATCAGACGAAGCCGAATAAGATCCTCACGGCCTGCTTCGCAGGCCTCAGGATGACAGCGGAGCTGTCATTTTCTAAGGTATAGATCAGGCTTGCCTGGTCTGTTCACGGGCCGGGATTGCCGCATCTGTTGGGTTGCGGCGAGGAAGCCGTGGCACTTCACTGCGACGAGACGCAACCCGGCAGATGCGGTGAGATCCGGCCCGCCCAGAGGGTAAAAAAAATTGCGATTAAGATGAAATACCGGCAAAGGAAAAACGTTATGTTTGTGCTTTTTATAGAGATGATGAATATCGCAGTTAATGAAAGATTGAAAAAAAATCGCAATTTTTTTATGAATAGATCAGGCTAAAAGGATGAATCATTATGTCCAGGAGGCGATGCCGATGGAGTTTTTAAATCAAGTTGTTCTGATTACCGGAGCGTCCCGTGGAATCGGCCGGGCATGCGCCGTTGAATTCGCGGAAAAAGGAGCCCGGGTGGCGGTTCATTATAACCGCAATCAAGCGGCGGGACGGGAAACGTTGAGTGTTCTTTCCGGAGGGCCGCACATGTTGGTTCAGGCTGATGTGTCTCAGGCGGATGAGGTCAAAAAAATGATGGAAGAGGTCGCCGGGAAATGGGGCAGAATCGATGTGCTGGTCAATAATGCCGGGGTTTTTGAAGAACACCCTCCTCTTGAAACAGATTACAATACCTGGCATGAGCGTTGGAAGCGCACAATTGAGACGAATTTGACGGGATCCGCGCATGCGGCTTATTGGGCGGCCCGCACTATGAAAAAAGAAGGGGGCGGCCGGATAATCAATGTGACGTCCAGAGGGGCTTTTCGCGGAGAGCCGGATGCGCCTGCTTACGGCGCCAGCAAAGCGGGGCAGAACGCATTAAGTCAGTCTTTAGCCAAGGCTCTGGCCCCGCATAACATATTTGTTTTTGCGGTGGCGCCGGGATGGGTGGAAACCGATATGGCCATGGATTCTTTGTCCGGACCCGGGGGGGAAGAGATAAAAAAACAAAGCCCATTGGGCCGGGCCGCCCGTCCGGAAGAAGTCGCCCGGGCGGTGGTTTTCCTGGCTTCAGGGGGGACGGATTATATGACCGGCTGCATTCTGGACGTCAACGGCGCGTCCTATCTTCGGACTTAACCGGTCCTGCCCGCTGAATATAACAGCCTGTACCGGCGGGGACGATTTCCGTGGCCGCCGGAGTGTTTCCCTTCACGATCAGGAAGCTGAGAGTGAATTTCAAGCGCAGCGGCAGATTCAGGAAACGCTTGATCAAGAATGGTCCTCCACTTCCAATTCCATTTTCTGAAGCATCATGTCCATCCCTGCAATGGTTTCCAGCCGGCCGGATCCGCATTTATCGCAGGAAAAGACAAAGTCTTCATTTTCCATGACATTTTGACAATGACAGCAGCGGATTTTAAGCGGGACGGTTTCGATTTCCAGTTCAGCGTCAGAGGCGATGGTGTCTTTTTTATAGATATCGAAGGCACTTTTTAAAAGTTCCGGGACAGCTCCGGCATGAAGCCCCACCTGAAGTTTCACCAAGGTGATTTTCCGGGCGTTTTTCTCTCCGGCCTTTTCTTCCATTATCTCGAAAAGATTGGCGATTAAGGAGAGTTCGTGCACCTTCAGCCCCGTAAATTATTTAAAGATTGAATGAGGTATTGTGCCCATTCCTTCACGCCTTCACCGGTCACTGCGCTGGTCTGGAAAACGCTCAGCCGGGGGTTCATATCCAGCGCTTCCCGCCGGGCCCTTTCCGGGTCGAAGGGCAGGGCGGGGATGAGATCGATTTTATTGATAATCAAGCAGCCGGATGTCATAAAAGCCTTTGGATATTTTTTGGGTTTATCATCCCCTTCCGGAACCGACAAAACCACAATCCGCAAGCTTTCTCCGAGGTCGAAACTTGCAGGACAGACTAAATTCCCCACGTTTTCAATAAACAGGAAGTCCAGATCCGGAGGGATTTCAGGAAAGAGCTTTCCCACCATTTTCGCCTCCAGGTGGCAGGCCCCCCCTGTGATGATCTGCCATGCCGGGATGCCTTTTGCCCGGATGCGTTCGGCGTCCCGTTCCGTCTCGATATCGCCTTCCACCACCGCCATTTTATAATCCGGCGCTAAATAACCGGACAAGCTTTCCAGAAGGGTGGTTTTTCCGGCCCCCGGCGAGCTCAGAAGATTAATACAGAGAATGCCTCTGCCGGTTAATTGTTTTCGGATGTCTCCCGCGATTTTTTTGTTGGATCCAAGAAGATCTTCAAGCACCAGGACTTCTTTTTTGTTCATGTGTTGATGGTCCTTAAAATTAAGTTGAGATGGGAAAGGATGCCCGGAACCGCTTTTTTCATTTCAGGAGTCAAGCCTTCTCCCAAATTGTACATGTTTTTGGCTTCCACTGCGATGACTTTTATGCGGCCCGGCACTTTCAATCCCAGACGCCGGCCGATCTCAATCATTTGGGGGAGAGAAACATAATGGGGAGAGGGGCCGGGGATATGCCGGATGTCTTTTTCCTCCATGACTCTGACCCGGCCAGGCACAGGTTTTTCTCTTTTTATGGTATCGATAATGATAAGATTATCGTAACCCACGATTTCGTCCAGAATGGCCAGTCCGGTCAGGCTGCACGGCTGAAGTGTGATTTCACCGGCCGTTTGTGCGCCGGCTTCAAGAGCAGCGGGATTTTCTTGGATCAGCTTAATGATATGAAGGCCGATTCCATCATCGCCATACAAATCGTTTCCCAGTCCCAAGATCAATGTTTTCATCAAATCATCCTCGTCTTATCAGGAAATAATTTTATCGCCGTATGACTGAGAGGGGAATGAGCTCAAGAGTCCGTGCCGGCTTTGGGAAGGATCACTGAAAATGTGCTGCCCTTTCCGGTTTTGCTGGACACCTCGATTTTTCCGTTATGCGCTTCCGCAATTTTCTGGGCGATGGTGAGGCCAAGTCCTGAGCCTTTGCCTTTTGAAGTCCGGTTGACCTGAAAAAATTGCTCAAAAAGACGGGGAATTTTGTCCTGAGGGATTCCGATGCCGGTATCACTGACATCGGTGATAACCGTATTCTCTTTTTCCCGGAAGGAAATATTGACTTCTCCGCCTTCCCGGTTGTATTTGATGCCGTTGGATATCAAATTGGAAAAGATCTGCTCCAGGGTCTCTTTGTCTCCCATGACCCGGTCATTTCCTTCCGGCGGCGCCAGATTAAGGGTCACTCCGCTTCTTTCCGCCAGCGGTTCGAGAAATTCCACTTGTTTCTTTATTAATTCGTGCAGGGGAACCGGCTTGAATTTTTTGACCAGTTCGCCGGTGTTCATTCTGGCGATGTCAAGCCAGTCGTTGATAAGATTCAGCAGCCCCTCCAGGCGCTCTTGGGCCTTTCTCAGCATTTTCCCCTGCTGGGAAGAGACCTCTCCCACCGTGCCGGACAGAATGGTTTCAAAATATTGGGCGATCGCCACCAGGGGGCTCCGAAGCTGATGGGAGACCATGGTGATGAAGTTTTCCTCTATCAGCTTTTTTTCCCGCCGCAGATCTTCCGCTTCACGGGCCAGCTTTATTTTTTCCAATCCCCGGCGGATGATGATGCGGAGTTCTTCGGGGGTGAAGGGCTTGGGCAGGAAATCATAAGCTCCTTTTTTCATGGCCTCCACGGCGGATTCAACGGTCGCGTATCCAGTGATCACAATGGGAAGGACAGGGGCGTCGACTTCTTGGAGCCGGTCCAAAATACCCAGGCCGCTCAGCCCGGGCATTTTCAAATCAATAAGCGCGATATCCGGATGATTATCCTTGATTTTTTGCAAGCCGTCTTCGCCGTTATCTGCGGTCATGATTTCGAATCCATCTTTTTTCAAAATCATGGAGCAGGAATCACGCATGGATTCTTCGTCGTCAATAATAATAACCGAATGTTTATTCTGAGACATTCAACTTTCCTTCCGGCCGGGGGACTGTCTTTATTTTACCTGATTAGCGTCTTTGAGGATAGTTCTTTTATTAAAAGGCCGTCAGGCGGCCGGTTCCAGCCGGTGTCAGCGTGATGCTTTCAGAATCCCCTCGATTTCGGCGAAAATCTGGTCGTCCGAGAAGTGCTGGGCCATAGCTGCCGAAGAGGGGCAGCAAGCCACACAGGTGCCGCATCCCTTGCATAAGGCGTCCCGGACCACGGAAACACGTTTATCTTCATCGAAGTAAATAGCCCCGTACGAGCAGAGGTCGTTGCACAGCCGGCAGCCGGCGCAAAGCTCGGGATCGATGACGGCCTGAATAGGCTCCACTTCGATTTCGCCCTTGGCGATATTGGCCAGAATGCGCGCCGAAGCTGAGCTGGCCTGGGCCACCGTATCCGGAATGTCCTTCGGCCCCTGGCAGCACCCCGCCACGAAGACACCATCAGTGGCGGTGGCCGTCGGATCGAGCTTGGGATGCTTTTCCAGAAAAAATCCGTCAGGGCTGCGGCTGAGCGAGAACAGGCGCTGAATTTTTTCCGCATCTGCCTGGGGCTCGATGGCGTTACAGAGAACCACCATATCCACCGGAATCTCCCGGTAACGTTTGGCCAAGGTGTCCTCGCACCGGATGATCAAGGGGGAATCCCCGTTTTGAGTGTGTCCCTGCCGGAAGACCTCGGCCGCTTTTCCACGGATCACATTCACGTCTTCCTCTAAGATCCTGGAGTAGAACTCTTCATAGCCCTTACCGAAAGCTCTCATGTCAATATAAAACTGGAAGACTTCGGCTTTGGTGCGGTCCTTTACCAAGTGGGCGAATTTCAAGGCGTACATGCAGCACACCCGGGAGCAGTAAGGATGAGCGTTGATATCCCTGGACCCGACACAGTGAACAATGCCGATAGCCTTGGGTTCTTTTCCGTTTTTCATGAGGATGGATCCGCCGGTGGGTCCGGTTGAGCTGACGATTCTTTCAAATTCCAGGCTGGTGTAGACATTGTCGAACTTCCCATATCCGTACGGCTTTAAAATGTCGGGCGTCATCAAAGTTTGAAAACCGGTGGTGACCAGGATTTGCCCCACATTGATTTCCTGGATTTCTTCCTTCATCTCATGATCTATGCATAAAGCTTCGCAGACGGTTTCACAGGCATGGCATTCGATGCAGATGCCGCAATGAAGGCATCTTTTTGCTTCCCGCACGGCGTCTTCTTCGGAGTATCCTAATTCGACTTCATCGAAATTCCGGCGTCTTTTTTCCGGATCAAGTTCCGGCATGGTGGTGCGGGAGATTTTTTCCGTTTGGTTAAAGGGAGGGGCGTAACTGTGAGGCCGGCTGTTTTCGCTGTGTTCAGGAAGAGGGGGACACCGCCGGGTTCGAAAATCCTGCAGCGGTTCTTTTCTCAGGAATTTCCCGATGGATTCCGCCGCGCGCTTTCCGTCTCCCATGGCAGTGATGACGGCATCAGGGCCGTGCACCACATCTCCTCCCGAAAAGACCCAGTCCAAATCGGACTGCATACTTTCCGGATCCACGACGATGGTGTTCCATTTGGTTAAGTTGAGTCCGGTTTTGTCGTCCACGTAATTCATTTCCGGGGATTGACTGACTGCGATGATGACCGTATCCATGTCCATTTCATATTCGCTGCCTTCAATCGGAACCGGGCGGCGCCGACCGCTGGAATCCGGTTTGCCCAACTCCATCTTTATATTTTTGAGGGCGGTGAGCTTGCCGTTGCGGCCGATCACTTCCACAGGAGCGGTGAGATAATTAATTTTAACCCCTTCTTCTTCAGCAGCATGAATTTCAATTTCTTCAGCCGGCATTTCTTTGCGGGTGCGCCGGTAGAGAATACTGACTTCTTCAGCTCCGCAGCGGAGCGCGGTCCGGGCTGCGTCAACAGCCGTGTTGCCGCCGCCAATAACGGCGACCCGTTTTCCGACCGGCTGGGGCTGATTGAGGCGGATATTTCTCAAAAAATCCACCCCGTGGTAAACCCCTTCATTTTCCGCTTCTCCGGGAATATCCATTTTCAGGCTCAGATGGGCTCCGGTGGCAATAAAAACGGCTTTGAAACCCTGCTTTTTCAGGGAATCCAGGGTGAAATCTTTTCCCAGTGAGACTCCGGTTTTGATGGTCACGCCTAATTGCTTGACGGCGTCAATTTCTCTTTGCAGGATTTCAGCGGGGAGCCGGTATTCCGGTATTCCCACCGCCAGCATCCCTCCGGCAGCCGGCAGTTTTTCAAAAACGGTCGGCTGAAAACCCTGCAGGGCGAGATCATGGGCGCAGACCAGTCCGGCGGGGCCGGAACCGATGACGGCCACTTTTTCTTCCTTTTTTTCTGTTATTTCCGGAACAACAGGAGCGCCTTTATTGGCCATTTCCCAGTCGATAACAAACCGCTTAAGGTTTTTTATGGCTACGGGCTGGTCGACGAATTTCCGGTTGCATTCGGATTCACAGGGGTGGTAACAGACACGGCCGCATATGGCAGGAAGAGCGTTCTGCTGCCGGATCAGCCGGGCGGCTTCTTCGAAACGTTTCTCTGCGATCAAGCCCACATATCCAGCAGCTTCCTGGTCGATGGGACAGGTTTCACGGCAAGGAGGCCGGTCTTCTTTTTCGATAACAAAAGTATTGGGGATAGCCTGAGGGAACGTTTTATAAACAGCGGAGCGCATAGACTGGTTTTCCTCGAAGGGGTTGGGGATTTTGACCGGGCAGGCCTGGGAACATTCTCCGCAAGAGGTGCAGTCGTTTTTAACATAGCGGGCTTTTTTCCTCACCTTCACTTGGAAATCCCCCATGGCGCCCTCCACCTCTTCCACTTCGCTGTAGCTGATAAGCTCAATGTTGTCATGCTGGCTCGCTGATACCATTTTCGGGGTTAAGATGCAAGCCGAGCAGTCCAAGGTGGGAAAGGTTTTGTCAAAGCGGGCCATTTTCCCGCCGATGGTGGATTCCTTTTCAACCAGGTAAACTTTATTGCCGGACTCGGCGATCTCAAGAGCGGCTTGAATACCCGCAATGCCCCCGCCCACAACCAAAGTGTCCGGATGGACATTGACTTTGACAGGGGTTAAGGGCTGTTGGTGCGTTACCCTCTGGATGGCCGCCCGGATGAGTGAAGAGGCTTTTTCCGTGCCTTTGGCGATGTCTTTATGAACCCAGGAACATTGTTCCCGTATGTTGACCATCTGAAAAAGATACCGGTTCAGCCCGGCTTTTTCACAGGCTTTCCGGAAAGTCGGTTCATGCATCAGCGGGGAGCAGGATGCGACCACCACCCGGTTCAGGCCTTTTTCTTTGATGTCCTTTATAATTAAATCCTGCCCCGGCTCCGAGCACATAAACTTATAATCACGGACGACTTCAACGCCGTCCAGCCCTTTCATGTCATCCCGGTTTTTTTCCACGTCAACCGTTCCTGCGATATTAGAGCCGCAATGGCAGATATAAACTCCGATACGAACGTCTTGGCTTTTGTCCGTCATTTTGCTTCCTCCCTAGCGGTTTGGGTGTATTCAAAAGGAATAAGAGTCCGGTTCAATCCCAGTTCCTTGGGTTTTCCTCCCAGTGCCAGCCCCACTGCCTGGGTGAAAAACAGGACCGGCATATTGTGGTTTGTCTTGAATTTCTTGTTGATTTTCTTTTGATAAGCTTCCAGGTTGATTTGGCAGAGAGGACAAGTTGTTACGATGGCATCGGCTCCGTTGTCCCGGGCGCAGTCCAGGATTTTTTTGTTCAATTCCAGACCCAAGTCCGGGTAAGTGGTCATGAGCATGCCCCCGCAGCATTCCACTTTTAAAGGAAAGTAGACATTTTCCGCCCCCAGTGCGCCGCAGAGTGAATCCATCATTTGCGGATCGTCTTTGTCATCCAGGCCGCGGTCAGGCCGGACGATCTGGCATCCATAGTACTGGGCGAGTTTAATCCCCTTCAGCGAATGAGCGGCTTTGCCGGCGATGGTCTTGATGCCGATGTCGTTGACCAGGACTTCAAGAGGATGCCTCACATTGACACTCAGATTGTATTCGAGGCCGTCTTTTCGTAATGCCTGGTTAACCTTTTCTTTTAAAATAAAATTATTTTTTAAGATTTCATTGGTTTTATAGAGAATGGTGTAGCATGAACTGCAGGGGGCCACTACGTCCAGGCCTTGCTTTTCGGCCAGAGCGAGGTTCCGCGCGGAAATAACCAAGGATATGGTTTCCTTTGTGGCCATGTAATAGGTCGCTCCGCAGCAGTTCCAGTCATCAATTTCCTTTAATTCCTCTCCCAGGGAATTAAAAACGAAATGTACCGATTCGTTGTAGCCTTTGGCGGAAGATTCCAGACTACAACCGGGATAATAGGCATACGGCATTTTTACCTCCGGGTGATGATAAGAAAGAAAACCAGAAGAGTTAATAAAAAATTAAGATTCCTGGGCTGGAACGATATGTTCCATTATGTCGGCTTCTTTCAGTATCTTGGAAAAATTCTTTCTACCTTTGATTTTTTGGGGCAGCATTCCGATCCGGCCCCGCGGAGCCATTTTTAAAAAAAGAGGCAGCATCCCAAATAGTTTGAGAGGATTGGTCCGCAGGTAATAGGAAAGAATGAGGCCGGGCTCGTAGCTTCGCCCGAACATGTTGGTGAATCTAACAAACGCATTGGACAGAGCGTAAACCGGAAATTTTTTCGGAAAAATTTTGTTTTCAATAGCCAGCCTTTTCAAAGTGTATAAAATATCAGTCACTTTAACGCCTTGGGGGCAGCGGACTGTACAGGAATAACAGGATGCGCATATCCAAATGGTCCGGCTTGACAGAATGGATTCAATATCCCCGGCCCTGAAGAGAGCGATGATTTCCCGGGGAGTGATGTCCATGGTGTAACTGACTGGGCAGGTTCCGGTGCAGGTTCCGCATTGAATGCACTTTTTCAGACTTTCTCCGCCAGGGAAATTTTCAATCTGCTGCAGAAAAGAATCTTTCAGTTGGGATTCTTTTTTATTTAAACCGGCAGGAGGTCTGTTCTGAGGGTTTTCGGCTTTCATTTTTTCAAGTGCCTTTCTATTCGGGAAATCAATTCATCCGGTTTAACCGGTTTGTCGATGTAGTCGTCGGGGCCGCACATCCCTTCTTCTTCTCCTTTGAATTTGAAGCGGGAACCGGTTATTTCTTTGACAGCGGATACGAATATAACCGGAGTATTTTGGACGTCTTTGAATTCTTTGGAGGTTTTGATGGCGTGGCAGAGAGAAAAACCGTCAAAAAGGCTGTCCATCATGATGTCGAGCAAGATCAGATCCGGTTTTTCCTTCAGAATTTTTTCTTTGCCTTCCTGTGGATTTGAGGCGGTGACGACTTCGTACATGGCGGAATGCAGGATGGGGGAAATGGCATCTCTGAAGTCCGGATCATCGTCGATGATCATGACCTTGGCTTTAGCTTTTTCCATTTTATTTCTCCTTTATTTGCTGAAGACATTATTAATTGCAAGCTTCAATTCTTCCTTGCCGAAAGATTTGATGAAGTAAAAAAATATATCCTGTTCGCGGACTTTGGCTTCTAAATTTTTTGAGTTCTTTTTAGTGGTCACGATGACTTTGGTTTTAGGCTCAATGTTTTTTATTATGGAAACAGCATCATATCCTTTCATCTCAGGGAGGTCAACATCTATGATGATGCAAGGATAATGATTTTGAGCCAGTTTTTTCACCGCATCTGTTAATCCTTCTCCCGTTTCAACGGAATATTTTTTCTTAATAAAATATTCGGCCAGTTGATTTCTTTCCTTGCTGTCCGGATCGATGATCAAGATTTTTCGCTCAATCTTATTCATATCATCATACCTCATGACAAAAATAAATGCAATTAATGTGCCAATATAATTGGTGTTTTTTCAAATAAAATACATCTTTTAAGTTATAGTTAACAAATAAGATATTAACACTCCGGGCACAAGGGAAGCTGAAACCGCCGGTCCGCAAAAACAGCATAGGGGTAATATTCCCCACCCCCTGGTTCATATGAGGCCGGTTCTCCGGGGGCTCGCCCGGGCTGCGGGACGGTTTCCCGGCATCTGTTTAACGGCGGGGTGCGCCCGGCGAAAAACCGCAGTATCATGCTCAGCGCCGCACATCCGGGCAGCCCCGGTTTTCATCCATGGCAGCCGTTCAGAAGAGATTATCATCTCTGATAGTGAAGTCCCTGAAAAAGGGAGGGAAGGGTCCGCCCGGAGGCGGACCCTTTATAAAATATATAAAGAAGAAAAAATCGTCCACAGGCGCAGTTGATTGATGCAGGAAGAAAAAGGCGGGAAAGCGGCCTTCGAAAAGGCCGCCTT